>NZ_JBEZDT010000010.1:0-255831 GCF_040648455.1 Catellatospora sp. NPDC049133
TCAGCGCCACCAGCAGCATCAAGCCGCCGCCGATGCCGGAGGCGGCCAGCGCCCGCAGTCAGACCTCACTTCTCGCCCGACGACGGCGATCATGACCGGCCCGCGCCGCGCGCGAGATCGGCGCCAGCAGATGTCGTGGTGGCGACACGGGGAGCGGCACCGGTCACTGCGAAGGGCTCGGAACGGTGGCTTTGTCGTTGGTGACCGCTAGGGTTCGTCGGGTGAGCGAGGAGCAGCCGGGAACGCCGGTCGGGCGGGTGCTGGGCACCGAGGACGCGAGTCCGCTGACCTTCTGGGTCGCGGTCGCCGAGGGGTCATACCTGCAGCTGGACGACGTGGTGGTGACCCAGCGGCCGCTGCCCGACATCGGCATGGTCACCATCGCCGGGGTGGTGACCAGCGTGCGGGCCCGCCACGAGGGCGCGAGCTTCGACTCCGACGTGTTCGCCATCGCCGAGGGCATGCTGCCCGCGCAGGTCCAGGAGGCGGCCGAGGTCACGGTCACCCGGGTCGAGCCCGAGGTGTACGTGCCGCCGCTGCCCGGCGCGGTCGCCTTCCGGGCCCAGGGCGAGTCCCGCGACAGCGCGCTGTCGTTCGACCGCATGCACCGCCGCCTGCCCATCGGCACCGGCCGCGACGGAGCCCCGGTCTACCTCAACGCCGACTTCCTCGACGGCAGCCGGGGCGCACACGTCTCCATCTCGGGCATCTCGGGCGTGGCGACGAAGACCAGCTTCGCGACCTTCCTGCTCTACTCGGTGTTCCGCTCGGGCGTCTTCGGCGGCGACGCGGTCAACACCAAGGCGCTCATCTTCAACGTCAAGGGCGAGGACCTGCTGTTCCTCGACCACCAGAACACCCGTCTGGACGAGCGCACCCGCGCGCAGTACCACAAGCTCGGCCTGGAGGCCGCGCCCTTCCCGCAGGTCAGCGTGTTCGCCCCGGCCCGGGCCGGGGACCCGACGGGCAGCCCCGACGTGGCCAGCCGGCTCACCGGCGTGGACCCGTTCTACTGGACGCTGGCCCAGTTCTGCGCCGACCGGCTGCTGCCGTACGTGTTCGCCGACGCCGACGACGAGCGGCAGCAGTACACGATGGTGGTGCACTCGGTCACCGCGCACCTGGCAAAGCACGCGGTGCCCAGCGACGGCGGCATCACCCTGGACGGCTTCCGGATCAACAGCTACGAGCAGTTCGTCGACCACCTCGTCGAGCAGCTCAACGACGAGGACACCCGGGGCCAGTGGGCGGGCAGCTCCATCGGCGTCGCCACGGTCAACGCGTTCGCCCGTCGGCTGATCAACAGCAAGCGCGACCTGGGCCGGCTGATCCGCGGCGACCTGCCGGAGCGCCGCGCGCACAGCATCTCCACCGCGGAGAGCTCGCAGGTCACCGTGGTCGACCTGCACAACCTGCCGGACCGGGCGCAGCGCTTCGTGGTCGGTGTGACGCTGAAGACCGAGTTCGAGCGCAAGGAGAAGGCGGGCACGGCCAAGCCGCTGCTGTTCGTGGTGCTCGACGAGCTGAACAAGTACGCGCCCCGTGACGGCTCCAGCCCGATCAAGGACGTCCTGCTCGACATCGCCGAGCGCGGCCGTTCGCTGGGTGTGGTGCTGATCGGCGCGCAGCAGACCGCCTCGGAGGTGGAGCGGCGCATCGTCGCGAACTCGGCGATCCGCGTCGTCGGCCGGCTGGACCCGGCCGAGGCCGGCCGCCCGGAGTACGGCTTCCTGCCGCCCGCGCAGCGCCAGCGGGTGCTGCTGGCCAAGCCGGGCACCATGTTCGTCGGCCAGCCGGAGATCCCGGTGCCGCTGGCGGTGGAGTTCCCGTTCCCGGCCTGGGCGACCCGGCCCGGCGAGGCCGGACCCGCGCCCCGGGCGACGCTGGCCAGCATGGTCAGCGCCACCGACCCGTTCGCGGTGGTCGGCTCGGGCGCGCGCAACGGTTTGGCCGACGACGAGATCCCCTTCTGAGGCGAGGACTGACGATGCGGATTCTGCACACCTCCGACTGGCATGTCGGCAAGGTGCTCAAGGGCCGCTCCCGCACCGGGGAGCAGATCGCGGCGCTGCACGCGGTGGTCCAGATCGCGAAGGCCGAGCAGCCCGACCTCGTCATCGTCGCCGGCGACCTGTTCGACGTGGCCGCGCCGTCGCCGGAGGCCACGAAGATCGTGACCCGGGCGCTGAGCGCGCTGCGCGCCACCGGGGCCGAGGTCGTCGCGATCGCCGGCAACCACGACAACGGCGCGGCGCTGGACGCGCTGCGCTCCTGGGCCGACGCGGCAGGAATCAGCCTGCGCGGCCGGATCAGCGAGAACCCGGCCGACCACATCGTGTCCGGCACGACCAAGAGCGGCGAGGCGTGGCGCTGCGTCGCGCTGCCGTTCCTGTCCCAGCGGTACGCGGTGCGCGCGCTGGAGATGTTCGACCTGACCGAGGCGCAGGCGCAGGCGACCTACGCCGATCACCTGGCGCGGCTGATGGCGCGGCTGGCCGAGCAGGCGTTCGGCGAACCGAACACCGTCAACCTGCTCACGGCGCACCTGACCGTGGTCGGCGGGACCATGGGTGGCGGCGAGCGCGACGCGCACTGCATCCTCGGCTACGCCGTGCCGTCGTCGGTGTTCCCGAGCAACGCCCACTATGTGGCGCTGGGCCACCTGCACCGGGCGCAGCTGCTGCCCGGGGCGTGCCCGGTCCGTTACAGCGGCTCGCCGATCGCGGTGGACTTCGGCGAGCAGGAGAACCGCCCCAGCGTGACCATCGTCGAGGTGACCGCCCAGACGTCGGCGCAGGCCCGCATCGTGGAGCTGCCCAGCGTCACGCCGCTGCGCACGCTGCGCGGCACGCTGGAGGAGCTGACCGCGCAGGCCGAGGCACAGGCCGAAGACGACGCCTGGCTGCGGGTGTACGTCGCCGAGCCGCCCCGGGCCGGGCTGCGCGAGCAGGTGCAGGAGCTGTACCCGCGGGCGCTGGAGATCCGGGTCGACCCGTCGATGCTGCCCGACGCGGCGACCCGCTCCGCCCGGCCGCAGCGCTCGGGCCGCAGCGCCCCGGAGCTGTTCTCGGACTACCTGACCCACCGCGGCCACGAGGACACCGCGACCAAGAACCTGTTCGACCGCCTCTACACGGAGGTCGCCGGATGAGCGAGCCACGGGCCGACGCCGCCGGACGCGGCAGGGCCGACGGGCGGGCCGCCGCCGGCGCGCCGGGTTCGCGGTGCGGTGTCATCACGAGGGAGGTCATGGCATGAGGCCGCTGCGGCTGGATCTGCGCGGGTTCACCGTGTTCCGGGAGCCGACCACCGTCGACCTGACCGACTGCGACTTCTTCGCGCTGGTCGGCCCCACCGGGTCGGGCAAGTCGACGCTGCTCGACGCGATCTGCTTCGCCCTCTACGGCACGGCCCCGCGCTGGGGCGGCGGCCGCAGCGTCGCGCACGCGCTGGCCCCGTCGGCCACCGAGGCCGCGGTGCGGCTCATCTTCGAGGCCGGCGGCACCCGGTACGCGGCGACGCGGGTGGTGCGACGCGACGGCAAGGGCCGGACCGCGACCCGGGCCGCGGGGCTGCAGGCGCTCACTCCGGGCTTCGACGCGTCCAGCCTGGACGGCGAGGACCTGCTCGACGAGCTGGGTGAGGCCCTCGCGGGCACGCCGGGCGAGCTGGACCACGCGGTCGCGGACGTGGTCGGGCTGCCGTACGACCAGTTCATCAAGTGTGTGGTGCTGCCGCAGGGCGAATTCGCCGCGTTCCTGCACGCCCGGCCCGCGGAGCGGCAGGAGATCCTGGTCCGCCTGCTCGGCCTGGACGTCTACGACAAGATCCGGGAGAAGGCCGGTGTGCTGGTCACCGAGGCCAACGGCAAGCTGGCCGCGACCGAGCCGGTGCTGAAGGAGCTGACCGCCGCCGCTTCCGACGAGGCGATCGAGGCCGCCGAGGTTCGCGTGGAGCAGGCTCGCGTGCTGGCCGCCGACGTCGACGCCGCGCTGCCGGAGCTGGTCGAGGCGCAGCGCCGGGTCGAGCAGGTCAGTGCCGAGGCGACCGCCGCCGAGCAGCGGCTGCGCCTGCTCACCGCGGTCGCCGCGCCCGCCGGGGTGACCACGCTGGCGCAGACCGCCCGTGACGCCGCGGCCGCCGCGCAGGACGCCGCGATCGCGGTCGGCGCCGCCGAGGAGTCCGAGGAGAAGGTGCGCGCCCAGCTGGAGGCCGCCGCCGACCCGACGGTGCTGCGCGGCCTGCTGGAGGCGCACGCCGAGAACTCGCGCCTGGCCACCCAGCTGTCCGAACTTGACGCCGCCGCGTCGCAGGCGCAGCAGCTGCACGACTCCGCGCTCGGCGCGCAGCAGACCGCGGTGGCCCGCCAGGCGCAGGCCGAGCGGGCGCTGGCCGAGGCGCAGCAGGCGCTGCAGGCCGCGCAGACCTCCGACCGGGCCGCCTGGCTGCGCCGGGACCTGAAGGCGGGACACGCCTGCCCGGTCTGCACCCAGCACGTGGCGACCGTGCCCGCGATGCCCGACCAGCCCGCGATGACCGCTGCGAAGAAGGTCGTCGAGCAGGCCGAGCAGGCCGTGGCCGCCGCCCGTGCCGGTCGGGAGCAGCTGGATCGCAAAGTCAACGAGGCGAGCGTCCGGCACGCGAAGGCGTCCGCGCAGCGCGAGCAGCTGGCGGTGCGGGCCGCCGAGGTCGCCCGGGTGTTGCACGGGGCGGCCCCGGTGCCGAAGTTGCGCGAGCAGCTGACCGCCGCCGAGGCGCTGCGCCGCGAGCTGGCCATGGCGACCACGGCACTGCGGGCGGCGCGGGAGGCGCAGCGGCAGTCCGCCGGCTTCGCCCAGCAGGCCCAGGACCGGCTGTCGGCGGGCTGGCGCTCGTTCGACGCGGCCCGTGACACGGTGACCGCGCTGGTCCCGCCCGCCGCCGACCGCGACGATCTCGCCGCCGCGTGGCGCGCCCTCGACGGCTGGGCCCGGGAGCAGGCCGCCGCCGCGTTGACCGCGCGTGACGGCGAGCGGGGCCGGCTGGCCCAGGCCCGCGAGCACGCGGCCGGGCTGGTGCACCGGCTGGACGAGCTGTTCGCCGCGGCCGAACTGCCCCGGCCCGGTGCCGGGGAGCACCAGCGGGCCGCCGCGGTGACCGTGGAACGCATGGCCGCCGCCCGGGACACGCTGCTGGAACGGCGCGCCCAGGCCGAGGCGCTGCGGGCGCAGCGGGCCGTGGTCGAGACCGACCGGCAGGTGGCCACGGCGCTGGCCAACCACCTGCGGGCCAACAACTTCGAGGCGTGGCTGCTGCAGGAGGCGCTGGACGCGCTAGTGGACGGGGCGTCGGCGATTCTGCGCGAGCTGTCCGGTGGGCAGTACGACCTGATCCACGAGGACCGCGAGTTCTTCGTGGTCGACCACCACGACGCCGGGCTGCGGCGCACGGTGCGCACGCTGTCGGGCGGCGAGACGTTCCAGGCCTCGCTGGCACTCGCACTCGCGCTGGCGGACCAGCTCGGCGGCCTGTCGCCGACGGCGAGCCTGGAGTCCATCATGCTCGACGAGGGTTTTGGCACATTGGACGCGTCCACCCTGGACACCGTCGCCGCGACGCTGGAGAACCTCGCTGCCACCGGCGATCGCATGGTCGGGGTGGTGACGCACGTCCAGGCGCTGGCCGAGCGCATCCCGGTCCGGTTCGAGATCAGCAAGGACGCCCGTACGGCCCGCGTGGAGCGGGTCGGATAGACGAGAGCTGGTAGACAGATCTCATGAAGTTCCATGTGGACGCCTGGGATCCCGGCTTCGGCGCCAGTCTCGACGGCGCGGAGCGCGGGCCGGCCGAGGCCAGCAGTGCCAAGCTCGACCCCGAGATCGAGCTGCCGGCGGCGGACTGGCGACCCCTGGAGACCCCGCCGGGCGTACGCGCGCCCGACGTGGTGCTGCTCGTCGACGGCGTGCGCCGCACCGACGCCCGGCTGTGGATCGAGGACCACGACGGGGTGACCCGCCCCGGCCTGGCCAGCTCTTACGCGGCAGGGGTGGTGCGCTGCGAGCGCTCGACCGGAGCCAGCGTCACCGGCGTGAAGGTGGAACGCACCCTGTTCACCGCAGCCGAGCAGCCCTCCGACGTCGACGCGGGGCAGGCGGCCCGCTACCGCGCCGAGACCGTCCTGAACGCGGACGAGAAGGACCTGTCGAACCGCCTGCAGGGGGCCCTCACCGAGCTGGAGATCGAGGTGTCCCGGCAGCTGCGCGAGGACGGCGATCTGCTGATCGTGGACGGGCCGCTGCGCAGCCGCGACGCGCTGCCGCGCACCCTGGGCTACATCAAGACCCAGCAGAAGCAGTACCTGCCCGATCGCCTGATCAGCGTGGTGGCCGCGCTCCAACCCGCGCAGCGCACCCCGGTGTTCCGGATCACCGGCGTGTACGAGCGGCTCACCTGGTATCTGCGCCTGCCGCACGGCGGCAGCTCCCCGTGGGCGGGCATCGTGCGCGTCGAGTGCTCGGCCGAGGTGCCCGAGCACCAGGCCGTCGCGCTGGCCGAGCTGTCCACGGCGACGATTCCCCGCTTCGCCTCCCTGCCGTACAAGGACCCGCGCGCCCCGCAGAATCTGGTGCCCATCGCCGGGCTGGAGAAGAAGCTGCGCCACCTGCTCGGCGACGGCAAGCTCCTGCACCGCTCGCTGGCCCTGGCCGCCCAGCGCACCACCGCCTGAGCCACGGCAACGGTACGGACACGGCCATTGATCGCCGTGGACGTGAGGCGTAAATTCATCTCTTAGTAAAGTTTCCTTATTGGAATACTTCCACAGAGAGGTGGAACGCATGCGCGCCGCAACCCGCGCTGCCCTCGCCACGACGGTCCTGGTCCTCGCCCCGACCCTCGCCGTGGTCACCCTGATCACGCCAGCGGCGAGCCACGGGACGATGGTCACGCCCGCCAGCCGCGTCTACACGTGTTACCTGGAAGGCCCCGAGTCGCCCGACACCGACGCCTGCAAGGCCGTCGTCGCGCTCGGCGGCACCCAGCCGCTGTACGACTGGAACGAGGTGAACATCGCCAACGCCGCCGGGCAGCACCGCAGCATCATCCCCGACGGCAAGCTGTGCAGCGCCAACCGCAGCAAGTACGCCGGGCTCGACCTCGGTCGCGGCGACTGGCCGACCACCACGCTGCCCGCGTCCGGGGCGTACAACTTCCGGGTCCGCGCCACCGCCCCGCACCTGGGCACCTGGCAGCTTTACGTCACCCGGCCCGGCTACCAGCCAACCACCCCGCTGCGCTGGGGCGACCTGGAGGCCAGCCCGTTTTTGACCGTCACCAACCCGGCGGTGACCGACGGCTACTACAACCTGTCCGGCACGATCCCGTCCGGGCACCCCGGCCGCCACCTGATCTACATGATCTGGCAGCGCTCGGACAGTCCGGAGGCGTTCTACTCGTGCGCCGACGTGGTGATCGGCGGCACCGTCCCGTCGCCGTCCGCCTCGCCGAGCACGTCCCCCAGCGCCTCGCCCAGCGCGTCTCCCAGCACGTCGCCGTCGCCGAGCAGGTCGCCCAGCGCGTCCCCGTCGGCCTCGCCGAGCGCCAGCCCGACCGGTTCCTACCCGGCCTGGGCGCCCAACGTCGCCTACACCACCGGCGCCAAGGTGACCTACCAGGGTGTCGTTTACACCTGCCGGCAGGCACACACCTCGCTGACCGGCTGGGAGCCCGCCACCACCCCCGCACTGTGGCTGGCCGCCTGAGCGTGGCAGATTCGATGCCGTGACCGAGCGACACGAGCTGCCTGAGCGATACGACATCGCCGGCACGCTCGCCCAGCTCAGCCTCGGCCGGCACGATCCCTGCTCACGCTGGGTCGACGGCGTCTACTGGCTGGCTGCCCGGACCCCCGAGGGTCCGGGCAGCCTGGCGCTGCGCGCCGCCGGCGGGTTCCTGCACGTCGAGGCGTACGGCGAGGGCGCCGGCTGGCTGGCCGAGCGGGCCGACGCCATCGCCGGGCTGCGTGACGACGTCACCGGGTTCGCCGCGTTGTCGAAGGCGCACCCGCTCGTCGCCCGGCTCGCCCGCGAGCACGCCGGCCTGCGCCTGCCCGCGACGCGCCTGGCGTTCCCCCGGCTGCTGCGGGCGGTGTGCGAGCAGAAGGTCACCGGCACCGAGGCGTACCGCGCGTACTCGGCGATCGTGCGCAAGCTCGGCACGAAGGCCCCCGGCCCGGTGGAGAACCTGTGGCTGCCGCCCGACCCGGAGGTCGTCGCCGCCACGCCGTACTACGAGTTCCATCCGCTGGGCCTGGAGCAGCGCCGGGCCGACACGCTGCGGCGGGTCGCCGCCCAGGCCGGCCGGCTGGAACGCCGCCCCGACAGCGCCGCCCTCACCGCGCACCTGCTGACCATCCGGGGCATCGGCCCGTGGACGGCGGCCGAGACGGCGGCCGTCGTCTTCGGCGACCCCGACGCGGTCAGCGTCGGCGACTTCCACCTGCCGAACTTCGTCTGCTACGCCCTGGCCGGGGAGCCCCGGGGCACCGACGCGCGGATGCTGGAGTTGCTCGCCCCGTTCGCCGGGCACCGCGGCCGGGTCTGCCACCTCATCGAGGCCTCCGGCATCGGCGCGCCGAAGTACGGCCCCCGCATGCCGATCCGCAGCTTCAAGTCGTTCTGACCCGCTCCGGCTCCGGCACTTCAGGCCGGACGCACGGGCCGCCGCGTCACAGGTCGAGGGCGAGCTCTGAGGTCGGCTCGGAGCAGCAGATCAGCAGGTTGCCGTCGCCGGGCTCCTCGACGGGCTCGGGCGAGTACGCCACCTGCCCCGACAGCAGGCCGCTCACGCAGGTGTGGCACACCCCGGTCCGGCAGGACCAGCGCACCGGCACGTCGCACGCCTCGGCGAATTCGAGCAGGCTGGCGTACGCCGGGCTCCACGGCACGGTCAGCCCGCTGCGGACGAAGGACACCGCCGGACCCGGACCCGGCGCGCCCTCCGGCGCGTGCGGCGGACGGACCGGCGCGGCGGCGATGCCGGGCGTCAGGCCCGCCTGCGCGCCGAACAGCTCGCTGTGCACCCGGCCCGCGTCGAGCCCCAGCGCGCCGAGTTCGGCGGTGACGTCCTGCATGAACTCCGTCGGCCCACACAGGTAGGCCGACGTGTCCGGCGGCAGGCCGAGCCCGCGCAGCACGGCGGCGGTGATCCGCCCGGCGCTGGTGAAGTCGCGGTCCGGCCGGTCCTGCGGGGCGGGCCGGCTGTAGCAGATGTGCACGTGCGCGTGCGGCAGCCCGGCGAGCAGTTCCCGGCTCTCCGCGGCGAAGACGTGCTCGCTGCCGTCGCGCGCCCCGTGCACCCACCACACCGCGCGGTCCGGCTGCGACGCGACCAGGGCGTGCAGCATCGCCAGCACCGGCGTGGCCCCGATGCCCGCCGACAGCAGCAGCACCGGCCCGTCGCCGGATTCCAGCGTGAACGTGCCGCGGGGCGCCGCGACCTCGACGACCAGCCCGGGGCGGGCGTTGGCGCGCAGGTACGTCCCCGCCGCGCCGTGCGGCTCCTGCTTCACGCTGATCCGGTACACCGCGTCGCCGGGGGTGCCCGACAACGAGTAGCTGCGCACCAGCGGCCCGCCGGGGCCGGGCAGCCGCAGCGTCAGGAACTGGCCCGGCAGCGCCGCGGGCAGCGGTGACCCGTCGGCGGCAGCCAGGTGCAGCGAGAACACGTCCCGCGTCTCCTCGTCCAGTGCGGTGACGGTCAGCGGCCGGAACCCGGTCCACGCGGGCGGCGCGGCGGCCGTCTCCAGCCCGGCGTTGCCCTCCTGCCCATCGGCCTGGTCGAGCAGGCCCCGCATGGAGGCCTGCCAGCCCGGACTGAGCGCCGGGATGCTCAGCGCCCGCGCGGCGTCGGCGCGGGAGTGGCCCGGCAGGTACAGCAGGGCGTCGAGTTCCGCCACGGTCATCGCCTCGGGCCCGGTCGACAGCTTCACGATCTCGTCGCCCGCCTGCACCAGCCCTTCGGTGATCACCCGCAGATAGAAGCCGGGCCGGTGGTGCGCGACCATCAGCGCCGCCATCCGCGGCTCGTTCATCCGCATCCCGACGCGGTAGCAGGTCACTCGCGGCTGGGTCACCTCCACGACGGCCCCGCCCACGCGGTAGCGGTCGCCGACGCACACCTCGTCGTCGGGCAGCCCGTCCACGGTGAAGTTCTCGCCGAACTGGCCGGGCACGAGGTCGTCGCGGCCCAGCACCTTCGCCCAGTATCGGTAGGAGTCCCGCTGGTACACCAGCACCGCACGCTGCTCGCCGCCGTGGCCGCCGAGATCGCCCTGGCCGTCGCCGTCCAGGTTGAGCCGCCGCAGCATCACCGGGCCGTCCACAGGCCGTTTCCACACCCCGGTGTGCACGGTGCGCCCGCGCCAGTCGACATCCTTGGGCAGGCCTACGCTCACCGTCAGCAGGGTGGCCACCCATCGAACCTACAAGCCGGGCGTACGCCCGGTGCCCGCTTCGCCGATCCCGGCCGGATCGCCGTGTCCCCCTCGTCCGGCCTGGTCGCGCCCGAAACGGCCTCGCCGACCGGCCCGGCCGGGCGTCTACGATGCCGGACATGGCACTTCTGTACCGCGCGGACATCAAGCCGACCAAGCTCGAACTGATCGACTCCTGGCTGCCCACCCGTCCCTGGTACCAGGGACCGGCGCAGCCGGGCGTGCAACGGGTGGCCGCATGCCGCTTCGACGACCCCGACGGCGAGGTCGGCGTCGAGACGATCCTGGTCCAGGCCGGCGACGGCCCGGTGCTGCACGTCCCGCTCACCTACCGGGGCGCGCCGCTGCCCGGCGGCGAGCCGTGGCTCGTCGGCACCACCGAGCACTCCGTGCTCGGCAAGCGCTGGGTGTACGACGCCACCGGCGACCCGGTGTACCTCCAGGCCCTGGCCACCGCCATCCTCACCGGCGGCGGCGAGGCCGAGGAGTTCGTCGACGCCGACGGCCGGCAGGAGAAGCGCGCCCCGGCGATGACGCTGCGCGGCAGCGGCGCCCCGGGCACGGCCGTCCCGACGGTCGGCCCGATCGAGCAGAACACCGACGGCGACCCCACCCGCATCACCACCGCCACCGTCGACCTGACCGTGCACCGCGTGCTCGGCTCCACCGCCGGCGGCGGGCTCACGCTCACCGGCTCATGGGACGGCGGCTCCCCGACGATCCTGGCCGAGGCGACACTGCGCTGATCCGGTCTCCCGCACGCGGGCGATGGCGCGCCTTGCCCGCGTGCGGTATCCACAAAGGATGTCTGCACCGGAGAACACCCGGACCCGCCGTTCCTGGGGCGCCGCCCAGTGGACCTTCCTCGGCGTCGTGCTGGCCGCCCTCATCGGCGTGACCCCCGCGCTGCTGGACCGGCTGCTGCCCGACGACTCCCCCACGGTCACCGGCTCGTCCCCGCCACCGGCCGCTTCGCCCTCGGCCTCCCCGTCGCCGGTCGCCTTCCAACTGACCAGCGCCACACAGGTGCCGCAGTGCGCGGACCTCACCGGGTACGGCACCAAACCGCCCGGCCGGGAGGTCGGGCTGTTCATCCAGGTCCCCGGCGACAGCAAGTACTACTGGGAGAAGATCATCACCTTCGACGGCGACGCGTGGCGGGCCGACCGGGTGGTGATCGGCGCGCCCGGCGACGCCGGCAAGGACTTCAACCTGGTCCTGGTCCCGATGTCCGTGCAGGCCGTCGTCGAGTTCCGCAAACACGACGGCACGCCGTACGCCGTCGACAACCCACCGGTCACCCCCCTCACCACCCTCCGCGTCACCCGCACCACCAACCTCGGCTCCTGCTGACCCCCACCCGCGTTGATCATGAACTTATGGCAAGGTTCGACGGCGCGTCCCTGCCACAAGTTCATGATCAACGCATTTGGCCGACGGGTGCGGTCAGGCGCTACCGGCGGCCGAGGCCGAGAGCAGGCGCAGGCGCGCGGTCTCGGCCTCGGCGGCGCGTCCGCCGTGGGCGCCGAACGTGGCCGCGGTCTCGGCGAACCGGCGACGCAGGCGGCCTGACGTGATCCCGCCGAACAGGCCGAGCGCCTGATCGGCGGTGCGCGAGGCCTCGACCGGCTCCCCCGCGATGGCCAGCGCTTCGGCGAGGCTCAGCAGGTCGAGCGTCCGGTTGCGAGCGTGGGCGTCGCCGCGCAGGGCGATCGCGCGCTCCAACCGCTCGACGGCGTGAGCGCAGTGCCTGGCATCGGTACGGGCCAGGTCGACGTACCCCGCCCCGGTCAGGCTGTAGAGCTCCGCCTCCGTCACGTGCTGCCCACCCCACTCCGGCGCGGCGGTCCCGTCGCTCCTCGCGAACTCGTCCTCGGCCTGCCCGACCGCGCGCCGCACCGCCGCCGCGTCGCCGCGCTGAGCGTTCGCCCAGGCCTCGATGCAGTGCTGATTGGCCCGCTCGCCGGGAGTCAGGACGGCGGCGGCCGCCTGCCGCGCGGCGGACAGCAGTCCGAGGGTCTCCTCCGGCCGGCGCAGTTCGATGTTGTGCCCGGCCATGCGCACGATCAGGTGGCCGCCGAGGTGCCGGTCGCCGGACGCGTTCGCCGCCTGCAGGCCGAGTTGGTACATCCGTCCCGCGTAGTCGTGCAGTTCGACGTCACGGGCGACGTACGCCCCGAGGCCGGCCAGGTCGGCGATGCATTCCAGCAGCAGTGTGCGGGTAGCCCCGTCACGGGCGGCGCTGTGCATCATGCTCGCCCTCTCCAGCAGGGCGGCGACGTGCCTGCCCAGCCCACCGCCCCCGTGGCGGCGCACCCAGGTCCGGTACAGGCCGGTCGCCTCGCGCAACTCGGCGACGTGCTCGGCGGTGACACGCGCGGGCAGGTCCACGCCGTGCGCGGTGCCGACCGGCCAGCCCGCGACCACGAGGCTCGCCGCAGCCAGCTGACGAAGCATCTCCCGCCTGTCCACGGCGCCCTCCTCGCGCTCGGCTGCGTCGGCCACGGCGGCGGCGACCGGTTCCGCGGGGGTCACCGCGCGGCTTCGCGCACCTGCCGCCGCCCGCTCCAGGTCGACCAGGGGTAGGCCGAGCGCGGCGGCGAGCAGTTTCAGCGACCTGGCGTTCGGAACGCGCCGACCGCGTTCGTACCGTGAGACCTCATTCTTCGTGATCGTCACCCGCCCGGACAACGCGCACAACTGCTCGGCGAGCCGCTCCTGGCTCTGACCGAGCTGCCGCCTGCGATGGGTGATCAGCGCGCCGAGCGGCTCCGGAACCGTCATCGGAGCTTCCTCCCCATGGGTCGTGCCTGGCCTACCACGTGTCGGCGGCCTACTCGGTGGCCCACGACAACCACCGGCAATCGCCATAGCCTCATTGACCTAGTACATACGAGCGTCCATTCACGACACAGATACGATTGCTGTCAATCCAGCGAAGGAGTGACATGGATGCTCCGATCCCGGCAGCGGACTTCCTGCGGTACGCCAAGGCTCAGGCCGGCTACGGCGCACACCTGCTGGCCACGCACCGGCGTGACCTGAGCGGCTGCTGCTGCCATTGCGGCCGCAGTCACCCTTGCGAGCGGCGCGTCCATGGGGCACAACTACTGGCGCACTATGCCGACTGGCCGCCCGAGCCCGACTCCGCCTGACGGCACGAAACTCCTGCCGACCGCCGGCAGGTGAGGTGGCGGGCGCGGTCCCGTGGCTCGCGCCCTGCGGCGAACCCGCCCGCCACCGATACGACGTCGAACCGCGAGGGGGCGGACGCCGACCCGCCCCCTCGACCGGATCAGCTGGGTCCCGCGCCGGCGATGACCGCTGCCGGAACGGTGGACGGGTTGGCGACGGCGTAGGCGTAATAGGCACCCGGGTCGGCCACGGTGCCGGAGACCTCGCAGGGGCCGGAGCCGGTGAATATGTTGTTGCGCTGGACGAGGCGGCCGGGGCCGCTGTCGGCGTACCCGCTCGCGGAGAAGCACGGGAACGGCACGTCCTGGAAGTAGTTGCCCTCCAGGAGTACCCCGCCGTCCTGGGTGGACGCGACGCCGTACAGCTCGTTGCCCAGGAAGTAGTTGTTGTAGACGTGCACCGGGTCGCCCCAGCGCACCCGGGGGTGGCGCTGGCGGCTGTGGTCGAAGAAGTTGTGGTGGATGGTCACCTTCAGGTGGCCCACGTCCTCGCTGGCGCTGCCGTCGGAGTGGCCGATCAGCATCGACTTGTCGGTGTGGTCGAAGTGGTTCCAGGACACGGTGACGTACTCCGCGCCGCGCACGATGTCGATGGAGCCGTCGACCGGCGCGACGAAGCGGTTGTGGTCGATCCAGACGTGGTGCGAGTTCTGGCCCACGTTGACCGCGTCGTCCTCGGCATTGATGAAGGTCAGGTTCCTGACGATCACGTTGTACGAGCGGTAGAAGTCGAACCCGCCCCCGTTGATCGTCGCGTTGGAGCCGAGCCCGACGATCGTCTTGTTCGGGCGTACTCCCCGCTTGCTGTCGATCGTGATCGTGCCCTGCACCTGGATGATCATCGGCCCGATGGTGTCGATGGCGGCCAGCAGCTCCGCGGTCGTGTCGACCACGACCGTCGGCCCGCCCACGCCACCGTAGGTGCCGTTCTGGCCGAGCGCGTTCACGCTCGCGAAGCCGTCGGCCTGGTTCGGCGGCACCGGCCCCGGGCTGGTGCTGGGCGACGGGCTCGGCGGCCGCGACGGCGACGCGCTCGGACTCGGGCTGCTGCTCGGACTCGGCGACGCGCTCGCCGACGGGGACGCGCTCGGGCTCGCCGAGGGCGACGGCCCGGGACTGGCGCTGGCGCTGGGGCTCGGCTGCGGGCCGGTGCCGCTGTCCACGGTCACGTCGTCGAAGTACGCGCTCGCGTACGACGCCGTCAGCCCGACCCGGCCGCCCGCGAAGGTGCCGTCGGTCGCGCTGACCAGCGTCGTGCCATTGACCGCGCCCGACAGCGACGAGCCGCTGACCCGCAGTGCGAGCGTGTACCAGCTGCCCGTGGCGACCGGCACCGGCGCGCTGGCCAGCGTCGTCACGCCGCCGCCGGAGACGCGGCGCAGTTGCGCCGTGCCGCCGCCGGTCAGCACCAGGGCGTAGAAGCTGGTCATGTTCTGGGCGCGGGCGACGACCCCGGCCGCCCGGGTGCTGTTGCCGAACGCCGTCGGCTGCACCCTGGCCTGCACCGTGTAGTCGGTCCAGGATGTCGAACCCGCCTGGGCCTTCGCGTCCGCGCCGGTGCTCGACTGGCGGTAAGCCTGCCCGGACACCGACCAGCTGCCGCCCGAGGTCGACCAGCCGCTCGCGTTGCCGTCGGCGAAGTCGTCGCCGAACAGGACGGCCGCGTCGGCCCGGCTGACCGCGACGGCGCTGACCGCCACCGTCGCGGCGAGCACGGCCGTGGCGACCCAGGCCCGGCGCGCCGCACTCAGCCCCCGAGGAGCTGCGCTCTCGCTCATGGCGTACCCCCTCAGATCTTTCCGACGCCCGCGCCCGCCGGGACGATCGCCGGCACGGTCGCCGGGTCGTCCACGGTGTACGGGTAGTACGTCGCCGGGTCGGTGACGGTGCCGCGCACCTCGATGGGGTGGTTGCACTCGACGAGGATGTTGTTGCGCTCGACCATGCGGCCCAGCGGCCCGCTGAACTCGACCCGGCCCGGGTTGTTGACGCTGTAGAAGTAGTTGCCTTCCACGAACAGGCCGGACTCGTTGGTCGACGCGATGCCGTAGCTGTTGTCGAAGTAGTAGTTGTTGTAGACGTGCACCAGCGGCGAGAAGCGCACCCGCGGGTTGCGCTGGTCGGAGCGGTCGAAGAAGTTGTGGTGGTAGGTGACCCGCAGCCGGCCGGTGTCCTGCGCGCCGTTGGCGTCGTCGTGGCCGACCAGGGTCGTCTTGTCGTGGTCGTGGAACCTGTTCCAGGACACCGTGAGCAGGTCGGAGCCGCGCTTGATGTCGAGCGCGCCGTCGCCGCCGTCGGACAGGTCGTTGTGGTCGATCCAGATGTGGTGCGAGAACATCTGGACGTTGATCAGGTCGTCGGACGCGCCGCTGATCGACAGGTTCCGGATGATGACGTTGTGCACGGCGTTCGCGGGCGGTGAGGTCACCGCGTCGCTGATCGGCAGGCCGATGTTCAGCCCGCCGCCGACCAGGCGCGCGGTCGAGCCGAGCCCGACGATCGTCTTGTCCGAGGTCACGTTGTGCATGCCGTCGCTGGTGCCGGTCGGCAGCGTGATCGTGCCGGACACCTGGATCGTGTACGGCCCGGTGCGCGCGATGTAGTCGAGGAACTCCTCGGTCGTGTCCACGGTGACGGTCGGGCCGCCTGCCCCGCCCGTGGTGGTGGCCTGGCCGTATCCGGCGACGGTGGCGAACCCGTCCGGCTGCCCCGGCCCCGGCGGATTCGGCGGCGGTCCGCTCGGGCTGGGGCTCGGACTCGGGCTCACACTGGGGCTGCTGCTGGGCCGCGGGCTCGCGCTCGGGCCGCTGGAAGCGCTCGGGCTCGGCGACGGCCCGCCCGCGTCGGCGACGAGCACGTCGTCGAAGTTCGCGGCCGCGTTGTAGGTGGCCACGCCGATCTGCCCGGTGGCGAACTGCGCGTCCGTCGCGGACACCGACGCCCCGCCGTTCACGCTGCCCTGCAGGCTGGTCCCGCTGACCGTGAGACTCAGCGTGTACCAGGACCCGGTGGTGACGGTGACCGCAGCGCTGGCCAGGGTCGTGGACGACCCACCGACCAGCTTCTTCAGCTCCACCGTGTGGTTGGTGCGCAGCGCCAGGTAGTAGTAGCTGGTGTTCGACTGCGCCCGGGCCAGCAGCGCGGCGAACCGGTTCGAGCCGTTGACCGCGGTCAGCTTCACCCGCGCCGTGACCGTGTAGTTCGCCCAGGCCGTCGAACCGGCTCGGGCCCGGGCGTCGGAACTCGTGCCCGTCTGCCGCAGCACGGGCGTGCCGTCGGTGGTGACGGACCAGGTCCCGCCGGACGTGGTCCAGCCGGAGGAGTTGCCGTCGTCGAAGTCGTCGTTGAACAGGGTGGCGGCGTTGGCGGTGCCCGCGTACAGCAACGCCGCCGCCACCGTGGCAGCCACCGCGGCGGTGGCGAGCCGGGAACGTACCTTCATGCGCCTTCCTTCCGCGAGATCGGGACGTCAAGAGATCGAAACATCGATGCAACTCGACGTTCGTTCCGCGAGCATAGGAAAGCGCTTTCCCTCCCCGCAACCCCTCCCATGTGCAGGTTTGTTGCAGCCCCCGCCCTACCACCGCCGCGTTGATCATGAACTTGGGGACGTGTTCGACGGCGTGTCCCTACCTGCCGCCGTGATCACCGACTGGGGGCGCTCGGTTGACCTCAAGCGCGGTGGAGGTGGTGGGATCTCGGCATGATGACCTTCGAAGGGCTGCGGGTGGCGGTAACGGGCGCGGGGCGGGACACCGGGCGGCTGCTCGCCCGCGAGTTCGCGGCGCGGGGCGCGCACGTGTACCTGTCCGCCCGGAACGAGGCCGCCGCCGCGGCGACCGCCGACCTGATCAACCGCGAGGGGCCCGGCAGCGCCGAGGCGTACCGATGCGACCTTGCCGACCCCGCGTCGGTACGCGGGTTCGCCGCCGGCCTCACCGCGCGAACCGGGCACCTCGACCTGCTCGTCAACAACGCGGCGGCGTACGCGGACGGCCCCGGCCTGGAAGACGTTCCCGACGACGCCATCGTGTCCATGATCGCCGGCGCGGCTACCGGCACCACGTTGCTGGTCAAGCATCTGCTGCCGCTGTTGCGGGCCTCGTCGCGTCCCGACATCGTCAACCTGGTCTCCGGCTGCGGCGAGACCGGCCACCACCGCTCGACCGCCCACCCCGCCTTCTACGCGGCGAAACACGCGCAGGCCGGGCTGGCCGACATCCTGTCGTACCGGCTGCGCCCCGAAGGCATCCGGGTGATCTCGCTGTACCCGCCGGACTTCGTGCAGGACGGGCCGCGCACCGCGGACTCGATGCTCACCGCGCGCTCGGTCGCCGACTGTGTGCTGTTCGCGGTGGGCCAGCCCCGGGACTGCTTCATCCGCGAGTTCCGGTTCGAGCAGGAGCAGGCGAGCCTCAACCCGGTCGCACCGGACGGGCGGACTGACTGAACGCCGCGCATTGCGTGATCATGAAGTTGTGGACACGACACGCCGCCGAGCCGTGCCACAGGTTCATGATCAACCAGGAGGTTCGGCGCGGGGTGGGCGGTTTGCTGGTTGACTGGGGGTATGGATTTGCCGGTTAACCCCCCTGTGGAGCCGATGCTGGCCAAGCCGGTGTCGAAGATTCCCGATGAGCCGGGTATGACGTTCGAGCCCAAATGGGACGGGTATCGCTGCATCGTCTTCCGTGACGGTGACGAGGTCGAGCTGGCCAGCCGGGGCGGTAAGACGCTGACGCGATACTTTCCCGAGGTCGTGAATCTGGCGCTGAAGCAGTTCCCGGCCCGCTCGGTGATCGACTGCGAGCTGGTCTGCATCCGCCGCGACGCCGACCGCATCCCCCGCCTCGACTTCGACATGCTCAACCAGCGCATCCACCCGGCGGCCTCCCGGGTGAACAAGCTGTCCGTGGAGACCCCCGCCGACGTCATCGCGTTCGACCTGCTGGCGCTGGACGACCGGTCGCTGATGGACCAGCCGTACGCCCAGCGCCGCGCCCTGCTGGCACAGGCCCTCGCCCACGTCGAGCCGCCCGTGCACCTGACCCCGGTCACCACCGACGCGGACACGGCCCGCACGTGGTTCACCGAGTTCGAAGGGGCGGGCCTGGACGGTCTCATCGCCAAGCCCGCCGACATGCCCTACTCCCCCGGTAAGCGGCTCATGTTCAAGATCAAGCATTCGCGTACCGCGGACGTGGTGGTGGCCGGCTTCCGGTACCACACCTCCGGGCCGGTGGTCGGATCACTGCTGCTCGGCCTGTACGACGACAGCGGCGTCCTGCACCACGTCGGCGCGAGTTCGGCGTTCACCGCGGCACGCCGAGCCGAGCTGCTGGACGAACTGGCTCCCTACCGCAACCCCGGCGAGCACACGTGGGGGTCGGCGACGGAGGGCCAGCGCGTGCCGGGTGCGCCCAGCCGATGGAGTGGGGGGAAGGACCTTGGCTTCGAACCGCTACGCCCCGAACTCGTGGTCGAGGTCGGCTACGACGCGATGGAGGGCGACCGCTTCCGGCATACCGCCCAGTTCAAGCGCTGGCGGCCGGACCGCGACCCCCGGTCCTGCACCTATGACCAACTCGACCGTCCTATCAGCCTCAACGTCGACGAGGTACTGCGTACCCCGTAGGCTCGGGCGGATCCGTTCCGGGGGGAGTGAACACGCTCGTGCGACTCAGGCTCAATAAGAGGGTGGCGGGCACCGCCGTCGCGCTGCTGACATCGGCACTGACGACCAGCGGCTGCATACTGCCGCTGCCCGACTTCGGCGGCCGCCCGGAGGCCGCGGCCGTCAGCCCCGAACCGGGCTGGCGGCTGTGTCCGGAGATCGCCGCGGACCTGCTGGGCAAGGCGCCGTCCGGCTACACCTTCGAATGCAAGACGGTGAAGGTGCCGCAGGACTGGAACAAGCCCGACGACGGCCAGACCTTCGACATCGAGGTCATGCGGGCGCGGGCCACCGACCAGCGCGACCGCATCGGCGCGCTGATGGTCAACCCCGGCGGCCCGGGCGCGTCCGGCGTCGACCTCGCGGCGTACCTGACCCTGGGCCTGCCCGCGGAGATCACCCGGCGCTTCGACATCGTCGGTTTCGACCCGCGCGGCGTCGGCCGGTCCACCCCGGTCGACTGCTACACCGACGCCGACCTGGACGCCACCTTCGCCAGCCAGCCCGACCCGGTGACGCAGGACGAGTTCGACGAGGCGCTCGCGCTGACCAAGAAGATGGCCGACGGCTGCAAGGCCAAGTACGGCGACCGGCTCGGCCTGTTCGCCACCGTGCAGGCGGCCCGGGACATGGAGGCGATCCGCCTGTCGCTGGGCGAGGGCAAGATGAACTACCTCGGCTACTCCTACGGCACGCTGCTCGGCGCGGTGTACGCGCAGCTGTACCCGAAGGAGATCCGGGCCATGGTGCTCGACGGCGCGGTCGACCCGCTGCAGACGTCGATCCAGTCCTCGGAGAGCCAGGCGATGGGCTTCGAGCGCGCGTTCGACAACTTCGCCGCCTGGTGCGCCAAGAACAAGAACCAGTGCCCGATCGACGGCGACGCCCGCGCGGTCGTGGAGAAGCTCATGCAGGAGGCCGACACCAACCCGGTCGGCAATCCCGACGGCCGCAAGGCCACCGCCGGCTGGATCTTCTGGGGCGTGGTGTCGTCGCTGTACACCCAGGCCCGCTGGCCCGACCTGGGCCAGGCCCTGGCCGACCTGCAGGACGGCAAGTCCGAGGCGATCTTCGCGCTGGCCGACTCGTACGCCGACCGCGACGCCAACGGCGAGTACACCAACCTGTTCGACGCGAACGCCGCGGTGAACTGCGCCGACGACGCCAAACCGGCGAGCGTGGAGGAGATCCGGCGGCTGCAGTCGGAGTGGCGGCAGAAGTACCCGCTGTTCGGCGCGCCGCTGGCGGTGGGCATGATGACCTGCTCGGTCTGGCCCGCCAAGCGCGAGCCGTACCCGACCGGCAAGGCCGAAGGGGCGCCGCCGATCCTGGTGGTGGGCACCAAGGGCGACCCGGCCACGCCGTACGAGCAGACCCAGAAGCTCGCCGACATGCTCGGCGTGGGCGTCGTGCTCACCTGGGACGGCGAGGGCCACACCGCCTACCCGGAGACGCGCTGCATCAACAAGCACGTCAACGACTTCCTGATCAACCTGGTGGTGCCGCCGCCGGGCACGGTGTGCCCACCGCAGTGAACCCGTGGCAGCACGACGGGGCCCCGCCACGCGTCATCGATGGCGGGGCCTCGTCGTGTGCACGGCTATTCGCCGCGATGACGACGAAGGGCTGTCCACGGACGCTGCCGGTCAGCTCCGCAGGTCGGCAAGGTCCTGGTCGGTGAGGTCGAGGCGGTCGGCCGCGAGGTTCTCCGCCAGGTGATCGAGCGAACCGGTGCCCGGGATCGCCAGCACCGACGGTGAGGTCGCCAGCAGTGCGGCGATCGCGACCTGCGCCGTCGTCACGCCCAAGCGGGCCGCGACGGCGTCCAGCCGGTCCGCGTCGAGGGGGCGGGCACCGCCGCCGAGCGGGAAGTTCGGCACGCGGGTCATGATCCTCGCCGGCCGGGAGACCCCGGCGGGCCGCGAATACACGGTGACGACCGCGCAGACCCTGGTCGACGGCGTGATCAAACTGGAGGCCGACTCACGGTTCCAGGCCGGCATGCGCGCGGCCGAGCTGGGCCTGCCCGCCTGAGACCGCGCCGCCGCTCATGATCGTCGGACTTGCCCGGCACCTGTGCGTATCTTGAGCGCGTTTTCCCCCAGGTGCCTGGCAAGTCGAGCGATCATGAGCGCGGCGCGGCGCGGCCTGGTCAGCCGTCGGCCTGTTCGACGGGGTCCTTGGCCCGGCTGGGCTGCACCCGCATCGGCTCGCCCGGCATCTTCGGGTAGTCCGGCGGGTACGGCATCTCGCCGAGCTTGCGGTCGCGCTCGTCGCGGTCCCACCACTCCAGCAACGTGCCGAGATCGTGCCGCACGTCGTCCATACCCGCGTAGAGGTCGCCGACCTCGGCCAGCCGGGCCGGCACGGTGCGCAGGTCGAAGTCGTTCGGCTCGACCTGGGTCAGCTCGTCCCAGGTGACCGGGGTGCTGACGGTCGCCCGGGGGTTGGCGCGCAGCGAGTACGGCGCGGCGATGGTGCGGTCGCGGGCCATCTGGTTGTAGTCGATGAAGACCTGCTCGCCACGCTCCTCCTTCCACCACGCCGTGGTGATCAGCTTCGGGTCGCGCCGCTCCAGCTCGCGGGCGAACGCGATCGCCGCCCGGCGCGCCTCGACGAACGACCAGTCCGGCTTGATCCGCACGTAGATGTGGATACCCCGCCCACCGGAGGTCTTCGGGTGACCGACCAGGCCCGCGTCGTCGAGCACCGTACGGGCCAGCCCGGCGACCTTCACCGCGTCGGCGAAGTCGGTGCCGGGCTGCGGGTCGAGGTCGATGCGCAGCTCGTCGGGGTTCTCGGTGGCGGGTGCGCGGACCGGCCACGGGTGGTACACGATGGTGCCCATCTGCGCGGCCCACAGCAGGGCGGCGGGCTCCTTCGGGCACAGCTCGTCGGCCTTGCGCCCGCTCGGGAACTTGATCTCCGCGGTGGTGATCCAGTCCGGGACGCCCCGGGTCGGCACCCGCTTCTGGAAGAACATCTCCCCGTCGAGCCCGTCCGGGAAGCGCTGCAGCATGGTGGGCCGGTCGCGCATGTACCGCAGCATGGGCTCGGACACGGCGAGGTAGTACTCGAAGACGTCCTGCTTCGTGAAGCCGCGGTCCGGGAAATAGATCTTGTCCGGGCTGCTGAGTCTTACGGAACGGTTACCGACCTCGTACTCGAGCGCTGGGGCCTTGGGCATGGCCCGACGCTACCGCGTACGGTCGAGGCATGGAGCAGAACGTGAGCCGGTTGAGCGAGGACGAGTGGCGCGTGCGCCTCAACCCCGAGGAGTTCCGGGTGCTTCGCCAGGCGGGCACCGAGGCCCCGTGGAGCGGCAAGTACGTGGAGACCAAGACCCCGGGCACCTACCGCTGCCGGGCGTGCGGCGTCGCGCTGTTCGACAGTGTGACCAAGTTCGACAGCCACTGCGGATGGCCGTCGTTCGACGAGGCCATTCCGGGGACCATCCGCTACATCGAGGACCGGTCGCTGGGCATGGTGCGGGTCGAGGTGCGCTGCGCCAATTGCGACTCGCACCTGGGGCACCGGTTCGACGGTGAGGGCTTCACCGCCAAGGACGCCCGCTACTGCATCAACAGCATCTGCCTCGACCTCGAAGAGCAGCCGAGCTAGCCGTCACCGAGACGGGACGTGCCCACTCCCCCGACCCGGGTATCGGGCACGTCCCGTTGGGCGGATCACCGGCTGCGGTAGACGGTGGATCGTCGCTGCACGTTGGCCACCTCCACCACCACGCGCTCGTCATGGATCGCGTAAATGATCCGGTACTCGCCCCGTCTCGCGGAGTGCAGTCCGGCCAGCTCCGCGATCAGCGGCTTGCCGACACGGTGCGGATTCTCGGCGAGTGGGCCGGCGCAGAATTCGAGCACGGCCCAGGCGATCCTCTCCGGCAGCTTGGCCATGTCTCGTCGCGCCGCCGCTGTGAACTCGACGCGATACGTCACTCCCCGGCCCCGGTCCGCGAGCTGCGGGCTTCGAGATCGCGCCGGATGTCGTCGATGCTGAACCGCTCCGGGTCCACGAGCGCATCCCTGATCTCCGCTGCGATGCCTGGTTCAGAGAGGATCTCCAGCGTCTCCTGCAGAGATTCAAGATCGTCGTATGAGATGAGCACCGCCGCGGGTCGCCCGTTCTTCGTGATCACAATCCTTTCATGGGTTGTCTCCACGGAGTTGACGAGCGGTGACAGGCGGTCTCGTACCTCGGCGAGTGGCAGCGTGGTCGTCATGTACAGAATTATGGCGCTGTCGATGGGCACGTCGCAACCAGCCCGGAGAGGGGCAACCGGTTCCCCGGTCCACCCGGTAGAGGTTCCTGACGACGGCGACGGGAGCGGGGATGGCCGAGACGGCGGAGTTCGACGAGTTCGTGACGGCGCGATCGCGGCACCTGCTGCGCGTCGCGCACCTGCTCACCGGAGACCACGGGCTGGCCGAGGACCTGCTGCAGACCGCGCTGGCCCGCTCGTGGTCGGCGTGGCGGAGGCTGGACGGCAACCCGGAGCCGTACGTGCGGCAGGTGCTGCTGAACACGTACAACTCCTGGTGGCGGCGGCGCTGGAACGGTGAGCGCCCCACCGACCTGCTGCCCGAGCGCGCCGGGGCCGCCCCGCAGGCGGCCGTCGACGAGCGCGACCAGGTGTGGCGGGCGCTGTCGCGGCTGTCCCGCCAGCAGCGCACGGTGCTGGTGCTGCGCTACTTCGAGGATCTCAGCGAGGCCGACATCGCGCAGCTCCTGCACATCTCCCCCGGCGCGGTGAAGAGCCATGCGGCCAAGGGCCTGGCCCGGCTGCGCCTGGACCCCAGCCTGCGGGAACTGCCGCACCCCGAGGCCGAGGACGCCCCGGCCGGCAACGAGCGGCTGGCCGCCGTGCACGGCCGGATCGCGCAGCGCCGCCGCAACCGCATCGCGGCGGTCGCCGCAGCGTGTGTCGTGGTCCTGGCCGCCATCGCCGGGTACGCCGTCGCGCCGCACCTGCGCAGCCGCTCCCTGCCCGACCCCGCGACCTCGGAGCGGCCGGGACCGCGCTTCCTCGACGGCCGCCGGGTGCTCGCCGCCACCGCGGGCGGGTTGACCCGCAGCGAGGTAGTGACCGTGACCTGGACCCCGGAGTCTGGTCAGGACCTGGACATCTTCGTCGAGTGCTTCCACGACCTGCCGGGCTCCTCGGTGCACGTCTCGGTGAGCGTGAACGGCGAGCAGTACCGTTCCGCCACGTGTGACGACTCCCGGCGGATGGGTCTGCGGGTGGACTGGTTCGACCTGAGGGCCGAGGCCGGCCGGGCGGCGGTCGTCGAGGCACGGGTCAGCGGCGTCTGCCTCAACCGGCAGACCAGGCGCGGACAGATGGTCGAATTGGTCTGCCGGCCTGCGCCGATGCCGCAGTCGGGCACGCTCGTGGTCGGTATCGGTCAGCCCGTGCCCTTCGACGGCTACCCGCTACCCGCCCCGCCGGCCGAACTGCCCGCCCTGGAGCCGCTCTACGAGCGGCGGACCAACACCGTGCTGCTGCGGCCCGGCGCCGAGAGCGTCGAGCTGGTCTGGCTCGGGCCGCTCGCGGTCGATGCGCGCGCCCAGACACCGGGACGGCTGCACATCCACGTCGACGGCAGGGTGGTGGGCACGCTGGACTTCTGGGACTACGAACAGGACGACGCGGGCCTGTACCACCCGGCTTACGGTGAACCGGACCCCGGCATAGCCCGCGGCACCAAGGTCACCATCACCGTCGTGCCGGACCGTCTGGCCGGGGACTGGTTCGCCGAGGTGCAGTCGGTCGGACCGCCCCTGTGACCGTCGGGTGTGTCAGGTAGTTCCATCGCGTCTGGTCCCGGAACACGTTGCGTGCCACCATCATCGGGACTTTCAGGAGGACGCGATGGCGGACGGCACGGCGCAGAGCATCTGGTGGCAGCGGCTCACCTCACCCGGCGGCGCACAGCTGCCGATGAGCGTGCAGGAGCGCCTGCTGTGGTACGCAAAGCAGGTGACCCGCCAGCGGATCACGAACTACACCCTGGAGGGCGTGACCGTCGTGGTCGCCGCGAGCATCCCCGCCGCGGCCGCGCTCGGCGCGTCGACCGCGGTCACCGCGGTGCTCGGCGCGGCGGTCGCGGTGCTGGCGGGGCTGCGGCAGCTGATCCGGCCGGGCGAGAGCTGGGTCCGGGCCAGCGCCACGCTGGTCGCGATGCAGCGCGAGGCCGTGGTGTGGAGCGCGGGCGCGGTCCCCTACGACGGCGAGCGCGCGGAAACACTGCTCGTCGAGAACGTGGAGAGCCTGGTCGCCGCCGAGACGTCGCAGTGGGCCGAGCAGCGCACGGTGCGCCGCTCGGAGCCGGAGCAGCAGCCGGTCAGCTGACGTACCAGTCGAACAGCTCCCAGCCGGGCGGGGTGGCCATCACCAGCAGCATCAGGGCGGCCGCCACCCCGGCGACGGCGAGCAGCCGGCGGGTGAACACGTCGGCCTGGACCTGCGGTGAGCGCCAGGCGCGCCACGCGAACAGCAGGATGACCGCGGCGGGCACGAACCCGAACATGGTCACCAGGACCGCCGGCCAGGACCAGCCGGGCGGGGACTGCTCGGGGAAGTACGCGGCGTCGGTGACGAGGTAGGCGACGGCCCCGTAGAGGTAGGCCAGCACCAGGGCCAGCAGTGCGGCGCTGAGCATCCCGGCGGTGCCGCGGCTGATCGATGTTGCTCGCATCGGCGCACCGTAACGCGAGCCGTGCCGCCCGGCAAGCCACCGGACCGTCACCCGGCGAGGTGTCCGAAGGCGTACGCCCGCCAGGGCCGCCACCGCTGCGCCGGTTCCCCGTCGCCGGGCCAGGCGTCGGGGTCGCCGAGCGCGCGCATGGCGATGTGCTCCACGGTGGACTCGTCCAGTCCGGGCAGGTCCCGCAGCCGCTGCCGGGCCTCCACCCAGTCCGCGCCGACCCCGAGGTCCAGCCTGCCCGAAGCCACCGCGCCGACGAGCGCGGCGAACGCCTGCGCGACCGGGGCTTCCACGTCGAGCACCGCCGGGTCGGCTCCGGCCAGGGCGGACAGGTCGGGGAACACCCGGGTGAGCGCGCCGTCGGGGTCGGTGACCGGGTCGCCGTACGCCATCGCCAGCCGCGCGGCCGCGGCCGGGCCCAGCACCGCGCGCACCGCCAGCTCGACCCCGTCCACGGCGCGCGGCACCCGCCGCCCCGGCACGGCCGCGACCAGCGGGGCGAGCAGCGGGTCGGCGGCGAGCGCGGCGTCCACGGCGACCGGGTCGGCGTCGAGGTCGAGCAGCCACCGGCACCGGTGGACGGCGCTGCCGAGGTCGCGCAGGTCGGCCAGGACCAGCCGGCAATCGACGTGCCCGGCGGCCGGGCGCAGCTCGACGATGCCGGTGCCGTGCGGCAGCCGTAGGGTGCGCCGCAGGGTGCCGTCGCGCCATTGCTCGACGCCGGGCAGCGCATCCGCGGCGAGCTGCGCGAACAGCTGCTCAGCGGCCAGCGGGGCCCGGTAGGGCAGGCGGACCGTGACGGTGCCCGGCGCGACCTGCGCCCGTGCGCCGCGGCTGACGCGTTCCCGCAGCTCGCCGGGGGTCAGGCCGAAGACCTCGCGGACCGTGTCGTTGAAGCTGCGGATGCTGCCGAAGCCGGCCGCGAACGCGATGTCGCCCATCGGCAGGGTGCTGGTCTCGATCAGGGTGCGGGCCGCCTGGGCACGCTGCGCGCGGGCGACCGCGAGCGGCCCCGCGCCGAGTTCGGCCTGCACGTGCCGTTGTACCTGCCGGGTGCTGTAGCCGAGCCGGCCGGCCAGGCCGGGCACACCCTCCCGGTCGACGACCCCGTCGGCGATGAGCCGGACGGCACGGCCGACCAGGTCGGCGCGGGCGTTCCACTGCGGCGAGCCGGGGCTGGCGTCGGGGCGGCACCGTTTGCAGGCCCGGAATCCGGCCTGCTGGGCGGCGGCCGCGCTGGGCAGGAAGGTCATGTGCCGCACCTGCGGCGGCGGCACCGGGCAGCTCGGGCGGCAGTAGATGCGGGTACTGGTCACCGCGGTGAAGAACCAGCCGTCGAAGCGGGCGTCGCGGGAGTGCACCGCCCGGACGCAGCTCTCGAAGTCCTCGTGCATGCCCCCACCGTAACCAGGGCACGGACCGGGTGACTCGCGAGAAAACGACATCATGATCGCGAGCCACGCTGATGTCGTTTTCCCGCCAGCCGCCGTCGGGGGCCCGTGGTGGACTGGGCCCATGACGATCACCAAGTACGACGCCTTCCGCGCCCTGCACCAGCCGGGCACCCCGCTCCTGCTCGCCAACGCCTGGGACGTGGCCACGGCCCGGCTCGCCGAGCAGGCGGGCTCGGCCGCGGTCGCGACGACCAGCGCCGGAGTGGCCTGGAGCCTGGGCGCGGCCGACGGCGGCGTGCTGGACCGCGACCGCGCGGTCGCGCTGGTGACCCGGGTCGTCGGCGCGGTGTCCGTGCCGGTGACGGCCGACATCGAGGGCGGGTTCGCCGATGACGCGGCCGGGGTCGCCGAGACGATCCGGCTCGTGGTCGCGGCCGGTGCGGCCGGGGTCAACCTGGAGGACAGCGACCGGGTCGGCCCTGCCCCGCTGCTGCCGGTGGACGAGGCCGCCCGGCGGATCGCCGCCGCCCGCGACGCCGCCGGCGCGGGCCTGTTCATCAACGCCCGGGTCGACACCTTCCTGCGCGGCGGCGACGTCGCGGACGCGCTCACCCGGGCGCGGGCGTACGTCGCCGCGGGCGCGGACGGCGTCTTCGTGCCCGGCACGGCCGACCGCACCGTGATCGCCGAGCTGGTCGGCGGGGTCGACGCGCCGCTGAACATCCTGGCCGGGCCGGGCTCCCCCACCGTCGCCGAGCTGGCCGAGCTGGGGGTGGCCCGGGTGAGCCTGGGCTCGTCGGTGGCCGAGGCGGCGTACGCGGTGATGCGCCGGGCGACCGAGGAGCTGCTGGCGAAGGGCACCTACGACACCCTGGCCGGGGCCGTCAGTTACGGCGAGCTGAACCGCCTGCTGGCCTGAGTCACCGGGTCAGCAGCAGGGTGGCGGTCCCGGCGGCCAGCGCCGCGGCCCCGGTGACCGCCCCCGTCAGCGCGAACCTGCCCCACCGGATGCGCACCCCGGCGGCCTGGCAGCGCTGCGCCCACAGCAGCGTCGCCAGCGACGCCCACGCGGTGACCAGCGGGGCGACGTTCGCCCCGAGCAGCAGGCCGAGCAACTGGTCGCGGTGCCCGGCGGCGACCACGGCCTCGCCCGCCACGTACGCGGGCAGGTTGTTGACCGCGTTGGCGAGCAGCCCGCTGGTGACCGCGGCCCGCACCACGCCCACCGCACCGGGATCCGCCCCGATCATCGCCGCCATCAGGTCGGCCAGGCCGAGCCGCCCGACCGCCTCGACGGTCAGGAACAGGCCGGTGACCAGCACGAGCAGCCGCCACGGCAGCAGGCTCCAGCCCAGCGCGGCCCGGTCCCAGCGGGCGTACGCGGCGACCAGGACCAGCGCGCAGACCGCCGACACCAGGTCCAGCCGCTCGCCCCACAGCACGCCCGCGAGGAACGCCGTGCAGGCGGCCGCCGCGGCCAGCAGCAGCCGCCGGTCGCGCGGCCGCACCGGCGCGGGCGGGAGGTAGCGGGCCGGGTTGCCGCGCCAGTAGAAGATCCACAGGCAGGCGCCGACAGCGGCGAGCACGGCGAGCTGCGGCAGCGCCATCGCCCCGGCGAACCCGCTGACCGACAGCCCGATCCGTTCCGCGGCCAGCAGGTTCGTCAGGTTCGACACGGGCAGCAGCAGGCTCGCCCCGTTGGCCAGCCAGATCGTCGTCATCGCCAGCGGCAGCGGCGGCACCCCGGCCCGCGCCGCGGTCGCCAGCATCACCGGGGTGAGCAGCACCGCGGTCGTGTCGAGGTTGAGCAGCGCGGTGGTCGCCGCGGCGAAGGCGAAGCAGAGCGCGAACAGGGCGACGTTGCGACCGCGGGCCCAGCCGGTCAGCCGGGTGGCGATCACGTCGAACAGCTCGGCCCGTGCGGCGAGCTCCGCCAGCACGATCACGGTGCCCAGGAAGATCAGGATGGGCAGGATGCGGCCGCCGGTCGCCAGCGCGCCGGCGGGCGGCACCAGCCCGGTCGCCACCGCGACCAACCCCGTGCCGAGCAGCGCGAACGCGAGCAGGTCGAGACCCCTGGTCCGGGCGCGCGTGGGCCCGGTCCCGGCGGCGTCCGCCGGGACTGTCGCCTGTGCCATGTCAGTCGGTGATCGGGGTCGCGGGTGCCGGTGCTGCGGCGTCCAGGGCCTGCGCCAGGGCTTCCGGCGAGCGCCCCACGATCGCCGTGCCGTCGTCGAGCAGCAGGATCGGGCGTTGGATGAGCTGCGGATACGCGACCATCGCGGCGATCCAGCGCGGCCGGTCGGCCTCGTCCCGGCTCCAGCCGGCCAGCCCCAGCTCGGCGGCGGCCGGCTCACCCAGCCGGCAGATCTCCCACGGCTGAGCGCCGAGCCGGTCGAGCACGTCGGCGAGCTCGGCCACGGTCGGCGGCGCGTCCAGGTACGGCCGCAGCGTCACCGGCACCTGGTTGAGCTCGAAGGCCTCCCGGGCGGCGGCGCACTTCGAGCACGAGGGGTTGTTCCACATCTCCACGCCGCTATCCTCACCCATCCCGGGATCTGCTCGACCAGCGGTTCAACCTGACCCGCCGGTCAGACGGTACCTGTTGCTGACCGGGACGATCAGGAGGCGACGGGGATGGCCGATACGGCGACGTTCGACGAGTTCGTGGTGACGAGGTCGCGGCACCTGCTGCGCGTGGCGTACCTGCTCACCGGCGATCACGCGCTGGCCGAGGACCTGTTGCAGACCGCGCTGGCCAAGTCCTGGGCGGCGTGGCGGCGCATCCACGGCGACCCCGAGCCGTACGTGCGGCGGGTGCTCGCCAACACGTACAACTCCTGGTGGCGACGCCGCTGGCACGGCGAGCGCCCCACCGAGACGCTGCCCGAGCACGCCGCGCCGTCGCCGCACAGCGCCGTCGACGACCGCGACCAGCTGCGCCGCGCCCTGGCCAGGCTCCCCCGGCAGCAGAAGGTCGTGCTGGTGCTGCGCTACTTCGAGGACCTCAGCGAGGCCGAGATCGCCCGGACCCTGGGCATCTCCGCGGGCTCGGTGAAGACGCACGCGTCCAAGGGGCTGGCGAAGCTGCGGCTGGACCCGAGCCTGCGGGAGCTGCCGCAGCCCGTCGAGGACGCGCCGACCGGCAACGAGCGGCTCTCCGCGGTGCGCGCCCGCATCACGCGGGGCCGCCGCCGCGGCATCGCCGGGGTGGCGACGGCCTGCCTGATCGCGCTGGCGCTGATCGCCGCGTACGCGCTGCTGCCGCACCTGCGCACGCGGGCGCTGCCGGAACCCGCCTTCCCGATCGAGATGCCGCGGTACGCGCAGAACCGGGCGGCGTTCGCCGACGTCGACTACTACCGCCTGACCGCGTCGGCCCAGCACGACTACACGCCGCACCTCGACCCCGCGCTCACCTGGACGCCCAGCGGCCGCCTGGAGGCGTTGTTCCTCTCCTGCCGCCACCTGGGAGAGCTCAACACACTGATCATCAGTGTCCGGGTGAACGGGCGAACAGCGGGCATGGGCCTGGACCTCTGCAACGGCGAGGGGCGGATGGGCTTCGACGGCTTCTTCACCGTGCTGGACCCGGTGGCGCTCGACCTGGTCGCGGGCCGCCCGGCGACCGTGACGCTGGACCTCGCCTTCGGCCAGCACGGCGACGAGCCGCTGCCCGAGGGCACCGTCGCGGTGGCGGTCGGCGAGCCCGCCACTTACGCGGAGCTGCCGTGGCCCGGCGCGACCCCGTCGAGCACGCCGCTGGACCGCACCCTGCACAGCGGTGTCGACCCGGCCACGGTCGCCATGTTGGAGTCCGTGGGCGCGCGCACCGCCACGCTCACCTGGAACGGGCCGCTCACCGTGTGGGCGAACACGCAGGCACCAGGCCGTCTGCGCATCCTCGTGGACGGCGTGCTGGTGTCCACGCTGGACTTCGGCGCACCGTTCATGACTCTCGCAGGCGGCACGGGCATCTCGCTCGACCCCGCGATGCGTTACGACAGCGGCTTCCGCTTCACGCCGCGGCCCGGCTCGCAGCTCACCATCACGGTCGAACCCGAACGCATGACCGGCGACTGGTACGTGGCGATCTACCCGCAGCAGCCGAACTGATGCGACCGGTGGCTGACCGCGACCCGGCCGGGCACGTAACCTACGGGCGAAGTTTTCTGGCGACACCACCCCACCGACGCCGCCGTCCAACCGGTACGTGTTGCTGACGGCGGCGATCAGGAGGCTTGCGGAGCATGGCCGGCACGGCGGAGTTCGACGAGTTCGTCATGGCGCGGTCGCGGCACCTGCTGCGCATCGCGTACCTGCTCACCGGCGATCACGCCCTGGCCGAGGACCTGCTGCAGACCGCGCTGGTCAAGTCGTGGGCGGCCTGGCGGCGCATCCACGGCGACCCGGAACCATACGTGCGGCAGGTCCTGCTCAACACGTACCGCTCCTGGTGGCGCCGCCGGTGGAACGGCGAGCGGCCCGCCGAGTCGCTGCCCGAACAGGCCATGCCCGCGCCGCAGACGGCGGTCGACGAGCGCGACGAGGTGTGGCGGGCGCTCGGCCGGCTGTCCCGGCAGCAGCGGGTCGTGCTGGTGCTGCGTTACTTCGAGGACCTGACCGAGGCCGAGATCGCCAAGGCGCTCGACATCTCGCCGGGCTCGGTGAAGAGCTACGCCGCCAAGGGCCTGGCCCGGCTGCGGCTCGACCCCGACCTGCAGGCCCTGCCCACGGTCACCGAGGATGCCCCGGCCGGCAACGAGCGGCTGGCGGGCGTACGCCGCCGGATCGTGCAGCAGCGCCGGGGCCGCCTGGCCTCCGCCGCGGCGGCGCTCGCCGTGATCCTGGCCGGCCTCGCCGGATACGTCGTCGCGCCCGGCGGCCAGACCGACGGGCTGGCCGGTGTGCCCGACTTCCACCAGGGCTACCGCATCACCGAACGCGCGCAGGCCGGCTTCCCCGACGGGACCGGCGAGCTGACCTTCACCCCGTCCACTCTCGACCTGGCGTTCTTCCCGGCGTGCACGCACTCGGGATACGAGCTGCCGCTGGAGATCAAGGTGTGGGTCGGCGGCCGCGAGCTCGGGGCCGTGGGCTGCGAGACGGACGGGCTGTCCTTCGAGAGCCGGCTCACCCCGGCCGCCGACACCCTGCGCGCCGCGGGTGTCGAGGTGGGCAAGCCGGTAACGGTCAGGTTCGACCTGGACGTGACGTACGTCTACCCGGGCACCTCCGGCTCGGTCCCGGAGCCGACGTCGCCCGCCCCGGCCGACGGTGTGCTCGCGCTGCTCGTCGGCGAAGCCGTCGGGTTCGACCAGGTCGACCTGCCCGAGCGCCCGGCGGTGCTGGCCCCGCTGGAGCGGCCCGCGTACGCGAGCGGCACCAGCGTGCTGCTCACCGCCGACGGGCCGCGCACCGCCACGCTGGACTGGCGCAGCGGCGGGGTGCGCATCATGGCCCGCTCGCAGACGCCGGGCGTGCTCCGGCTGCGGATCAACGGGGTGCTCGTCGACGTGAAGACCTGGTGGGACTACGACCAGCGGACGTGGCAGTCGGAATTCGCGCCCGCCGGCGACGACGCGAAGGTGCGCGGGCTGAGCGCCCAGTATCCGGACCAGCTCACCATCACCGTCGAGCCCGAGCACCTGACCGGGGACTGGTGGCTGGCGGTGATGCCCGCGGGCTGACCTCGGGCGCGCCGGACGGGCGGGTTAGGGTCGGGCTGTGGCGGAGCAGTCGGACTGGCGCGCGCAGCGCGATCACGCGGTGGCGCAGCATGCGCTGGCCGAGCAGCGCCGCCGGGCGGCCGAGACGGCGCGGGCGATGGAGCTGGTGACCCGGTTCGCCCGGGAGGCGGCCGCGCGCGGGCTGCGCACCACGGCGCTGACCGCCTTCGCGTACGACGGCGGCGGGCGGTACCGCACCAGCCTGCGCGGCTGGTACGTGCACCGCAACCGCACCCTCGCCGTCACCGAGGACGGCCGCTACTACGTGCTCGGCGTGCCCTCGTCGCTGCGAGCCCGCCTGCTCGGCGCGGAGGTGCCGCCCGCCGACCCGCCGCTGATCGTCGGCCGGGGCGCCCGGGACGGCGAGTCGATGCCGCTGGAGACGCTGCTGCAGCGCCGCCTGGACGCGGGCGACGACTGGCCGGGAGCGTAACGACGCCGGCCGCTCCATTTCGGAGCGGGCGGCGCACGCGACGCGATCGTTTCCCCCGAGTGTCGCGGCGGCCGCGATGGCACTACGCTCTCGCGAATGAGTGACGCGCGCGCCCAGGGCCTCATGTTCGGCGAGATCGCCGAGGAGTTCGACCGGATCCGTCCCGGATACCCGGAAGGGCTCGTCGACGACGTGCTCGCGTACACCGGGATCGGGGTGCAGGCGCTGGAGGTCGGGGCGGGCACCGGCAAGGCGACCACCGCGTTCGCGGCACGCGGCCTGCAGATCACCGCGATCGAGCCGGACCCGAAGATGGCCGCGCTGCTGTCCGAGCGGCTCGCCGGGCAGTCGGCGGTGCGCATCGTGGTCGCGCTGTGGGAGCAGTACGAGCCCGACCTCGCCTTTGACCTGCTGTTCTGCGCGCAGGCGTGGCAGTGGACCGACGGCTCGCAGCGCTGGCGGCGGGCCGCGGCGGCGCTCACCACCGGCGGCACGATCGCGCTGTTCTGGAACTTCGACCGGATCGCCGACGACGACCTGCGCGCACTGGTCCGCGAGGTGCACGCCGGATACGCCCCGCACGCGATGATCGACGAGGAGCCCGCGGACGGCACCGACCTGTCGGCGTACTGGCCGGGCCCGGACCTGGCCGCGCTGCCCGAGTTCGGCGACCTCACCGAGCGCCTCTACACCTGGGAGCGCACGCTGTCGGCCGACGACTACGTCTCGTACCTGTCGACCCAGCCGACGTACCGGATCCTGCCGGAGGCGACTCGCGAGGCGCTGTTCACGGCGCTGCTGCAGCGACTGCCGGAGAAGGTGACGCTGGCTGTGGAGACCCTGCTCTACCTGGGCCGCCGCACCGCCTGACCGGTCAGGCGACCCGGCGGCGCATCGAGTAGGTGACGGCGTGCAGGCGGTACGGCTCGGTGTGCAGGAACACGGCACCCCGGTCGTACGCCTGCCAGCCCGACTCGCCGGCCCGGTTCAGGTGGCGCAGGTCGTCGAAGCGCTCGTCGGTGCCCCACCGCTCGACACCGTCGGGCCCGTGGAAGACCGCGTCCCAGTCCATGAAGCGGTCCGCGCCCAGGGTGCCTGCCGATCGGTACTCGAGCCGTGCGTACTGCCAGCGCGTCATGCGGTCATTGTGCCGCAGCCATACGCGGCCTGTCCAAACGCGACCACGCTGCGTCGCCGTCGCCCCTCCCCCTGCAACGACGTTGGCCCCTCTCATCGACTTCGACCTACTGATAGTCGATGAGCTGGGCCAACGTCTGCGGAGGTCGGGGCTGGGGAGGCGGGTGCCCGGTCAGCGGGAGCGGCGGCCGCGGCGCGAGCGGCTGGAGCGGCGGGCGGGCTGGTCCGAGCCGGAGGCGGCGGGGACCTGAGCGGGGGCCTGGGAGGGAAGCACGGCCGGGGTGCCCGACGGGGTGCGCGCTCCGGTGATCCGGGCCAGTTCCTGGTCGTGCGGGCGGACCGCGGTGGTGCGAGCGTCGACGCCCGCGGCGGCGAGCAGGCGCGCGGTCTCCCGGCGCTCCTCGGCCACCACCAGGGTGACGACCGTGCCGGTGCGCCCGGCGCGGGCGGTGCGGCCGCCGCGGTGCAGGTAGTCCTTGGCGTCGTTCGGCGGGTCGTAGTTGACGACCAGGTCGAGGTCGTCGATGTGGATGCCCCGCGCCGCCAGGTCGGTGGCGATCAGCGCGTTGACCGCGCCCGACTTGAACTGGTCGAGGATGCGGGTGCGCTGCGGCTGCGACTTGCCGCCGTGCAGGGCCGCCGCGGTGACGCCGCTGGCCAGCAGCCGCCGGGCGACCCGGTCGGCGCGGTGCTTCGTCTTCACGAACATGATCACCCGGCCGTCGCGCGCGCCGATGTGGGCCGTGGTGGCGTCCTTGTCGGCGGCGTCGATGTGCAGCAGGTGGTGCTCCATGGTGGTGACCGCCCCGGCCGGCGGGTCCACCGAGTGCCGGGCGGGGTCGTTCAGGAAGCGCCGGACCAGCCGGTCGACGTCCCCGTCGAGGGTCGCCGAGAACAGCAGGCGCTGTCCGCCCGGCACGGTCGCCGTCAGCAGCGAGCTGACCTGGGGCAGGAAGCCCATGTCGGCCATCTGGTCGGCCTCGTCGAGCACCGTGATCTCGACCTGGTCGAGCCGGCAGTCGCCGCGGTCCAGCAGGTCGTTGAGGCGACCCGGGGTGGCGATGACGATCTCCGCACCGTTGCGCAGCTGGTCGCCCTGGCGGCCCAGGGACAGGCCGCCGACGACGGTGACGGTGCGCAGGTTCAGCGCGGCGGCGTACGGGGCCAGCGCCGCGGCGACCTGGGCGGCGAGTTCCCGGGTGGGGACCAGCACCAGGGCCAGCGGCTGGCGGGAGCGGGCGCGCCGGCCCGCCAGGCGGGTCAGCATCGGCAGCCCGAAGGCGAGGGTCTTGCCCGAACCGGTGCGGGCCCGGCCGAGCACGTCGCGTCCGGCGACGCCGTCGGCGATGGTGCGCGCCTGGATCGGCGACGGCACGGTGAGGCCCTGCGCGGTGAGCACGGCGGCCAGCGAGGGGTGCAGCGGAAGCTCGGCGAAGCTCGCCGCCAGCGGACCCGTGGCCTCCGGCGGCGCGGCCTGCGCCTGGGCGGGCGCGCCGGCCGGTCGAGTCGCCCGGCCCGGGCTGGACTGGGCTCCTGCCGCCCTGGCGGCGGGCACCTTGGCCTTGGGCGTCTTGGTGGTAGGCGCATCGATGACGGACCTTCTGGCAGCCGACGTCGTGGCCGCGCCGGTGGCGGCCTCGGACTGGCGGCCGGTCGCCTTCGTGCCGCCGGACTGGGCGGCGGACGCCGGGCGGCGACGGCGGCGACGGGCGGGGTGCTGGGAGGAACCGGGAACTACGGTGGTCAAAACGGAGCCTTTCGCTGTCGGCACGCCGCGCGAAGGCTCTCGACCCGGTCACGCCAGGGAGAGTCGACAGGTAACGAACCGGCTGACGGAGGTGCTGGACCCGGCTCAGCGGCGGGAATGCCGTGGAACCGGACGACAGAGCATCGCATGCCACGCTCGGCGGCGCGGCGGGATTCTCCGGCGGGAACGCAGGGCCCGGTGGGCCGTGCGTGATCAATTATTCTCCACACTACACGCCGGGAGGCCGCCCGGTGGGCGTCCCGGGTGCCGCCAGGTGTGTCCTGGCTAACCCAGTTCCATCGCGACCAGGAGGAATACGGCCAGACCGGTGGTGATCCCGATCGCCATGGCCAGCGGCAGGCCCGCCCCGAAGAACGTGGCGACGAAGGTGGCGAGGGCGCCCGGGATCGCGAAGAAGGCCGCCGCCTGCGGTGGCTTGCGCCGCGCGTACGACATGGCGGCCTTCAGCACGAACTTCGCCACGATGCCGGCGAAGGCCAGGATGGCCAGCGCGGCCAGGCCGAGCAGCGCCCACAGCAGGACCTCACCGGCAGACATGCGACCGAAGGTAGCCGCTGCGCGGTTGCGGGGCCAGTGACCGCCGTTGCTATTTCACGACTCGGAACCGCAGGTGCGTGACGTGGGGCGACTCCTCGACCGCGAGCCGTTCGAGTTCGATGTGGTCGGTTCCGAGGTGCTCGAACAGCCGCCGCCCGCCGCCGAGCAGCACCGGCGCGAGCTGCAGGTGGATCTCGTCGAGCCGGCCGGCCCGCAGCGCCTGCTGCACGACGTCCGCGCCCATCAGCGTCACCGCCCGCTCCCCCGCCGCCTCGGCGGCCCGGTCCAGCGCGTCGGCCAGCCCGGTGGTCACGAAGGTGAACGTGCCACTGCGCTCGGTCCGGTCCGGCGCCGGGCGGTGGGTCAGCACGAAGCAGGCAACCGGGTACGGGGTGTCGCCCCAGACGCCCACCCCGACGTCGAACGTACGGCGGCCCAGCAGGACGGCCCCGGTCAGCGCGAACTGCCGCCGCATCGCCGCGGCGTCCACCTCGTCCGCGTCGTCGAAGATCCACCGGTGCAGCCGCTCGCCGCCTCGGCCCATCGGGTGGTCCGCACCCACGTCAGGCCCGGCCATGTAGCCGTCGAGCGACATCGTCACGTGCGCGATCACCTGTGCCATCGCCACCATCCCCGTAGAGGCTCATGAATACGGCTCCATGCTGCCACGATCCACTGCGGACGGTGGGCGCCGCCCCGCCACGCATCAGCCGAGCAGTTCGGCCTCCGCGTCCTCCAGGAAGGTCAGGTCCGCGGTGACGTGCCGGGCCGCGGCCGACAGCAGCAGGCGCACCACGGTGTCGCGATCCGGGTCGCGGCGCAGAGTCTCCAGGTTGCGCAGCTCGCGCAGCAGGTGGGCGCGCTGCGCGGCGAGCACCTGCGCCATCGTGTCGCGGTCGCCGGTCCGGGTCGCGGCCACCACCTTCAGGAACAGGTCGTCCCGGAAACCGGCGGTACGCGGGCTGGGCGAGGTCATCCAGTCGTCGAGTTCGCGCTCACCGGCGTCGGTCATCCGGTACACCACGCGGTCGGGTTTGACCTCCTGCGCCATCCGGCTGGAGTCGACGAGGCCGTCCCGGGAGAGCCGGTCGAGCACCTGGTAGAGGTGCCCGATGTTGAGCGCGCCCCACTGTGGCCCGACGGCGGACTCGAAAGCGCTCTTCAGCTCGTAGCCGTGGCTGGGCCCCTCGCGCAGCAGGGCCAGCACCGCATGCTGGATCGGCATGGCTCACCACCCTCCCTTCTCGACATCACAGCTGTGTCACAACCGCCCGAACGGACCTTGCATTGTGACAATGTAACACCGACAGTGATCGCCATGACCGACAGCACGACGGGGGCCGGCGCCACGGCGGGCCGGGAGAACGCGCTGCCCTCGCAGCTGTCCGGCGGGCAGCAGCAGCGCGTCGCCATCGCCCGCGCGCTGATCGGCGCGCCCAGCCTGCTGCTGGCCGACGAGCCCACCGGCAACCTCGACTCGCGCACGGGCACCGAGATCCTCGACCTACTGGCCGCACTGCGCGCCGAGCACGCCATGACGGTGCTGGTCGCCACGCACGAGCAGCACGTCGCCGCCGCCTGCGACCGGCTCATCCGGCTGCGCGACGGCGAGGTCGTGCAGGACGTGTCACTGGCCGGCGGCGAGGAGCCCGAGCAGACGCTCAGCCGGCTGGGCGGCCCACGCCTGTGATCGTGAAGCTCAGCGGCGGCAGAACGGGTAGACGCGGCCCTCGACCGTGCGCGTCTGGCCGTCCGGCGACTGCACGAAGTAGGTGCTCCCGCGCACCCAGGTGCGCTGCCCCGGGCGGACCAGCACGGTCTCGGACAGCTCCATCACGTAGTCGCCGATGGTCAGCACGCTGACCAGCAGCAGGCGATCAGCGACAGCAGGTTCAGTGACGAGCATGTGACTCTCCGGAGGGGGCGGGGAGCGCTCACGTTACCTCCGCGCCCCCACCTGGGGGAAGGGGTGTTCGTCTATACGTGCACCACGCCACACATACGCTCCCCGTCCGGCCAGGTCAGGCCCGCTTTCCACACCGCGTGCCGGGTGGTGTCGATTCCGGCGGATGCTGTTCGTATGGACAGTGAGCGGCCGCCACGTCACCGGCCGCCGGGACGAGGAGCGCCGCCATGAAGCAGTACCTGCTCAGCATCTACCAGCCCGACGGCGGACCACCGCCGCCCGAGGTGCTGGACCCGGTCATGCGGGCGCTGGCCACGCTGAACGCCGAACTCGACGCCGCCGGCGTGACCGTCTTCCGCAACGGCCTGCTGCCGCCGGAGACCGCCACCGTGGTCCGCGCCAAGGGCGACGACGTCCTGCTCACCGACGGCCCCTACCTGGAGGGCAAGGAGCACGTCGGCGGCTTCTGGATCATCGAGGCGCCGGACCTCGACGCGGCGCTGCGCTGGGCGGCCAAGGCGGCCCGCGCGGTCACCCTGCCGATCGAGGTACGCCCGCTGCACTCCGGTGCCTGAGCCGGCCGACGTAGCCGGGGTCTTCCGCGCCGAGTACGGCCGCGCGGTGGCGGTGCTGGTGCGGGCGTTCGGCGACATCGACCTCGCCGAGGAGTCCGTCCAGGACGCGTTCGCCGAAGCCGTCCGGCGCTGGCCAGACGGCGGCATGCCACCCAGCCCCGCCGGCTGGATCATCACCACCGCCCGCAACCGCGCCGTGGACCGGCTGCGGCGCGAGGCGACCAGGGACGACCGGCAGGCGCAGGCCGCGCTGCTGGCCGTCCCGGACCCGCCCGCCGAGGAGGGGCCCGTGCCCGACGACAGGCTCCGCCTGATCTTCACCTGCTGCCATCCGGCGCTCGCGGTCACCGCCCAGGTGGCGCTGACCCTGCGCCTGCTCGGCGGCCTGAGCACCGCCGAGATCGCGCACGCGTTCCTGGTGCCCGAGGCGACGATGGCGCAGCGGCTGGTCCGTGCCAAGAACAAGATCAAGGGCGCGGGCATCCCGTATCGCGTTCCGCGCGACGCCGACCTGCCCGCGCGCCTGCGCTCCGTGCTCGCCGTGGTCTACCTCGTCTTCAACGAGGGCTACACGGCCAGTTCCGGGGACACGCTGGTGCGCGCCGACCTGTGCCGCGAAGCGATCCGCCTGGGACGGCTGCTCGCCGAGCTGATGCCCGACGAGCCGGAGGCGCTGGGCCTGCTGGCCCTCATGCTGCTCACCGAGTCGCGCCGCCCCGCGCGCACCACGGCGACCGGGCAGCTCGTGCCCCTGCCCGATCAGGACCGCACCCGCTGGGATCGCGAGCTCGTGGAGGAAGGGCTGGCGCTGGTCCACCGGTGCCTGCGGCGGCGGCAGCTCGGCCCGTACCAGCTCCAGGCCGCGATCAACGCGGTGCACGCCACGGCCCCCGACGCCGTGTCCACCGACTGGCCGCGCGTGCTCGCCCTGTACGACCGCCTGCTCGCGCTGACCCCGACGCCCGTGGTGGCGCTGAACCGGGCGGTCGCCGTGGCCGAAGTGGACGGTCCGGGCCCCGCCCTGACCCTGGTGGACACACTGGACCTGGACGGCTACCACGTTTACCACGCCGTCCGCGCGGACCTGCTGCACCGCCTGGGCCGCGACACCGAGGCCGCGCGGGCCTACCGGACCGCGATCACCGGCACCGCGAACGAAGCCGAGCGGGCCTTCCTGCAGGACCGCCACGACGCCCTGGGCCGCTGAGCGCCGCGATCAGCCCGCGCACACGGCGGGTACGCGCTGGTCCTTGCTCGTGCCCTTGACGATCGCGTCCACCACGGTGAACACCTTGCCGTCGTAGTCGGGCCCGGCCGCTCTGAGGTCGGTGAGCCGCTTGCTGACATAGCTCACGTCGGCGCGCATCGCCCCGGCCAGCCGCTGGTCCACCGCGCTCGCCACCCGCCGGGCCAGGTGGTCTCGGTAGTCCGCGAGCGCCTTCTGCAGGTCCGCGAGAACCTGGCGCTTGGCCGGGTCGCCGCCCGCGATCCGGCCCTCGACGAGCCCGACGTAGCGCTGCGTCAACGTGACGACCCGCTGGTAGACCTCCCGGCGACCGGCGCAGATCGCCTGGTCGGCCGCGGAGAGTCCGGCGGCCGCGCCCGGGACCGGGCTCTTCGGCCCGCCCGGGGCTGCGCTCGACCCCGTGGTCGTCGACGGCACGGCCGCGCCCGGGGCGGGCGACCCCGAACCGACGACCGCACCCGGGGAGGGCATCGCTCCGGGCCTGGTCGGGTTGCCGCCGCAGGCGGTGGTGGCAAGCAGGGCCGCACCGAGCACGGCCGAGACGAGAAGACGCCGCATGTGTCGCACTCCTGATCAGTACGCGAACTGCGACAGCCTGCCACCTTTCGCGACCGCGGTGGGGGCGCTCCGGCATCGCCTGGATCACATCACCCGGCGGTCACCAGCCGCGGGTTCGCCATTCCGGCAGGGAGGGGCGCTCGCGGCCGAGGGTGCCGTCCTTGCCGTGGCCGGGGTAGAACCAGGTGTCGTCCGGCAGGCGGTCGAACAGCTTCGTCTCGACGTCGTGCAGCAGCGAGGCGAACGCCTGCGGGTCTCCCCAGGTGTTGCCGACCCCGCCCGGGAACAGCGAGTCGCCGGTGAACAGGTGCGGGTGCCCGTGCGGGTCGCGGTAGAGCAGCGCGATCGACCCCGGGGTGTGCCCGACGAGGTGGATGACCTCCAGCTCGGCCTGCCCGACACGCACGGTCTGTCCTTCCGCGACGGTCCGCGCCTTGACGGGCAGCTCGTCGGCGTCGTCCGGGTGCGCGATCGGCGTCGCGCCGGTGGCCGCCACGACCTCGGCGAGCGCCTGCCAGTGGTCGCCGTGGCGGTGCGTGGTGACCACGGTGGCCAGGCCCGCGTCACCGGCCAGGGCCAGCAGGGTGTCCGCGTCGTTGGCGGCGTCGATCAGCAGCTGCTCGCCGGTGGCCCGGCAGCGCAGCAGGTAGGCGTTGTTGTCGTGCGGTCCGACGGACACCTTGCTGATGACGAGGTCGTCGAGTTCGCGTACGTCGGCGGCCGCGCCGCGGCTCACGTCTCCGGTGTAGGGCACCCTCGCAGACTATCGCCGGGCACGGCGCCGCGCCCGGCAGCCGCGGATCAGAACAGGCGGGCCAGGATCAGGGCGAGGGCTTCCTCGGCGTGGCGGCGGGACAGCTCGGCCGCCCGGTCGGCGTCGCGTTCGCGCAGCGCCTCGACCAGTTCCTGGTGCTCGGACTGGGAGGCGACGATCTCGTCGGGGCGGTAGTGCCCGGCGATCTGCTCGTTGAAGTAGTACAGGTGGTTCTGCTCGATGACGCGGGCGAGCCGGGGGTTGTGCGCGGCCTCGACGATCAGGTGGTGGAAGCGGTCGTTGAAGAGCACGAACTCGTCGGCCGGGCCGTCGGCGGACCAGGTGTCGCAGTGTGCCGCGATGGCGGCCAGCTCCGCGTCGCCGGCGCGCTGGCAGGCGAAGCGGGCCGCGAACGACTCCAGCGCCATGCGCACCTCGTAGATGGCCACGATCTCGTCGCGGCCGTGCTGGCGCACGATCCAGCGGCGGCGGTGCGAGACGATCAGCCCGTCGGCGGCCAGGCGCTGCAGGCTCTCCCGGATGGGCGTACGGCTGACCTGGAGCTTCTCCGCGATCACGGCTTCGACCAGCGGCTCGTTGGGGCCGATCTTGCCGAGCACGATCTGGTCGCGCAGCCACCGGTAGACGTTGTCGGACAGCGTGCGGGTGGCGTGCATGGGTTCGGCGGGCAGGTCTTGCGCTGCGGGCACCTGGCCGCCTCCCTCGTCGTGTCGCTTCCGAGCGCCCACAGTAAACGTATCGACGCGACGGCTGCCATGAGTCCATCACCACAGCCACGCTCAGCCTGCCCGATCCGCCCGGCGGTTTCCGCCCCGGTGTCCGGTTCCCGGGAACAGCGGTCTGGATCGATGCCGTCACATGGGGTAGGCTGTCGCCGTGGTTCGCATGTATTGGCGCTTTACGCTGGCTCTGGGTGGAGCCGGCGGTTCATTGCGCTGACCGCGATTCCACCCAGAGCCAGCAGGGCGAAGACGTCTCGTCTTCGCCCTTTGCCATGTCATGGACGGGCTGGCCTGGGACTTTCCGAGGTGCGGGGCCCGTCCCCCCACGGAACCGGGAGACGCTCCGATGACCCAGACCAACGACGTCCACGTCCTGTCCTTCGAGCCGCTGCAGCCACCGCGCGAGCTGCTCACGCAGCTGCCGCTCGGTGATCATCGCGCGGCGCTGGTGGAACGGTCCCGCCAGGAGGTGCGGGAGGTGCTCACCGGCCGCGACGACAGGCTGCTGGTGGTGGTCGGCCCGTGTTCGGTGCACGACACCGAGGCGGCCATGGACTACGCCCGCCGGCTGGCCGAGGCGGCGAAGAAGCACTCCCGCGAGCTGTGCGTGGTGATGCGGGTCTACTTCGAGAAGCCGCGCACCACGATCGGCTGGAAGGGCCTGATCAACGACCCGGGGCTGGACGGGACGTACGACGTGCACCGCGGGCTGCGCACCGCGCGGGCGCTGCTGCTCGACATCCTCGACCTGGGCGTGCCGGTGGGCTGCGAGTTCCTCGACCCGACCAGCCCGCAGTACATCGCCGACGCGGTGACCTGGGGCGCGATCGGGGCCCGGACCATCGAGAGCCAGGTGCACCGCCAGCTCGCGTCGGGCCTGTCCATGCCGGTCGGCTTCAAGAACACCACCGACGGCGGCGTGCAGGGCGCGATCGACGCCTGCGAGGTCGGCCGCAACAGCCACGTCTTCTTCGGCGTGGACCACGACGGCCGGGCAGCGATCGTCACCACCACCGGCAACGAGGACTGCCACGTGATCCTGCGCGGCGGCCGCAGCGGCCCGAACTACGGCCCCGAGTCGGTGGCCGCGACGCTGGCCATGACCGAGAAGGCCGGGATGAAGCACCGCCTGGTCATCGACGCGAGCCATGGCAACAGCGGAAAGAGCCACGAGCGCCAGGCTGTCGTCTCCGACGAGATCGCGGCGCAGATCGCGGGCGGCCAGGCCGGTATCGCGGGCGTGATGCTGGAGAGCTTCATCGTCGCGGGCCGCCAGGACCTCGACTCCGGCCAGCCGCTGACCTACGGCCAGAGCGTGACGGACGCCTGCATGAGCTGGGAGACCACCGAGCAGGCCCTGGCCACCCTGGCCCAGGCCGTCACCGCCCGCCGCGCCGCCGCCTGACCCCGGCCACACTGCCAAGATCGCCGTTTCCGGCCGGAACCTCGGGTGACGCCGCAGGTTCCGGCCGGAAACGGCAATCTTCGTCTACCGGACGCCGCTCCCGGCGCCAAGGTCGCCGTTTCGCGGCCGGCACACCGGGGCGCGACGGATGATGAGGCCGGGAAAGGCGATCGCCGGCGCACGGAGGCACGTGGTGGACATTCCCGAAGTCAGGCACCGGTTCGCCGACGTCGGCGGCGTACGCGTGTTCTACCGCGAGGCCGGCGACCCCGGCGCGCCGACACTGCTGCTCCTGCACGGGTTTCCCAGTTCGTCAGCGCAGTTCCGGCGGCTGATCGACGCGCTCGGCGGGCGCTTCCACGTCGTCGCGCCGGACCTGCCGGGATTCGGGCAGACCGAGGCCCCGGCGGGCTTCGTGTACACCTTCGAGCGGCTGGCCGACGTGGTCGAAGGCTTCGTGGAGCGGCTCGGCCCGCACCGGTTCACGATGTACGTCTTCGACTACGGCGGGCCCGTCGGCATGCGCGTGGCCGCGCGGCGTCCGGAGTGGATCGCGGGCCTGATCGTGCAGAACGCCAACGCGTACGACGAAGGCCTGTCCGACCTGGCCCGGGGCCTGGTCGCACACCGGCCCGGCGCGCCCGGCGCACGGGAGGCGGTCGCCGAGATCCTGGTACTCCCGGTGACCCGGGGCCAGTACGAGGGCGGCACGAGCGACGCCGAGCTGATCGCCCCCGACGGCTGGACGCTCGACCAGCACTACCTGGACCTGCCCGGCCGCCGCGACGCCCAGATCGACCTGCTGCTCGACTACCACACCAACGTCGCGCTGTACCCGGACTGGCAGCGCTGGCTGCGCGAACACCGGCCGCCGGCACTGGTCCTGTGGGGCGCCGGCGACGCGTTCTTCACCGTCCCGGGCGCAGAAGCCTACCTGCGCGACCTGCCCGAGGCGGAGCTGCACCTGTTCCCGACCGGGCACTTCGCGCTGGAGGAGTGCCTGCCCGAGATGGCTCCGCTGATCGCCGCGTTCCTGGACCGGATCGGGTGACGGCGGCTCCGTCCGCCTGAGCCCGCCGGTCGGCGTACGCCGCTAGATTGGCAGGCATGCTCGATCACCTGTCGATCCAGGTCGCCGACGTCGAGGCGGCCGCGCACTTCTACGACACCGTGCTGGAGCCGCTCGGCGGGCGGCGCGTCCTGGAGTTCGGCGACGTCATCGGCTACGGCGTCGACCGGCCGGTGTTCTGGCTCGGCCCGGTGACGACCGACGGCGCGGCGCGCGAGGCGCACATCGCCTTCGTCGCCGCCGACCGCGCGGCGGTCACCGCGTTCTTCGCGGCGGCCGTCGGGACCGGGGCGGAGGTGCTGCACGAGCCGCGGGTGTGGCCCGAGTACCACGAGAACTACTTCGGCGCGTTCGTGCGCGACCGCGACGGCAACAACGTGGAGGCGGTCTGCCACCTGCCCGGCTGACCGTGCCCGGCACACCGCCGCGCTCATGATCGTCCGACTTGCCTGGCACCCGTGCGTATCTTGAACGTACTTTCGCCCATGTGCCCGGCAAGTCGAGCGATCATGGTGAGGTCGGTCCCCGCACTGGGCACCCCGGCGGGGTGGGGTCGGTCAGTCGGTGCGGCCCGCGCCGCGCATTCCCTTGATCCCGAGCACGGCGACGGTGGTGCCGATGGCCAGTGACGCCCCGATCAGCAGGGCGTGCACCCAGAGGAAGCTCGTCGGCGAGCCGTCGCCGGACACGCCGGTCGACCAGGCCCGCGGGTCGTCCCAGATCGCGAGGGCGAACCGCGGCCAGATCAGCCAGGTCCACACGCCGACCCCGATCAGGAACAGCGACCAGCCGCGCGACAACCTCATAACCGGCGAGTATGCCAGCCTGCGGCGTTACGGCCGCACCGAGACCGGGCGCTCGAAGAACGTCTCCAGCGACACGATGGTCTGCGTGCCGGTCACCCCCGGCACCGCGAAGATCTGCTTGAGCACCGCCTGCAGCTCCTCGGTCGTCGAAGTCCGGATCTTCGTGAGCACCGACGCGGCGCCCGCGGTGATGTGCGCCTCCTGGATCTGCGGGATCGCGCGCAGGGCCTCGGCGGTGTCCGCGTCGCCCATCCAGGCGTTCGCGTCGATCAGCACGAACGCCAGCACGCCGCGCCCGGCCGCGTGCGGGTCGACCTCGACCGTGCTGCGCCGGATCACGCCCCGTTCCCGCAGCTTGCGGACCCGGTCGTGGGCTGCCGCGCCGGACAGGCCCACCGCCTGACCCAGGGCCGCGTACGGCTGCGTCGCGTCAGCCTGCAGCAGCGTGATCAGCGCCCGGTCGATCTCATCCATGTCAACTCCCGACAGCCTTTGACAGAACCTTGTCAGGCAATGTTAGCTGTTTGCCGAATGATGTTCAGCATGGGAGGCACATCGTGAGTGCTCTGCTCGCCACCGACACCATCCCCGCCCAGCTCGTGACCCTCGACCCGCGCTTCGAGTGCAACGGTGACGAGCGGGTGCAGCGGCTGTTCACCGGCGCGCGCTGGCTGGAAGGCCCGGTCTACCACCCGGCCGGGCGCTACCTGCTGTGCAGCGACATCCCCAACGACCGCATCCTGCGCTGGGACGAGACCACCGGCACGGTCGGCGTCTTCCGGCAGCCCGCCGGGCACACCAACGGGCACACCCTCGACGGGCAGGGCCGGCTGATCAGCTGCGAGCAGGGCAACCGGCGGGTCACCCGCACCGAGCACGACGGCACCGTCACCGTGCTCACCGACAACTGGCAGGGCAAGCGCCTCAACAGCCCCAACGACGTGGTGGTCCACTCGGACGGCTCGGTCTGGTTCACCGACCCGCCGTACGGCATCACCAGCGACTACGAGGGCAACCGGGGCGACAGCGAGATCGGCGCGTGCCACGTGTACCGCGTCGTGCCCGGCGGGCAGGCGCAGGCGGTGGTGCTGGACGCCGAGCGGCCCAACGGGCTCGCCTTCTCCCCCGACGAGCGGCGGCTCTACCTGGCCGACACGCGCCGCAAGCACATCCGGGTCTTCGACGTCACCGCCGAGGGCGGCCTGAGCGGCGGCGAGGTGCTGGCCGACTGCGACGCGGGTTCGTTCGACGGGCTGCGCGTGGACGACCGGGGCATGATCTGGGCCGCGGCCCACGACGGGGTGCACTGCTACCACCCCGACGGCACCCGGCTCGGCCGCATCCTGCTCCCCGAGATCGTGTCCAACCTGGTCTTCGGCGGCCCGAAACGCAACCTGCTCTTCATGACCGCGACGACCTCGGTGTACGTGATCAGGCTGACCGTGAACGGCGCCCGCCCGCCGTGGGCCGCCCGCTGAACCTGGTCAGGGCTGGGCGTTGACGGCGGCGCGGCTGCGCACGATGGCCAGCACCGCCGATTCGACCTGCTCGATCGGCTGCTCCGGGTTGAACACCAGCCAGTCCAGCGCCACCACCAGGCACACGCCGAACAGCGCCGAGGCGGACAGGCGCACGTCGAGGTCCGCGGCGAAGTCGCCGCTGTCCACGCCCGCCTGCACCGTCTCGGCGATGACGGTGATCGCCTCCTCGCGCAGCAGGCGCAGGGTCTGCTGCCAGTCCCGCTGGGTGCGCCACATCTCCGACAGCAGCAGCTGCGCGAACGACCGGTAGCGCTGGATGAAGGCCAGCTCGGCGCGGACCAGGGCGGCCATCGCGTCGACCGGCGGCAGCCCCGCGACGGCCGCGGTGAAGTCGGCCGTCAGCAGGCCCACCCCGTACCGCAGCAGCTCCTCGAAGAGCACACTCTTGGAGGCGAAGTTGTAGTAGACGGTGCCCTTGGCCACCCCGGCCCGCTCCGCGATCTGGTCCACCGTCGTATCGGAGAACCCCTGCTCCGCGATCAGCGCCATCGTCGCCTCGAACAGCTTCTGCCGAGTCGCGTCCCGCCGCGCACTCCGCCCGTCCACGCCGTGCCTCCTCGTCATCCCGGCCCGCAGTCCCATCATGGTCGTCCCAGGGAGGTCACATGGTGAGAGCGGGGTGGAGTTTGTCGGGGGTGAGGCGGCGGGCGCGGAAGGCGGTCAGGGTGGTGAGGGTCAGGGCGAGCGCGGCGACGCCGAGCAGGACGGCGACGCCGGTGACGACGGTGGCGGTGGAGCCGCCGAGGATGAGGCGGCGCAGGCCGTCGACGACGTAGGTCATCGGCAGGTACGGGTGGATCGCCTGGAAGAAGCCGGGGCTGGTGGCCACGGGATAGGTGCCGCCGGAGCCGGTGAGCTGGAGCATCAGCAGGATCAGGGCGACCAGGCGGCCGGCCGAGCCCAGGGCCGCGCCGAGCAGCTGCAGCACGGCGGTGAAGGCGAGCATGGTGGCCAGCAGGTAGCCGTACATGCCCCAGGGGTGCGCGGGGTCCAGGCCCAGCGCGAGGAGCAGCACGGCGTACAGCACGGTGGTCTGGGCGAAGCCGATCGCGACCGCGGGCCGCCAGCCGGCCAGCGCGACCCGCCAGGCCGGCGCGCCGGTCATCAGATGCCGCCGGGTGACCGGCCGCAGCAGCATGTACGTCAGCATCGCGCCCACCCACAGCGCCAGCGCCACGAAGTACGGCGCGAACCCGGCCCCGTAGGCGGCCGCCGCGTGCCACACGTCGCGTTCCAGGGTCACCGGCGCGGCCAGCACCCCGGCCCGCTGCGCGCGGGTGTCCGCGTCGTAGCCGGGCACCTGCGCCGCCCCGTCGGCCAGCCCGTCGGCGAGCTTGCGGGCCCCGTCGTCGAGCCGGGCGAGTCCGTCGGCCAGCTCGCCCGCGCCACCGGAGAGCCGGACCAATCCCCCGTCGAGCTGCCGCGCCCCGGTGGACAGCCGGTACAGGCCGCCGTGCAGCGACTTCGCGCCGCCGGCCGCGTCGGCGATGCCGCCGTGCAGCCGGTCCGCGCCGGTGGACAGCGCGGCCAGGCCCGTGGCCAGCTCGTCGACGCTGCGCCGGGCCGCGGCGACGTCGTCGGCCAGGTGCGGGGCGGCCCGCGCCACGGCACGGGCGGCCTTCGCTACCTCGGTCAGTTGTGCCTTGACCTGCGGCAGTCCGGCGCTGTCGAGCCGGTGCGCCAGGTCCCGCGCGGTGTCGGCCGCGGCCGTCGCGGCCCGCCGGGCGGCGGTGAACGCCGGGTCGCCGGCGAGTTCCGGGTGCGCCTGGGCGAGCGCGTCCAGCGCCGTGACGACCTCCGCGGTACGCCGTACCGCCTGGTCGGCGAGTTCCGGCAGCGCGTCCAGGTGTGCCGCGAGCGCGTCGGCCGCCGCCGCGACGGCGTTCGCGCCCTGCTCGATGGTGTCCGCGTGCTCGCGCAGCACCGGTTCGACCCGGTCGGCGACCCCGTCCACGGTGGATGCGAGCCGTGCCCCACCCGCGGCGGCGCGTGCCGCCCCGTCGGCGAGCTGTGCCGAGCCCGCCTCCAGGGTGGCCAGGCCCCCGGCCAGCTCGCGGGAGCCGGACTCGGCCTGCGCCAGCCCGGCGGCGAGCGTGCCCGCCCCGGTCTGGGCGCTGTCCGCGCCGTCGGCCAGGGCGTTCGCACCGGCGCTGGCGTCGGTCGCTCCACCGGCCAGCTCGTCCGCGCCGTCGGCGGCGTCGCCGAGCGCCGACTTCACGTCACCGAAGCCGATCAGCATGCCGTCGAAGTACTTCGCCGCCGCCGACTCGGCCGCGGCGGCCCGGATCTCGGTGAACGCGCTGCGGGCCAGCATCCCGGAGATGTAGTTGACCCCGTCGTCGCTGACCACGGTGAGCTGCCCGGCCCGCGCCGTCGCCGCCGGATCGGGCCCGGTGACCAGCGCCGCCGAGAAGTCCGCCGGGATGCGCAGCATCAGCTGGTAGGTCCCGTCGCGCAGGCCGTCGGCGGCCCGCGCCGCGTCCACCCGCTGCCAGCCGAAGACCTGCCGCTGCTCCAGCTCCTCGGCGAGATCCCGCCCGGCGTGCACCTGCCCGCCGTCCGGGTCGCTCGTGGTCCGGTCCTCCACCACCAGCGCCACCGGGATCCGGTGCATGTTGCCGTACGGATCCCAGAACGCCCACAGGTACAGCGCCCCGTACAGCAGCGGCACCAGCGTCAACACGACCAGCGCGGCCCGCGTCATCCGATGCCGCCGGAACCGCCGCAACTCCAACCTGCCCAGACTCACCGCCCCACCCCCACCTGCGAAAGGAAGGGCACCTTCACATCGCTGTGCGATGTAGAAGGTGCCCTTCCCCACAACCGCGGCGCAGAGGTGCTGGTCAGAGTGCCGTGCGAAGCGTCGTCGCGGTGCGGGCCGCCGTCGCCGGGGGCGCCGCCGACGATCAGGGCGGGCAGCGGCACGGCACTGCCGGTCCGGGCCCCCTGCGGGACGGAAGCGCTTACGGCGGCGGTGTCGCGGCAGACGGCGACGACCGCGCGGCCGGTGGCGTCCAGCTCGCTGAGCAGGGTCTGCGTCTCGGACGGGGTCAGGCCCACGTCGATGTCGTCGATGAGCAGCACGTCGGGGTCCTCCAGCAGGGCGAGCTTGATCATCAGGCGGTGCCGGTCGAGCGGGGGCAGGTCGCGGACCAGGTCGCCGGGCTCGGCGGCCAGCAGCGCGTGCCGGCTGCGGCGGTGCCAGGGCCGGACCCGGCCGAGCAGGCGCAGCCGTTCGCCGACGTGCTCGGCGACGGTGAGCGCGGGTTCGGGCTCGTTGACGCCGGGGACCAGGCCGAACGCCGTACGCCCAGGGGTCAGCACCCCGTGCGTGGTGCGGAACCGGCCGCCGAGCGCGAGCAGCGCGCTGGTCCGCCCGCCGCCCGCGGGGCCGGTCAGCGTGACCAGCTCACCGGGGTGGACCGCCAAGCCGAGATCCCGGAAGACCCACCCCCGGCGGGTACGCAGTCCGAGCCCTTCGGCCCGCAGCAGTGCCGGCTCCACGCCGCCCCCAAAGTATTTGAACTGACCAGTCGGTCTAAATACTCGCTCACGATGCGACGAGAGCGGAAGTGAGCGTGAGCCGTCTCACCGACTACGATCCAGAGGTGATCTCGGCAGAGCCAATGATCTTCCGTACCGCGAGCTTCCAGGACCTGGACGCCGCGACCCTCTACGCCCTGCTGAAGCTGCGGGTGGACGTGTTCGTCGTGGAGCAGTCCTGCCCCTACCCGGAGCTGGACGGCCGCGACGGCGAGCCCGGCACTCGGCACCTCTGGTACGAGGTGGACCGCAAGCCGGTGGCCTACCTGCGCATGCTCGAAGACGCCGAGCCGGGCGGCCCGGTGTGCCGCATCGGCCGCGTGGTGACCGCCCCTGAGGCACGCGGCGACGGCCTGGCCGGGCAGTTGCTCACAGCCGCGCTGGCCGCGGTCGGCGACCGTCCCGCGGTCCTGGACGCGCAGTCGCACCTGGCGAAGTTCTACGCCAAGTACGGCTTCGCCGCCAGCGGCCCCGAGTTCCTGGAGGACGGCATCCCGCACGTGCCCATGCGCCGCGGCTGAGTCGGCACGGGCGCGGACCACACCACGATCGTTCGACTTGCCGGGCAACCCGGCGAACAGCGCTTCAAGATACGCACAAGTGCCAGGCAAGTCGGACGATCATGGGGCACCCGCACGCCCGCGACGTGCCGCGAGGCAGGGGGACCTGCGGGGCTCCGCGGAGCTGGTCAGGCGGAAGCCGCGACCACCGCGGTCGAGCCGCGTACGACCAGCTCGGGGTCGAACAGGTACTCGTCCGGGGCGACCTCGCCGCCGTCCACCTGCGACACCAGCATGGCCACCGCGGCCGTGCCCATCGCGCCGATGGGCTGGCGCACCGTGGTCAGCGGCGGGTCCGTGCACGCCATGAAGAGCGAGTCGTCGTATCCGACCACGCTGATGTCCTCGGGAACGCGCAGCCCCATCCGGCGCACCGCGCGCACCGCGCCCAGCGCGAACACGTCGGAGGCGCAGACCAGCCCGGTCACGCCCTCCTTGATCAGGCGTACCGCCGCGGCCTGCGCCGCCTCCATGGAGTAGATGGTGCGCGCGACCGGCGGGTTCTTCTGCCCGGTGCGCTTGCGGAACGCGGCGAGTTTGCGCGCCGACGGCACGTGGTCGACCGGCCCGAGCAGCAGCCCGATCTTCGTGTGGCCGAGCGAGGACAGGTGGCCGTACGCCTGGTCCACCGCGACGGCGTCGTCGGCGGCCACGACCGGGAAGCCGAGCCCGTCTATCGCGGCGTTGACCAGCACCACGGGCAGGCCGCGCTGGCGCAGCCGGTGGTAGTGCTCGTGCTCGGCGTCGGCCTGGGCGTACAGGCCGCCCGCGAAGATCACGCCGGAGACCTGCTGCTCCATCATGATGTCGACGTACGCCGACTCGGCCACGCCCTCCTCGGTGCGGGTGCACAGCACCGGGGTGAAGCCCCGCTGCGCCAGCGCCCCGGCCACGATCTCGGCGAACGCCGGGAAGATCGGGTTCTGGAGTTCGGGCAGCACCAGACCGACCAGGCGGGCGCGTTCCCCGCGCAGCTTGGTGGGTCGCTCGTAGCCGAGCACGTCCAGGGCGGTCAGCACCGCGGTGCGGGTCGCTTCGGAGATGCCGGGCTTGCCGTTGAGCACGCGGCTCACCGTCGCCTCGCTCACCCCCACGTACTTCGCCACTTCGGCGAGTCTGCGCGTCACGCCGGTCACTGTAACCGGTCGGCCGCGTGACGGTTGCCGGGCGAACCGGTAAACCGGATCACGCAACGGCCTGGGGCGACTGTCCTGGCGGCGTCAAGAAGGGCACCTTCTACATCGCGGAGCGATGTGAAGGTGCCCTTCCTTTCATCAAACCGGTGGAGAGGGCCGCTCACCCTCTCCACCGGGGTTCGGGGTGGTTACGAGGCGTAGACCTCGTATTCCGAGAGCTGGCCGGCCGGCCAGCCCGTGTTGCCGGTGAAGCTCAGGCGCAGGTAGCGCTGGCTGGTCGCCGGGAAGGTGATGGTGACGGTGTTGGCCGAGGACGGGTTGAAGACGTAGCCGGCCGAGCCCACCACGGTGCTGTAGGAGGAGCCGTTGGTGCTGCCGAGGACCGACAGGGTCTGGGTGCGGGTGGCCCAGGCCGCCGCGGGCGGGAGCTTGAGCACCACGCGGGAGACCGAGGTCGTCGCGCCGAGGTCCACCGTGATGGTCTGCGGCCAGGCGTTGTTCAGCGACTCCCAGTACGAGTTGGCGTTGCCGTCGACCGCGTTGCCCGCGCCGTACACGTCGGCGTGGCCGCTCTCGGTCACCGGGCGGTTCAGCGCCAGGTTGGTGTTGGCGACGACGCCGTTGCCGGACAGGTTGACCGTGTGCGGGCTGCCGGTGGCGTTGCTGGTGAAGCTGACCGTGCCGGAGCGGGCCCCGGACGCGGCCGGCGTGAACGTCACCGAGATCGTGCAGGACGCGCCCGCCGCCAGCGAGGAACCGCAGGTGGTGGTCCGGGCGTAGTCGCCGGTCACGGTCACCGAGCCGAGCGTCGCCGACGCCGTGCCGGTGTTGGTCACCGTCACCGACTGCGCGCCGCTGGTGCTGCCGACGGTCTGGTTCGCGAACGACAGGCTGGCGGCGGACAGGCCGATGGCCGGGGTCTGCGGGGGCGGGGTGCCGTTGCCGTACACCTCGAACTCGCTGAACTGCGCGGCCGGCCAGCCGGTGTTGCCGGTGACCGTCACCCGGACGTAGCGGCGCGAACCGGCGGTGAAGTTGATCGTCGCGCTGTTGCCGGTGGCCGGGTTGAACGTGTAGCCGGCCGAAGCCGCCAGGCTGCTGAAGGTCGAGCCGTCCGTCGAGCCCAGCACCTGCAGGGTCTCCGTGCGGGTGCCCCACGACGGCGGCAGCTTCAGCACCACCTGGTTGACGGTCGCGCTCGTGCCCAGGTCCACGGTGATCGACTGCGGGAAGGCGTTGTTGGCGCTCTCCCAGTACGTGTTCACGTCGCCGTCGACCGCGTTGCCCGACCCGTACGACTGGGTCTGGCTGGTCTGCGTCGTCGGGCGGCCCGCGGCGAGGTTGCCGTTGGGGTTGAAGCCCGAGCCGGTCAGGTTCACCACGTGCGGGTTGCCCTGCGCGTTGCTGCCCACGGACAGCTGCCCGTTGCGGGTGCCGGTCGCGGTCGGCGTGAACGTCACCGAGGCGGTGCAGCTCGCGCCGGGGGCCAGCGACGAACCGCAGTTCGTGGTCCGGGCGAAGTCACCGCTGACGGCGACGCCGCTCAGGCTGACCGCGACCGAACCCGGGTTGCTCACCGTGACCGTCTGCGCGGCGCTGGTGGTGCCCACGTTCTGCGTGCCGAAGACCAGGTTCGACGTGCTCAGGCTCAGCTGCGCCGAGGGCGGCGGAGGCGAGCTGGGCGGCGGCGGGCTGTTGCTCGGCGGGGTGGTCGGGCCGCCGGTCCAGACCGGGGTCGGCCAGATGCCGGTGCAGGCGGGCGGGTTGGCGTACCAGCCGGAGTTGGTGCCCACCTGGGTGATCTGGAACGACGGGCCCACGCAGTTGTGGATCGGGTTGCTCTGCGCGATGCCGGACGCGGTCACGTTCTCGAACGTGGCCTGGCCCTGCGACTGCACCTGCAGCGCGTACGTGCCCGCGCCGATGATGCGCACGTTCTTGAAGTGGATGCCGGTCGCGCCGCCCTCGATCCAGTGCAGCGCCGCGTAGGAGCTGTCCAGGATGTCGGTGTCGGTGATGTTGATGGTCGCTCCGTTGATCGGCTCGTTGAGGCCGGAGAACCAGATCGCGCCGACGCCGAAGTTCCAGTTGTAGTCGGAGTTTCCGGTGCGGATCAGGGTGTTGCGGGCGACGGTGAAGGTGCCCGCCACGGCCGTGCCCTGGCCCGAGTTGACGCCCGGGTAGCGGTTGCCGATGTGGATGCCACCGCCGTTGGTGATGGTGTCCGCGACCACGTTGTCCGTGATCTTGATGTCCCGACCGCCGTACGACACGATGTTGTTCGCCAGGATCGTCACGCCGACCGTGTTGAACGAGAACGTGTTGTTGACGTTCGGAATGCGCTCGGGCCACATCGCCAGGCCGTCGTCACCGGTGTTGCGCACGAACGTGTTGGTGACGGTGGAGTTGGTGACGCCGGTGTGGAAGTTCACGCCGTCGGCGGTCTGGTCCAGGATCACGCTGTTCTTGATCGTGAAGTTGTCCATCGGGCCGTCCATCCAGGCGCCGACCTTCGTGTGCTGCATCCACACGCTGTCGACCACCGAGTTGGTCATGGCCCCGCCCATGGCGTTGACCTGGTCGTCGTCGACCCGCTCGCGGACGTCGCCGATGATGGCGAAGTCCTTGAGGGTGACGTTGCGGCTCGGGCCGCCCGCCTCGTGGGAGCGGATCTCACCGCCGTAGCCGCCGCCGGCGACGTACTTGCCGTAGACGCCGACCGCGCGGTTGCGATTGGTGGGGTGGCGGCCGGTGAGCACCGAGTGCCACATGCCAGCGCCCTGCAGGGTCACCCCGTCCACCACGATGTGGTCCCAGACGGTGTACGTGCCGGCGGGGATCCAGACGATCCGGCCCTGCGCCTTGCCCGCGTCCACCGCGGCCTGGAACTTGGCGGTGTTGTCGGCGGTGCCGCCGGTCGGGTCGGCGCCGAAGTCGGCCACCACGTCGATCGCGTTGGCGGGCTTGCTCTTCGGGCCGCCGACGACCTCGAAGTCGGCCAGGTCGATGGTGAACGTCGGCGACTGCGCGGTCGAGTTCACCTGCAGCCGGATCTTCGTGCCGATCGGGTACGTGCTGCCGAGCAGGCTGCGCTGCTCGTCGTAGAAGTGGTGCGGGTTGGTGTCACCCGGGTTGTTGTTGAACGGGTAACCGCCGTAGAACCAGCCGTACTTCGAGGTCACCGGGACGCTCTTGAGGAAGTTCCCGTTGACCCGCAGGTCGATGGTGGCGTCGCGGCCGGTGCCCGCGGCGTTGTCCGGCAGGCTGTACCGGAAGTTGATCGAGTCGGCGGGCTTGGTCAGGGTGAACTCGACGTACTCGCCCACCGCGTCCAGGGTGACCGCCTGGCGGCCCGAGGCCTCCGAGGCGAGCTGGCCGTAGTAGCGGGTGTGCGCCAGGATCGTGCCGTTGGTCGGCTGCTCCTCGGCCTCGAACTCGGTGAACGCGACGGTCGCGCCCCGGCCGGGCACGGCCAGCGGCGACAGCGAGGCGGCCTGCGCCGCCGAGGGGAGCAGGGCGCCGGCGGCGGTTACCGCCACCAGCGCGACGCCGGCCAGCATCGCACCGGCCGCCGCGGCGGCCAGTCCGCGCCGGCGCGAGGACGGGCTCGTCAGGGGTGTGGGAGGGCTGCTGTGCTCGTTCATTGCCTGTGATGCCTTCCGGTGTGGGACGGGGTGACCGGAGCGGAGGGGGCGGCGCGGTGGGGGGACCGCGCCGCCGCGGCCTTGGCGATGCTGAGCGTCGGGCTCCTTTCGAACCCGCTGGATGGATCAGGTGACGATCAGGCGGGGCGGATCCAGACCGCGGTGTCGGCGGGCAGGCGGTCGCCGTCGAGCGGGCCGCTGGCGACGAGCACCTGCGCGTACGCGGGCAGGTCCACGGCATGGTCGGCGAGGTTGACCACGCAGACCAGGTCGAGGCCGTCCGGGGCGGGACGGCGGAACGACAGCACCTGGGCGGAGCTGTCGAGCCACGACATCGGGCCGTCGCCGAGCGCGGGCTCGCTGTGGCGCAGGCTCAGGCAGCGGCGGTACAGCTCCAGCATCGAGCCCGGGTCACCGGTCTGCGCCTCGGCGGTGTACGCCTTCCACGCCGCCGGCTGGGGCAGCCACGGCTTGTTCGCCGCGCCGTCGGGACTGAACCCGAACGGGGCCTCGGCCCCCGACCAGGGCAGCGGCACCCGGCAGCCGTCGCGGCCCGGGTCGGCGCCCGCGGTGCGGTGCCACATCGGGTCCTGCTTCAGCTCGGCCGGGATGTCCTCGACCTCCCACAGGCCCAGCTCCTCGCCCTGGTACAGGTACGCCGAGCCGGGCAGGGCCAGCGCCAGCATGACCGCCGCACGGGCGCGGCGGGTGCCCAGCTCCAGGTCGACCGGGGTGTCGTGGGTGCGCCCCTTGAAGCTGAACGAGGTGTCGGCGCGGCCGTACCGGCTGACGTGGCGGGTCACGTCGTGGTTGGACAGAACCCAGGTCGCCGGGGCGTCGACCGGGGCGTGCGAGCGCAGCGTGTCGTCGATGACGTCGCGCAGCAGCGTCGCGTCCCAGGCCGAGCACAGGAAGTTCATGTTGAACGCGGTGTGCATCTCGTCCGGGCGCAGGTAGTTGGTGAACCGCTGCACGTCGGGCATCCACACCTCGCCGATCAGGGCGCGGCCGCCGTACTCGTCGGCGATGCGACGCCAGGCCCGGTACACGTCGTGCACCTCGTCCAGGTCCTCGAACGGGTGGCGCTCGGTGGTGCCGACCTCGGGCAGGTTCGGGTCCTTGATCAGCAGACCGGCCGAGTCGATGCGGATGCCGTCGGCGCCGAGGTCGAACCAGAAGCGCAGCACGTTCTCGTGCTCCTCACGCACCGCCGGGTGGTCCCAGTTCCAGTCGGGCTGCGCGCCGTCGAACAGGTGCAGGTACCACTCGCCGTCGGCGACCCGGGTCCAGGTGCCGCCGCCGAAGTTCGAGGTCCAGTCGGTCGGCGGCAGCTCGCCGTGCTCGCCCTTGCCGGGGCGGAACCAGAACAGCTCGCGCTCCGGTGAGCCGGGGCCCGCCGCGAGCGCCGCCTGGAACCAGGGGTGCTGGTCCGAGCAGTGGTTGGGGACCACGTCGACGATGACGCGGATGCCCAGCGCGTGGGCCTCGCGGATCATCTCCTCGCACTCGGCCAGGTCACCGAAGATCGGGTCGATGTTGCGGTAGTCGCTGACGTCGTACCCGCCGTCGGCCTGGGGCGAGACGTAGAAGGGGTTGAACCAGATGGCGTCGATGCCCAGGTCCCTCAGGTACTGCAGATGCGCCCGGACACCGGCCAGGTCGCCGACGCCGTCGCCGTTGCCGTCGGCGAAGCTGCGGACGTACACCTGGTAGATGGCGGCATCGCGCCACCAGGCGTCGGTCGCCGAGCGCACCCCCTGCGGCGCGGGGGCTCCGATGTCAACCACGAGATACCTGCTTCCTGTTACGGAACACGAACTGGACGTGGGGCACGGCGGGCGGGCCCGGCGGGCCCGCGGCCGGCTACTCCTTGAGACCGCCGGCGGTCAGGCCGGACATGATGCTGCGCTGGAAGATCAGGAAGAACACGATGGTCGGGATCGCGGCGATGACGGCCGCGGCGACGACCACGTTCTGCGGCGTGCCGCCGGAGAAGGCGTAGATGCCGACGCTGATGGTGCGGGTCTCCGGCGAGGGCATGACCAGCTTGGGCCAGAGGAAGTCCTTCCACACCGCGGTCACCGCGAAGATCGAGACCACGCCGAGGATGGGCCGGGAGATCGGCAGCACGATCGACCAGAGGGTACGCATCGAGCCCGCGCCGTCCATCCGCGCCGCCGACATCAGGTCTTCGGGGATGGAGTCGAAGAACCGCTTCAGCAGGAAGATGTTGAACGCGTTCGCCACCGCGGGCAGCCAGATCGCGAACGGCGAGTCGATCAGGCTGAGCTCCGTGAACGGGATCGGCATGTCGATCACCGTCACGTACTGCGGGATGATCAGCACCATCGCCGGGATCATGAGCGTCGCCAGCATCAGGCCGAGGATCAGGTTGCCCAGCTTCGGCCGCAGCTTCGACAGCGCGTACGCCGCCGCCGTGTCCAGCACGAGCTGGAACACCAGCGCGCCGATCGCGTAGTAGAAGGTGTTGAACAGCAGCTTGGCCAGGTCCAGCCGGTTCCACGCCTCGGCGTAGTTGCCCGGCTGCGGATCCGACGGCCACAGTGTCGGCGGGGTCTGCGCCAGCTCGGGGCTGGACTTCAGCGCGCCGGTGACCATCCAGTACAGCGGCCCGATGAAGCAGAGCGTGAACAGGATGACCACGGTGATGAGCAGGGTCCAGTAGATCGCCTTGCCGCGGCCCCGCTGGAGCTGCGCGAAGGAGATCAGCGACCGGGTCTCGGATTGGTGCGCCATGACTCGTTCCCCTAGTCCTGTTTCGCGTTCAGCCGGGCGTACACGGCGGAGAAGCCGATCAGCGCCACGAGCATGATCACGCCGAGCGCCGCCGCGCCGTTGAGGTCGTTCTGGAAGAAGCCGTGCTGGTAGATGAGGTACACGACCGACGTGGCCGAATCCTCCGAGCCCGCGCCGTTGGCCAGGATCAGCGGCTCGATGAACAGCTGCATGGTCGCCACGACCTGGAGCATCGCCATCAGCGACAGGATCAGCCTGGTCTGCGGGATGGTCACGTTGGTGATGCGCCGCCACAGGCCGGCGCCGTCGAGCTCGGCGGCCTCGTACAGCTCGCCCGGGATGTTCTGCAGCGCCGCCAGGTAGATCAGCACCGCGCCGCCCATGTTCATCCAGGTCGAGGCGAGCACCATGGCGGGCATCGTCATGTCCGTCGACTGCATCCACTGCGAGGTCGGCAGGCCGACCGCCTTGAGGATCGAGTTGAACAGGCCCGCGTCGCTCGGGTCGTAGGCGAGGTACTTGAACAGGAACAGCGCCGAGGCCGGGGGCAGCATCACCGGCAGGTAGATCAGGATGCGCAGGTAGCCCTTGGCGTGCCGGAACTCGTTGAGCAGCACCGCCAGGAAGAAGGGGACCGCGTAGCCGGCGATCAGCGCGAGCACCGTGAAGTACAGGGTGTTCTGCCAGGCCGTCCAGAAGCTCGGGTCGTTGATGATCCGCTCGTAGTTGTCCCAGCCGACCCAGGTGGTCTCGCCGGCGCGGGTGCGCTGAAAGCTCATCACCACGCCGCGGATCATCGGGTACCAGGAGAAGAACGCGAAGCAGATGACCGCGCCGATCAGGAATGCGTAGCCGGTCAGGTTGTCCTTGATGCGGCGGTTGCGCCGGGCGCGTCGCGGATCGACGGGTGCTGGCGCTTGGCTGCCGACGTCGATGCCGGCACCCGGAACGGTGGCGATCGCCATGTCATCACTCCTGAGGGAAGGTGCGGGGTCAGGTCCGCGCGAGGACGGGGAGCCGGCGATGATGCCCGGCTCCCCGTCCTTCAATCACTTGGCGGCCTGAGCGAGGAGCTGGTTGACCTTGTCCTCGGCCTTCTTGAGCTCGGCGTCGACGCTCGCGTTCGGGTTCGTCAGGATCGCCGACATGGCACCGTCGAGGATCGCGTAGATGCCCTGCGCGTTGGCCGGCTCGAACTTGATCGTCACCGGGTTGTTCTCGAAGGCGGCGAAGTCGTCCGGCGCGATGTTGCCGTTCGCCTTGCGCAGGTCGAACTCCGACTTCTGCGACGCGCTGGCCGGGGTGAACAGCTGCGGCTGCGGCAGACCGACCTGCTCGCCCTGGGCCTTGGCGCGGGCGTAGTCGAACTGGCCCTTGCCCGGGGTGAGCTTCTCGAAGGCGAGCCACTTCAGACCAGCCTTGACCTGGTCGTCGGTCAGACCCTTCTTGAAGAAGTAGCCCTCACCGCCACCGAGGGTGCCCTTGGCGGGGCCGTCCTGGCCCGGCATCGGGCCCATCGCCCAGTCCTCGTACTTGCCCTGGAACTGGGTGACGATCGCGGTGGTCGCGTCCGGCGCGCCGACGAACATGCCGACCTTGCCGGCGCCCGCGATGGTCAGCAGGTCGCCCCAGCCGAGCAGCTGGCGGGCGCCCATGCTGTTGTCGCCGTAGCGCATGTCCTTGAGGTTCTGCAGGACCTTCTTGCCCATGTCGTTGTTGAAGTCGGCCTTCTTGCCGTCGGCCGTCACCAGGGCGCCGCCCTGCGAGTACAGCTCGGCGGTGAAGTGCCAGCCACCGGTGTTGCCGGAGCTGTACTCGCCGAAGCCGGCGATGCCGTCACCGAGCGCCGAGATCTTCTTGGCGGCCTCGCGCACCTCGGCCCAGGTCTTCGGCGGGCTCTTCGGGTCCAGACCGGCCTTGGTGAACAGGGTCTTGTTGTAGACCAGGCCCATCGAGTAGTTCTTGGTCGGGATGCCCCAGACCTTGCCGTCCTTGGTGAACGTGGCCTTGGCGTCGCCGAGCACGTCGTCCCAGGTCGGGAGGTTCTCCTTGGTGGCGAAGGCGGTGATGTCCATCGCCTGGCCGGAGTCGATGACCTGCTGCACGTCGGTCATGTAGCCGTAGAACACGTCGGTCATCGAGCCGCCCTGCAGGCGGGCGGTGAAGTCCGGCGGGTTGGCGCACTGGGTGCCGACCGAAACACTCTTGATCTTGATGCTGGGGTTGGCCGCCTCGAACGCCTTGACGTCGTCGTTCCACGCCTGCAGCAGGTTCTTCTGCGCGCCGACCGGCTGGCAGTCGACCGTGATGATGGTCTTGCCGGCAGCATCCGTGGAGTCGTCGCTCTTGGTGGAGCAGGCCGCGAGGCCCAGTCCCAGGCCGGTCGCGAGCGCGATCGCCGCGACCTTCCGGAAGTGCGGTACGGACATCTGTCCATCCCTTCGGGAAACAGTTCTTGATCTACGGAGCCGCGAGGACGGATCGCCGCGGCGGCGTCTTGTTGTTGCGCTGACTTCCGTGTGACCTGCCTCGCATTTTCCAAGGTCAGGCTTAGGTGAAGTCACTGTAGCGTTGGCGACTCATGTCCGCAAGGTGTCGAGATAGTTACGCAATTTTTTGACGTAACGCTGTCGCACGCGAGCCAATGTCTGCGCTGCAAGGGATGCCTGTGGCCTGGTTCACAGGACATGTGTCGATACCGTTTCGCAATCTGGTTTGCGCACAGTCACGTCTTTGCGTCCTGCTGTACGAGATGATCAGCATCAGATCGGAAACATGCAGGTCAGGCCTGCAAAAGTGGCAATGGCTCGGCCGATCGGCACAGCGGGGCGTGCCGCGTCACCCGCGGACGGGCGCGGGACATCGACCACGGCCGACCGCGGTCACGTTTACGCAACGTTTCGTCGCCCAGAACCGCGCCCCGCGACCGCCCGACCGCCCCAAGATCGTCCGACTTGCCTGGCACCTGTGCGTATCTTGAACGCGCATTCGCCCACCTGCCTGGCAAGTCGGGCGATCTTGAGCAGGCGGCGGTGCCGGTCGCAGGCGGGCACGCGGCGGGACGGAAAACGGCGAACGGCTCCAGGCACGCCGTTTGCACGGGTGCGTGGAGCCGTTCGGGGGAAGAGAGGTCAGTCGGCGGAGCGGGACTGGGTGGGGACGAGGCGGGCGCTGGCGGGGACGGCGGCGGTGGAGCCGCGTACCACGAGCTCGGTCTCGAAGAGCAGCTCGTCGGCGGGGACGACGTTGCCGGCGATCTCGCTGACCAGCAGCGCCACCGCGGCCTGGCCCATCGCCTCGATCGGCTGGCGCACCGTGGTCAGCGGCGGGTCGGTGCAGGTCATCACGGCCGAGTCGTCGTACCCGACCAGCGACACGTCACCGGGCACGGACAGGCCCAGGCGGCGTGCACCGCGCACCGCGCCGAGCGCCAGCACGTCGGAGGCGCAGATCAGGCCGGTGACGCCGCGCGAGATCAGCCGCGCCGCCGCGGCGTGGCCGCCCTCCATCGAGAAGATGGTGCGCTCGACCATGTCGTCGGCCCCGGGAAACGCCTGGCGCTTGCGGGAGGACGGCATGTGGTCGGGCGGGCCCAGGATGAGGCCGATCCGGTCGTGGCCCAGCGACACCAGGTGGTTGTACGCCTGCTCGGTGGCCACCGCGTCGTCGGCCGACACCCGGGGGAAGCCCAGGTCGTCGATGCCCGCGTTGACCAGTATCGCGGGCAGCCCGCGGTCGAGCAGCCGGCGGTAGTGCTCGTGGTCGGCGTCGGCCTGGGCGTAGTTGCCGCCCGCGAAGATCACGCCGGACACCTGCTGCTCCAGCAGCATGTCCACGTAGTCGGACTCGGCGACGCCGTCGGCGGTGCGGGTGCACAGCACGGGGGTGAACCCGCGCTTGGCCAGCGCGCCGGCCACGACCTCGGCAAACGCCGGAAAGATCGGGTTCTGCAGTTCGGGCAGGACCAGGCCGACGAGCCGGGCCCGTTCGCCGCGCAGCTTGGTGGGGCGCTCGTAGCCGAGCACGTCCAGCGCGGTGAGCACGGCCGTACGGGTGGCCTCGGAGATGCCGGGGCGACCGTTGAGCACCCTGCTCACGGTGGCCGTGCTCACTCCCACGTACTTCGCCACTTCGGCGAGTCTGCGCGTCATGGTACGCAAGTGTAGGGCACGATCGTGCAAATCAGTTGCACGGGTTGCCCTACAGTTTGCAAAACTTCCCGCGGCCCTGTTCGTAGGACGTCAGGGCCGCGTGATCGCCGGGAGCGCTCCCCCTACGGCAGGGCGGCGACGAGCTCCTCCATGGAGCGGCGGCGGCCCGTGTAGAACGGGACCTCCTCGCGCACGTGCCGGCGCGCCGACGAGGCGCGCAGGTCGCGCATCAGGTCCACGATCCGGTGCAGCTCGTCGGCCTCGAACGCCAGCATCCACTCGTAGTCGCCCAGCGCGAACGAGGCGACCGTGTTGGCCCGCACGTCCGGGTAGCCGCGCGCCATCTTGCCGTGCTCGGCGAGCATCTCGCGGCGCTCCTCGTCCGGCAGCAGGTACCACTCGTAGGAGCGCACGAACGGGTAGACGCAGACGTACCGCCGCGCCTCCTCACCGGCCAGGAATGCCGGGATGTGGCTCTTGTTGAACTCGGCCGGGCGGTGCAGCGCCGCCTGCGACCAGACGGGGGTCAGGCACTTGCCCAGCGCCGTACGCCGGAACAGGCCGTACGCGTCCTGCAGCGCGTCGGAGGAGCCCGAGTGCCACCAGATCATCACGTCCGCGTCGGCGCGCAGGCCCGCCACGTCGTAGACGCCGCGCACCGTGACGTCCTTGTCGGCGAGCTGCGCGAACAGCGCGTCGACCTCACCGGACACCTCCGACCGGATCGAGGGCAGCGGCCCCTTGACCCGGAACACCGACCACATCGTGTACCGGATGGTGTCGTTGAGCTCCCGCAGCCGGGCCGCGTTGGTCTGTTCGGTCATGCCAGTCATCCTTCCAGAATCCGGTCGGCGGCCTGCTCCGCGGAGGTGACGCAGGCGGGGATGCCCACCCCGTCGAAGGCCGCGCCGGCCAGGGCCAGCGGCAGGTCGGCCAGCAGAGTCCGGGCCTGCCCGACCCGGTCGACATGCCCCGGGGCGTACTGCGGCAGCCCGCCGCCCCAGCGGGTCACCTCTGCCGCGACGGGCGCCGGCAGTGTCGTGCCGAGCACCGTGCCCAGATCGGCGAGCACCGCCCGCACCAGCTCCGCGTCCGGGCGCTGGAGCACCGCCTGCTCGCCGTACCGGCCGACGCTGGCGCGCAGCAGCACCCGGCCGTCCGGGCGGGCGTGGTGCGCCCACTTGGTGCTGAAGAAGGTGGCCGCCTTGATGGTCAACCCCTGGTCGGCGGGGACCAGGAAGCCGGTCAGCGCGGGCAGTTCGACGCCCGCCAGCTCCAGCGTCACCAGCCCGACGCTGGCGTAGTCGAGCACGCCTACCAGCGCCGCCGCGTCCGGCGACACGTCGCGCAGCAGCCGCGACGCGGGACGCGCCGGAACGGCCAGCACGACCGCGTCGCAGTCGAGCTGCCGCGCGCGCACGCTGTCCGGGGCGTCGGGCGCCGCCGCACCGACCGACAGCGTCCAGCCGTCGCCGCGCCGGACCAGCATCCGTACCGGCACGCCGGTCAGCACCTCGACGCCACGGCGGGCCAGTTCCGCGGCGGCGGCGTCGATGAGGCCGCCCAGGCCGCCGCGCAGGGTGCCGAAGACAGGGCTGCCCGGCTGGTGCGCCCGGCTGGCGGCCGCGGTCAGCGCCACCGCGCCGCGCAGCGTGTGCTCCGTGCCGAGCAGCCGGTGCAGCGCGGGCACCGTGGCCGCCAGCGACAGGCCGTCCGCGCTGCCCGCGTACACGCCGCCGAGCAGCGGGTCGACCAGATGCGTGACCACCTCGCCGCCGAGCCGCTCGCGCACCAGCGCGCCGACCGACCGGTCCTCGCCCGCCGTCAGCACCGGGACACCCCGGTCCGCGTCGTGGTCGTCGAGGGCGGCGATGCCGTCGAGCGCGGCCTGCGGACCCGGCACACCCATCACGGTGCCGCCAGGCAGCGGCCGCAGCCGCCCGTCCAGCCACAGCCCCGCCCCCGCGATCGCCGGGTGGACCAGCTGGTCCCCCAGCCCCAGTGCGTCGACGAGCCGCTTCGCGCCACTCGGACCACCGGCCGGGTCGCGCATCAGGAACTGCTCCGCACCGGTGTCGACGCCGTCCGACCGGGTGCTGATCCGCCCGCCCAGGCGAGCCGACTGCTCCACCACGGTCACCCGGTGGCCCGCCCCGGACAGCCGCAGCGCGGCCGCCAGCCCGGCGACGCCTCCCCCGACGACGACGGTGTGCCTGGTCATGCCCGCTCCTCGCTCCGCTCGTCACGAGCATGGAACGGCGTCATGATTCGCTCGCCACGCTCACTCATGCCCGCTCCTCGCTCCGCTCGCCACGAGCATGGAACGGCGTCATGATTCGCTCGCCACGCTCACTCATGCCCGCTCCTCGCTCCGCTCGCCACGAGCATGCAACGGCGTCATGATTCGCTCGGCGGGCTCGCTCATCGGGCGCTGAGCGTGTGCACCAGCTCCACGACGCGGGTGAGCACGGTGGGGTCGGTCTCGGGGAGCACGCCGTGGCCGAGGTTGAAGACGTGCCCGGGGGCCGCGCGGCCCTCGGCGAGCACCCGGCGCACCTCGCGCTCGACGACCTCCCACGGCGCGAACAGCACCGCCGGGTCGAGGTTGCCCTGCACGGGATGCCCCGGCACCTGCTTGGCGGCCTGGTCGAGCGGGGTGCGCCAGTCGACGCCGACCACGTCCGCACCCGCCTGCGCCATCGCGGGCAGCAGCAGGCCGGTGCCGACGCCGAAGTGGATGCGGGGCAGCCCGGCGTCGGCCAGGCCCGCCAGCACCTTGCGCGAGTGCGGCTGCACGTACTGGCGGTAGTCCGCTTCGGACAGCGCGCCGACCCAGGAGTCGAACAGCTGCACGGCGCTGACGCCCGCGCCGATCTGCACCTTGAGGAAGGTCAGCGTGATGTCGGCGAGCCGGTCCAGCAGCGCGTGCCAGAGCTGCGGGTCGCCGTACATCAGGGCCTTGGTCTGGGTGTGGTTGCGCGACGGGCCGCCCTCGACCAGGTAGCTGGCGAGCGTGAACGGCGCCCCGGCGAAGCCGATCAGCGGCTTGTCGAGCAGCTCCGCGGTGAGCATCCGGACCGCGGCGTCCACGTAGGACACGGCGGCCGGGTCCAGCGGGCGCACCCGGTCCAGGTCGGCGAGCGTGCGGACCGGCTCGGCGACGACCGGGCCGGTGCCGGCCACGATGTCCAGCTCGACCCCGGCCGCGTCCAGCGGCACCATGATGTCGCTGAAGAAGATGGCGGCGTCCACGCCGTGGCGGCGTACCGGCTGCATGGTGATCTCGGTGACCAGGTCGGGCTGCCGGCAGGACTCCAGCATGCGGACCCCGGCCCGCAGCGCGCGGTACTCCGGCAGCGAGCGCCCCGCCTGCCGCATGAACCACACCGGCGTATGCGGCACGGACTCGCCGCGGCACGCCCGGACGAATGCGGAGCCGGCCGTGCGGCCCGCGGGACTGGTGTCAGTTGCACTGCTCATCACGGCCATCGTGCCACCGGTCAGATAACGATCTCCGAACGGGTGGCGCGGATGTGAGCCGTATCGGCGCGCCGAACCACCACAACGGTCCCGCGGCCCCCTAGGGTACGGCTATGGCGCTCACGACGGCACTCCCCGAGACGTTCACGCGCGCCGTCACCGCGCTGCGTGCCGCCCACCCCCGGAGCGAGATAGCGCTGGAGGAGGTGCCGGCTCCGAGCCGGCTCGCCCCGCACGCCTTCGCCCTCGGCGCGACCGTGCTGCGCCGTGGCGAAGAGGTCACCACCGGGCGGCTCATCCTGCTGCACGACCCGGCGGGGCACGAGGCGTGGGAGGGCGACACCCGGCTCGTCACGTACGTCACCGCGGAACTGGAGCCGGAGCTGGCCACCGACCCGCTGCTGCCCCAGGTGGGCTGGAGCTGGCTGGTGGACGCGCTCGACGCGCACAGCTCCGGATACGCCGCGATCGGCGGCACGGTGACCCAGACCATCTCCAGCCGCTTCGGCGCGCTGGCCGCCGACGGCCCGCCCACCACGGACCTGGAGCTGCGCGCCTCCTGGACCCCGCTGGACCTGAACCTGGAGGGCCACGTGGCGGCCTGGTGCGCGCTGCTCGCCTCGACCGCGGGCCTGCCGCCGGTCGGCGTGTCCGCGCTGCCGCTGCGCCGCACCGAACAGCGCTGACGACGAAGGGCGGCCGGATCACCGGCCGCCCTTGTCAGCGGTTCACCAGGTCACGCGCCGGGCGCGGACCGTCCCACCCGCGCCTGCGCGTCAGAGGTAGGCCTTGCAGGCCTTGTCCAGGGCCTTCGCCCGCGCCTCGGACGGCGCGCTGAAGAACGCGTCGAGCTTGTCGAGGCAGACCACCATCGCCTTGTTCTCGTTCTGCACGCCCTGGAGATCCTGCTTGGACTTCTCCAGCTCGTCCTTGGTGGTCTCCAGCTGGGACTTGCCCGAGGAGATCTCGCTGTCCTTGGACTTGATGGTCTTGTCACGCTCGGCGACCTGCTGGGTCAGCGTGGTCTTGGTGTCGGCGAGCTCGCCCGACTTGAGCACGAACAGCGTGGTCATCACGCCGGTGGCCAGCACGAGCAGGCCGGTGGCGATGCCCAGCACCAGGGGCGCCTTGGACTTCTTGACCGGAGCCGGGGCGGCGGCCGGGTAGCCGTAGCCCGAGGTCGGGTACGCCGACACCGGCACGGCCGACACCGGGTAGCCCTCGGGCTGCGCCGGGATCGGGGCGTAACCGGCCGGGTAGCCGGCGGGCTGCGCGGCGGCCGGGTAACCCACGGCGACCGGCTGCGGCGCGGTGGCCGGGTAACCCGCGGCGACCGGCTGCGGTGCGGTGGCCGGGTAACCCGCGGCGACCGGCTGCGGTGCGGTGGCCGGGTAAGCGGCGGCCGGCTGCGGGGTCGCGGCCGGGTAGCCGGCGACCGGCTGCGGCGCGGTGGCCGGGTACGCGGCCGGCTGTGCGACGGTGGCGTCGGCCGCCGGGGCGGCGGGATAGGCCGGGGCGGGCGCGGCCGCCACGGGCTCCGTGGCAGGCGCGGTCTCCGGGAGAGCGGGCGCCTGCGCCGGCACTGCCGTCGTGGGAACCTCGTCGGCCGGGGACGCGGGGTGGGTCATATCTGTTTCCTCCGTGAATGGTGGTGCGCGCTGAACCGAAGGGGTTCCGGTCAGCAGACGGTGAAGAGCTTGCAGGCGTCGGCGATGGGGATCGCGAGCCCGAGGCCTTCGGCGTTGAGGTATCCGGCGACGGTGATGCCGACCACTTCCTGCTGGCCGTTGATCACCGGGCCGCCGGAGTTGCCGGGGTTGATGGCGGCGTCGAACTGCACCATCGGGCCCTCCTCGTATCCGGACTCCCGGATCGCGCTGATGACGCCGCTGGTGACGGTGTCGGTGAGGCCCAGGGGGGCGCCCACCGCGATGATCTGCTGACCGGGCTTGGCGGGCGTCTTGGCGACCGTGAGTCCGGTGAACTTCGCCGTGGTGTGCAGCTGGGCCACATCACGGAGCTTGTTGACGCGCACGATCTTCGCATCGAACCGCTGTCCGTCACGCGTGATTTTCACGGTGCGGCCGCCGTCCTTGTAGACCGACTCGACCACGTGGAAGTTCGTGAACAGGTTGGTGCCGCCGTCGGAGGCCTTGGGCCCGACCGCGAACGCGGTGCCCGTGAAGGGGCCCGCCTCCACGCGGAAGACGCTGGGCAGCACGGCCGCGGCGAGCTTCTCCACGTTGAAGGCCCCGCCGACCTCCTTCTCCAGCGCACCGAGCCGCGACTCCGCGTCGGTCAGGCGGCCGCCGTCCTTCTGCTGGAGTTCGGTGAGGCGCCGGTCGGCGCTGTCCAGCGCGGTGCTCAGCTCCCCGATCCGCACGTTCTGCCAGGCCACCATGCCGATCAGCACGGCCAGCAGCACGGCGAGGACCGTGTTGAAACGCAGCACGCGACGCCAGCCGCCACCCGACGGGCGTGCCGCGGGCGGAGTCGGCACCGCGGACGCGGGGTGCGGGACCAGCGGGTGCGCCATCGGGACGGGATGCGGCGGGACCTGCGGCGGCCACGGCTGGTGCGGCGGTGCGGCGGGCGCGGGCGGGAACGGGCCCGGCAGGTGACCGGCCGGCACGGGCGGGTACGGACCCGCCGGAACCGGCGGGTAAGGGCCCGGGACCCCGGCGGGACCGGGCTGCGCCGGAATCAGGTGGGCCGGCACGGGCTGCGGCGGCACCGGGTGCTGCGGCACGCCCGGCTGCGGTGGCATGTGCTGGGCCGGGATCGGGGCACCGGCATGCGGTGCGGGCACGCCCTGCGGGACAGCGCCCGGCGACGTGTCGGGCTGCGGGCCCGTGCTCATGTGTTCCTCCCCGTGCACCGATCAGGTGTGATCGGGCTGGCACACCATACTGGGTGCTGTCGAATCGCATCACCCCCGTTCGGAGCCCTTTTGCTCCGACGTTCACAGGTCCGTCACATCCGCCCCACCGGTCACCGACGCGCCATACCCGGGGTGCTGCCGTCATCGCCGACCGCCTGGCCGTACGGTGTGACCATGACCGACGAGGACGCACCACTGCGCCGTCGGACCCGCCATCGCACCCCTTCGGGCGACGGCGCGCCGGACGGAACACCGAACGGCGGTGGGCCGACGCTGCTGACCGAACCAGCCGACGGCACCCCCGAACCGGTGGTCACCCCGGCGGAGTTCGCCGAGGTCGTGGCCAGGTTCGCCGCGGGCACCGGACCGGTCGCCGTGGACGCCGAACGAGCCTCCGGCTTCCGTTACAGCCAGCGGGCCTACCTGGTGCAGCTGCGCCGCCGCGGGGCCGGCACAGCGCTCATCGACCCGGTGCCGCTGGGTGATCTGTCCGCCTTGGACGAGGCGCTGGCCGACACCGAGTGGGTGCTGCACGCGGCGAGCCAGGACCTGCCCTGCCTCGCGGAGGTGGGCCTGCGGCCGCGCCGCTTGTTCGACACGGAATTGGCCGCCCGCCTGGCCGACTTCGAGCGGGTCGGCCTGGCCGCGCTGACCGAACAGCTACTGGGACGCACCCTGGAGAAGCATCACTCCGCGGCGGACTGGTCCACCCGTCCACTGCCCCACGACTGGCTGGTCTACGCCGCGCTGGACGTGGAGCTGCTCGTGGAGCTGCGCGACGCGCTCGCCGCCGAGCTGGACCGCCAGGGCAAGACCGGCTGGGCGGCACAGGAGTTCGCCGCGCTGGTCGCCGGGGGCGCACGGCCGCCCAAGCAGCGCACCGATCCGTGGCGGCGCACCTCCGGCATGCACCGGGTGCGCGGCGCGCGCGCCCAGTCGCGGGTGCGCGCCCTGTGGTACGCCCGGGACACCATCGCGGTGCGCCGCGACACCGCGCCCGGCCGGGTGCTGCCCGACGCCGCCATCGTCGCGGCGGCGGAGATGAACCCCAAGACCGAGCGCGAGCTGCTGCTGCTGCCCGGCTTCGGCGGCCGCTCGGTACGCCGCCTGGCGAACACCTGGCTGGAGGCGCTCGACGAGGCCCGCGCCCTGCCGGACGACGCGCTGCCCACGACTCCGGTGTTCGAGGGGCCGCCCCCGCCGCACCGCTGGGCCGACAAGGACCCCGAGGCCGCCGCACGGCTGGCCCGCTGCCGCGAGGTGGTCACCAAGACCGCCGAGCAGCACCACCTGCCGCCGGAGAACCTGATCACCCCGGAGTTCGTCCGCCGCCTGGCCTGGGAACCGCCCGCCGATCCCGACGCGGCCGCGGTCACCAAGGTGCTCAGCGACCTGGGCGCCCGGGCCTGGCAGTGCGGCCTGCTGGCCGAGGAGCTGGCTCAGGCGCTGGTCGCCGTCCCCGCCGAACCCGAGCCGGACGGTTCCACCGGGGAACCGTCCGGGCCGGACGCGACGCCGGACGGCGCGACCGCCTGAGCCGGGCGCGCCGCCCCGTGGCATGGGCGATCCCGCCGCGCCGAGCCGAGCCGCCATGATCGCTCGACTTGCCAGGCAGATGTGCGTATGCGCGCTCAAGATACGCACGGGTGCCAGGCAAGTCCGACGATCTTGGCCGCGCGGTCGTCGCCGTTCGCCGAGCATGTGAGTCAAGCCACAGCGGGTCTCTTCACCGAACTAGTTACTCGCGAGTAGCATCCGGGGCAGCTCCCTAACTGCAAGGAGGCAGACCGTGCCCCGTGAAGTCCGCGACGTCGTCTTCGTCGACGGCGTGCGCACCCCGTTCGGCAAGGCGAACGGGGGCATCTACGCGAACACCCGCGCCGACGATCTCGTCGTGCGCTGCATCCGCGAGCTGCTGCGCCGCAACCCGCAGCTGCCGCCGGAGCGCGTCGACGAGGTGGCCATCGCCGCCACCACCCAGATCGGCGACCAGGGCCTGACCATCGGCCGCACCGCCGCCCTGCTGGCCGGCCTGCCCAAGACGGTCCCCGGGTACGCGATCGACCGCATGTGCGCGGGCGCGATGACCGCCGTCACGACCGTCGCCTCCGGCATCGCGGTCGGCGCGTACGACGTCGCGATCGCGGGCGGGGTCGAGCACATGGGCCGCCACCCGATGGGCGAGGGCGTCGACCCGAACCCGCGTTTCCTGGCCGAGAAGATCGTGGACCCGTCCGCGCTGGTCATGGGCGCGACCGCGGAGAACCTGCACGACCGGCTCCCGCACCTGACCAAGCAGCGGGCCGACGCGTTCGGCCTGGCCAGCCAGCAGAAGACCGCCGCCGCGTACGCCGCGGGCAAGCTGCAGGGCGACCTGGTCACCGTGGCCACCCGCGACCCGGAGAGCGGCTGGGGCCTGGCCACCGCCGACGAGGCGCCGCGCGAGACCACGCTGGAGAAGCTCGCCGGGCTGAAGACCCCGTTCCGCCCGCACGGCAAGGTGACCGCGGGCAACGCGGCCGGCCTCAACGACGGCGCGACGAGCTGCCTGCTGGCCGCCGAGGACACCGCCCGCGAGCTGGGCCTGCCCATCGCGATGCGGCTGGTCTCGTACGGCTTCGTGGGTGTCGAGCCCGAGGTGATGGGCGTCGGCCCGATCCCGTCGACCGAGCGCGCGCTGCGCCTGGCCGGGCTGACCATCGACGACATCGGCCTGTTCGAGCTGAACGAGGCGTTCGCGGTGCAGGTGCTGGCGTTCCTCGACCACTTCGGCATCGCCGACGACGACCCGCGGGTCAACCCGTGGGGCGGCGCGATCGCCGTCGGCCACCCGCTGGCCTCCTCCGGCGTACGGCTGATGACGCAGCTGGCGCGCCAGTTCGCCGAGCACCCCGAGGTGCGCTACGGCCTGACCGCCATGTGCATCGGCATCGGCATGGGCGGCACTGTGATCTGGGAGAACCCGAACTGGGAAGGTGCGAAGTGAGCGAGATCGTCACCCACGCCAAGCTGCGGCTCGTCGCCGTACCCGGGCTGGACCGGCCCGCCGCGCTGATCACCCTGGACAACGGCCTGGACCACACCAAGCCCAACACCTTCGGCCCCGGCGGCCTGACCTCGCTGTCGCAGGCGATCGACGAGGCGCACGCCGCGCAGCCGTCGTTCATCGCGGTCACCGGCAAGCCGTACATCTTCTGCGTCGGCGCGGACCTCACCGGTTTCTCCGCGATGACCTCGCGCGAGCAGGTCGAGCAGATCGGCCGGCTGGGCCACGCCACCTTCGCCAAGCTGCGTGAGAGCAGCGTGCCCACGTTCGCGTTCGTCAACGGCGCGGCCATGGGCGGCGGCCTGGAGGTGGCGCTGCACTGCCACTACCGGACCCTGTCGTCCGGCGCGGCCGCGCTGGCGCTGCCCGAGGTCTCGCTGGGCCTCATCCCCGGCTGGGGCGGCTCGCAGGTGCTGCCGAACCTCATCGGCATCGTGCCCGCGGCCCAGGTCGTCGTGCAGAACCCGCTGATGATGAACAAGATGCTCAAGCCCAAGCAGGCCTTCGAGATGGGCATCGCCGACGCCCTGCTGGAGCCGGCCGACTTCCTGGAGCGCTCGCTGGAGTGGGCCGCTGGGGTCGTCAACGGCACCGTCACGGTGAACCGGGCCGAGGTGGACCGCTCGGAGATGTGGGACGCGGTCGTCGGCTTCGCCCGCGGCGAGCTGGACAAGCGCCTGCACGGCGCGGTCCCGGCCGCCTCCAAGGCGCTCGACCTGCTCACGCTGGCGAAGAACGGCGTGACCGCCGAGGGCATCGAGGCCGAGATCCAGGCCCTGGCCGACCTCGCCGTCACCTCGGAGCTGCGCAGCGGCCTGTACGCCTTCGACCTGGTGCAGCGCCGGGCCAAGCGCCCCGCGGGTGCCCCGGACAAGTCCCTGGCCCGCAAGGTGACCAAGGTCGGCGTGGTCGGCGCGGGCCTGATGGCCTCGCAGCTGGCGCTGCTGTTCGCCAAGCGGCTCGAGGTGCCGGTCGTCATGACCGACCTGGACCAGGCCCGGGTCGACAAGGGCGTGGGCTACGTGCACGCCGAGATCGACAAGGCCGTGAGCAAGGGCCGCATGTCCGTGGGCACCGCAGCCAAGCTGCGCGGCCTGGTCAGCGGCTCGGTCGACAAGTCCGTGTTCGCCGACGCCGACCTCGTCATCGAGGCCGTGTTCGAGGAGCTGTCGGTCAAGAAGGCGGTCTGGGCCGAGCTGGAGCAGATCGTCAAGCCGGAGACGGTGCTGGCCACCAACACCTCGTCGCTGTCGGTCACCGCGATGGCCGCCGACCTGGCGCACCCCGAGCGGGTGGTGGGCTTCCACTTCTTCAACCCGGTCGCGATGATGCCGCTGCTGGAGATCGTGCGCGGCGACGCCACCGACGACGCCACGCTGGCCACCGCGTTCGCCGTCGGCAAGCAGCTGAAGAAGAGCTGCGTGCTGGTCAAGGACGCCCCGGCGTTCGTGGTGAACCGGATCCTGACCCGCTTCCTGGGCGAGATCTGGAACGCCGTCGACGCGGGCACCCCGCTCAAGACCGCCGACCGCGCGCTGGACCCGCTGGGCCTGCCGATGCGGCCGATGGCGCTGCTGGCGCTGGTCGGTCCGGCGGTGGCCGCGCACGTCGGCGGCACCCTGCACGGCGCGTTCCCGGACCGCTTCTCGGCCAGCCCCAACCTGGCCGCGATCGCCAAGTCGGGCCTGCCGCTGCTGGTCGACGAGCGGCTCAACCCTGAGGTCGAGGCGCTGCTGGTGCAGGGCGACGCCCCGCTGACCGGCGAGCAGGTCCGGGAGAAGGCGCTGGCGGCGCTCGCACAGGAGATCCGGCTGATGCTGGACGAGGGCGTGGTGGCCGAGGCCGCCGACATCGACCTGTGCATGATCCTGGGCGCGGGCTGGCCGTTCCACCTGGGCGGCATCACGCCGTACCTGGACCGCGCGGGCGTCTCCGCCGCGGTGACGGGCCGCACCTTCGCCTGACGCGACGCGATGATCGCTGTTTCGGGTCAGAAGACGGGCTTCGGCCTGACTTCTCGACCGGAAACAGCGATCATCGCGTTTCAGCGGCCCGGATCGTCAGCCTCGTCAGGTCGCTGCGCCTGATCCTCCAGCCGGGACTGCACAGAGCGATAGTGCGCCTCGGGATCGGCGATGATCGGGATGTCCGCCGCCTCCTCCAGCAATGCCTGCAAACGGACCTCGCTCATACTGCTGCCGTGGCGCGTTCGGCGGCGGAGCGTTCGACGCAGAACTCGTTGCCCTCGGGGTCGGCCATGACCGCCCAGCCGGTGCCGTCGAGGTTGCGCAGGTCGGAGACCAGCGTCGCGCCGGCCGCGAGCAGCCGCTCGACCTCCTCGTCACGGGTGCGGTCGGTCGGTTGCAGGTCGAAGTGCACGCGGTTCTTGACGGCCTTGCCCTCCGGCACGGCGATGAACAGCAGGCCGGGCCCGTCGTCGGGCGACATCAGCAGCGCGGCCGGGTCCTCGGGCTTGTCGTCGGGGTCGCGGGGGTAGCCGGTGACCTCGCTCCAGAAGCCCGCCAGCGCGTAGGGATCGGTGCAGTCCACGGTGATGTGCCGGATCAGAGAGGTCATCTCTCCGATGCTAGGGGCAGCGCGATGGTGACCTCCATACCTCCACCGGGCAGCGCTACCGCGCCGACCGTGCCGCCGTGCGCGACACACACCGCCCGCACGATGGACAGGCCCAGGCCGGAACCCCGCGCGCCGGTGCGCTCGCGGCCGCCGCGTCGGAACGGCTCGAACAGTCCGGGCACGTCGGCCTGGTCCACCTTGAACCCGGTGTTGCCGACCATGAGCCGGGCGTACTCGCCGTCGTGCCGGCTCTCCACCCAGATCTGCCCGCCCAGGTGGTTGTAGCGGACCGCGTTCTCGATGAGGTTGCCGGCCAGCCGGTCCAGCAGGCTCGGATCGCCGATGACCGGAGCCGGGTCCAGCCGGGTGTCGACGGCGAGCTTGATCCGGCGCACCTCGTGGTCCATGGCGGACAGCGCGCCCAGCACGCCCGTGCCGAGGTCCACCGGCTCGTTGCGCAGGCCGGTGCGGCCCTCGCTGCGGGCCAGCATGAGCAGCGCGTCCACCAGGGCGTTGGCCCGCTCGGACGCGTCGCGTACGACGGTGGCCATGCGCTTGAGTTCGGCGGTGTCCACCGCGGGGTCGGACAGTGTCACGTCGATCTCGGTGCGCATCACCGCCAGCGGGGTGCGCAGCTCGTGCGAGGCGTTGGCGACGAAGCGCTGCTGCGCGGTGAACGCCGCGCCGAGCCGGTCCAGCATCGCGTCGAAGGTGTCGGCGAGCTCGGCCACCTCGTCGTCCGCGCCGGTGTAGCGGATGCGCTGGTCGAGGGTCTCCCCGCCGAGCTTGCGGGCGGTGGCGGTGACGTGGTGCAGCGGGCGCAGGGCGCGGCCGACGACGGCGTACGCCCCGAGGACGCCGACCACGCTGATCGCGAGCACGGCGACCAGGCCTTTGACGGTCAGCTCGGTCTGCGCGGCGGACAGCACCGACTCCTGCCACTGCCGGGCGTCCAGCTGCTGCCCGTCGGCGAGCCGGACCACGGTGCCCGGGGCCAGCTCGTCGGCGGGGTGCAGCACGGCGTTCACGACCAGCCAGGCGACCAGCATCAGCAGGATGCCCGCCCCCACCAGCAGCACACCGTTGAGCAGGGTGAGCCGCAGCCGCAGGGTGGGCCGGAAGCCGCGGCGGGCGGGCACGCGTTTCGGCCGGGCCGTCACGCGGCGCCGTCCTGGGCCGCCGACGGGATGCGGTAACCGGCGCCGACCAGCGTCTCGATGAGCGCGGGCTGCCCGATCTTCATCCGGAGCGTGCGCATGGTGACCCGCACTATGGTCGTGAACGGGTCGGTGTTGGCGTCCCAGACCCGTTCCAGCAGCTCCTCGGTGGAGACCACGCCGCCGCGGGCCCGCAGCAGCTCCTCCAGCACGCCGAACTCCTTGTTGGTCAGGTCGACGAGCACGCCGCCCCGGGTCACCGAGCGCTTGGCGGGATCGAGTTCGAGGTCCCCGGCGCGCAGCACCGGCGGGGTGACCGGGGTGGCCCGGCGGCCCAGCGCCTGCACCCTGGCCACCAGTTCGTCGAAGGCGAACGGTTTGGGCAGGTAGTCGTCGGCGCCCAGGCGCAGGCCCTCGACGCGCTCGGCGACGCTGCCGCTGGCGGTCAGCATCAGCACCCGGGTCAGCGCCCCCGAGCCGACGAGCGCGGCGCACAGCTGGTCGCCATGCATGCCGGGCAGGTCCCGGTCGAGCACCACCACGTCGTACCGCGTGACGAAGGCCATCTCGTGTCCGACGCTGCCGTCGTAGGCGACGTCCACGGCCAGCCCGTGCCGGCGCAGCCCTCGGGCGATCGCATCGGCCAAGTGCCGCTCGTCCTCCACCACCAGCACCCGCACGTCTCCGCCTTCCTTCGGCCCGGTTCCGTCCACGAAGATAGAACCCCGGAGCCATTGCAAAAAATCTTCGTCTATAGAACTCTCATTGCAGAGAATCGCCAGCGCTCGGCGCACCACGGGAGGCACCGATGAACCGACGCAACGTCCTGCGTACCGCCGCGGGCGCGGTCGTCGCGGCCACCGCCGTGCCGGCCGAGCAGGCCGCCGCGGCGGGCAAGAAGCCGCCCGCCGGCCGGGACATCGCCTTCCGCCGGTGGGACTCGCCGCAGCGCTGGGCAGAGGGTACGGGCAGCGGCGTCTTCGCCGGCACCGGAGGTCTCACCTTCGTCGCCCCGACCGGGACCTTCTCGCACACCGACCCCGTCACCGGGCTGACCACCGACTACGAGACCGCCGCCTGGACCGGGCCGGAGACCGCGGTCGGCTTCGCCGCCACCGAGGTCATCCCGTCCTGGACCGCCGACACCCCCGGCGCCTGCTTCGTCCGGATCGAGCTGAGCGGCACGACCGTCGCGGGCACCACCACGAAGTGGTTCGACCTCGGCCGCTGGGCCGCCGACGACGTGTCCTTCCGGCGCACCTCCGTGCGCGGCCAGGGCGACGCGGACGGCACCGTGTACGCCGACACCTACGTCGCGGCCGACGGGCGCGCCCTGGCCTCCTGGCGGCTGCGGGCGACCCTGCTGCGCCCGGTCGGCAGCACGGACGTGCCGGTGCTGCGCACCGTCGGCGCGGTCGCCTCGGCGCTGCCCGCCCCCGGCAAGCTCACCCCGAGCGTGCCGCTCGCGGCGCAGGGCGTCGTGCTCGACGTGCCGCAGTACTCGCAGCAGATCCACCAGGGCGAGTACCCGCAGTGGAACGGCGGCGGCGAGGCGTGGTGCAGCCCCACCTCCACGTCGATGGTGCTGGCCTACTGGGGCGTCGGCCCCACCCCCGCGGACTACGCCTGGGTGGACCCCTCCTACGCCGACCCGTGGGTCGACTTCGCCGCCCGGCACACCTTCGACCACGACTTCGACGGGTGCGGCAACTGGCCGTTCAACACCGCGTACGCGGGCCGGTTCGGGCTGCGCGGCTTCGTGACCCGGCTGCGCTCGCTCAACGAGGCCGAGCGGTTCATCGCCGCGGGCATCCCGCTGGTCGCCTCGGCGTCCTACAAGAAAGGCCAGGTCCCCGGCCTGGACTACAGCACCAGCGGCCACCTGATGACGCTGGTCGGCTTCACCGCCGACGGCGACCCGGTGCTCAACGACCCGAACTCGGCCAGCAACGCGCAGGTGCGCAAGCCCGTCGGCCGGGCCGAGTGGGAGTCCGCCTGGCTCAACAGCAGCCGCGGCGTGGTGTACGTCATCCATCCCGCGTCCGTGCCACTGCCGACCCCGCCGGGCCAGGCCAACTGGTGACGGCGCGCGGCCCGCGTCAGTCCGTGAGGCGGTAGACGTCCAGGCCGATCAGGGACTGGCAGACCAGCGTCGCGCCGCCCAGCCAGCACCGGTCCAGGGTGATCCCGCCGGTGCCGACCAGCCGGACCCGGTCCGGCCGGGCCATGTCGACCACCCCGAACCAGGTCCGGTCGCCGTCGGTCCGGGTCAGCACCAGCCTGCTGCCGTCGGTCCCGGCCGGTGTCCAGCCGTCCAGCCGCAGCAGCTCCGCCCCGGTCGTGACGTCGCGCAGCACACCGGACAGCGGGCGCTCGTCGGTGCCGGTGAGCACCCGGCCCGGCCCGAGCGGGGTGAACCCGCCGACCTGCCCCTGCCAGCGCACCGCGCCGTCGGCGGGGTCGAGCAGCCACACCTCGTCCGCCGCGCTGGCGCAGACCAGGGGCGAGCAGGCGGTCAGGTAGACGTGGCGGCTGTCGAACGTCGGCGCGACGTCCCACGCCGTCTTCAGCGTGGGCAGCCGCAGCGCGGCGACCCGCCGCCGCCCGTCGCGCTCGTACGCCACCACCGCCAGGCCGCCGACCACCTGCATGCCGCTCGCCTGCGGTGGCAGCGGGTGAGCGGCACTCAGCCCTCCGTCGAGGCCGACCATGCGTACCCGGTCGCCGTCACGGGTGTCGACCAGCACCGCCCCGGCGAGCTGCCCGTCGACCAGGTGCGGGGCGAGCCAGAAGGATTTGTCGAGGGTGCGCCGCCACAGCCGCCGCCCGGTCGCCACGTCCCAGCCGCCGTACCAGTCGAGTGCGGCGGACATGCCGACCAGCACCGCGGTCGCGCCGCCGGGTCCCACGCCCAGCAGATACGCCCGCTCCTGCCACAGCCGCGCCCCGGTCGCCGGGTCCAGCCCGTACGTGGTCCACGGCTCGGCCGCTGCGGCGCTGTCGAGCACCGTCACCAGCAGGGTTGTGCCGACCTGCCGGGCTTCGTGCACCTCGGTGGAGTCGCCGTCCAGCGGCAGCCGCCAGCGCTGCGTGCCGTCGCCGCCGACGGCGACCAGGCTCCGGGCGGCCTCCCCGCGGTGCATCGCCAGCACCAGATCGCCCGCGAACACCACGGGTGCGGCGAGCGGGGGCGCGAGCTGGGTGGTCCAGCGCAGCGGCGCGGCAGGCACGGGCGCGGACCCGCCGCAGGCCAGCAGCCCGGCGAGCGCAACGGTCAGCAGCGCCAGGGCCCGCCGGCCCGACCGGGACAGCCGCGGCCCGTCGTCCGGCTCATCCGCGAGCCCGCGCGGGTCGCCGAGGTCGATGAGCACGGTCACCCTGCCTCCCGCCGGGCCTGATCAGTCGCGCAGCCGCCAGAGGATCGCCTGGCCGCCGTACCGTGTGCAGAGCAGGGTCCGCTGCTCGAACGCACACCGTTGCACATCACCGGGCAACTGCGCCAGGATCTCGGGCCCGTCCGGGCCGAGCCGGGCCACCTGCAGCACCTTGCCCTTCTCCACCAGCCGCACCAGCACCGTGACCGGCACCTGCTGCCACAGCACCTCCCAGCCCGCGACGTCGGTCGCCCGGCCGGTGCCCAGGTCGATCAGCGTGCGCGGGCGGAGGCCGAGCCCGCCGTCCATGTCGCCCTCGCGGTCGAAGATGAGCAGGTAGGAGCCTCTGGACAGATACGACCCTGTGGTCAGCCGACGCACCACCGTGCCGGTCGCCCTGTCGATCACCTCCAGGCCCGGGGCCGGGTCGGACGTCCGTACGCATCGCAGCAGCGCACCGCAGTCGACACCCCACCCGTCCGGCGCGGGGCTGGGCAGCTCCGCGAGCGTCGTCCCGTCGAACCAGGCCACCCGGTGGCCGGCTTCGGTCGGGTAGCCGACGGCGAGCTCACCACCGGCGGCGAATGCGGAATCGACCGTCGCGGGCAACCGCACCCTGCCGCTGCGCAGCACCCGGCCGTCGCGCCCGGCGTACGCCGTCACCAGCCCGTCTGGGCTCACCGTCCAGGCTGTGCCGCCCTTGTCGTCGAATGCGGCGTTCACCGCGTCCGGCATGGTCCAGAGCCGGGCTCCGGTTCGCAGGTCGTGGACGTGGATCGCGGGAGCGCCGTTCGTCCCGTACACCGAGCCCGTGGTGTACACGGTGTCGCCGGCCGGCACCATCAGCTGGTCGGTCCGCCACAGTTCGGTCCCGGTGGCGAGGTCGAGCGCGACGCTGAACTCCGCTCCGCTCCCGTCCGACTGCGCGATCACGGCGACGTCGGGCACCGCGGGCGAGACCACGATGTTGCTCATCTCGGGCCGGTCCGGCAACTCCACGCTCCAGCGGGGCGCGCCGTCGGCCAGCTCGTACGCGGTGAGCCGGCCCTGCCCGCGCAGCAGCACCGCTCCCCCGGCGAACACCAGGTCGGTGGCCCGCGCGTCGGCCACCGACACCCGAGCCACCTCGACCAGGCCCACCGTCGGCGGGGCCGCACCGCCGAGCGCCAGCGGCAGCACCGCGGCCAGCGCCAGCGCGGCGGCCCGGAGGCGGCGGCCCGTCGCACCGGGTTCGGGCAGTGGTTCGCGCCAGCCGCCGCCCAGGTCGATGACCGCGTCCGTGCCCTGCGACACGGTGTTCATGGCAGCTCCTCCCCGATACGCCAGATGACGACCTCGCCGGACGTCGTGGTGCAGACCGCCGCCCGTGGCACGGTGGCGCACTGCACCAGCCCGTGCGGCTCCCGGCCGAGCGGGCGCAGTCCGTCGGCGGTCAGCTCGGCGACGTGGGTGGCGAACGGATCATGATCCTCGTGCCCGAGGATCCGGGCCACCTGCCCCGTCGTGGACAGGACGCGCCAGCCCGCCACATCCGTGCGCAACCGGCCGCTGCCCGGTTCCAGCCGGCCGCTGACGTCGCTCCCGACTCTGCCGTCCGCGAACACCAGCAGGCCCGCATCGCTGCCGACGTGCGCCGTGTCCGGCAGGGACCGGATCGGCGTGCCGGTGGCGCTGTCGATCAGGAAGGGCGTCGCCCCGTCGGCCGGATAGGCGCAGGAGGTTCCGGCTCCGCAGTCGTACTCGCCGATCCACCGGTGCTGCGCGCCCACGGGGGCCAGCCCGTCCCGGGCGTACCACCGCACCCCGGCGATCTGTTCCAGCCCGTCGGCGTCGAACCGGTATCCGAAAACACCGACCGCGTCACGGCCGGCCAGGACGGCCCGCCGCGTGCCCTCGGGCAGCCCGACCCTCGCCCGGCGGCGTACCTCGCCCGTGGCGAGATCGTGCTCCACCAGTTCCCCGTCCCCGGCCAGTTCCCACAGCGCCGAGCCCCAGGCGTCCACGGCGAACGACCGGGCCGGCACTCGCCAGCGCAACGCGTACGTCGCCGGATCGCGCACCTCGACCGCCGGGCGATCCGGGTCGCCGGAGTACGCGAGCAGCAGGCCGCCGACCGGCTGCAGGTAGGCCTGCGCGCGCCAGCGCACCTGCCCGGTGATCCGGTCCACGGCCACCGCCTCGTTCGAGGCGTACCGCGGCTCCGTCGACTCGCCCTCCGGTGTGGACATTCCCAGCACGAGCAGGCCACCGGCGTCGTGGATGGAGTCCACCACGCGCGGCAGGCTCCAGCGCGGCCGGCCGTCGGCCGCGTCGTACGCCGTGATCGCGTCGTGGGTCTGCACCAGCAGCGTGTCGGTGCCGGCCGGGGCGAGCAGGAACGCCTGCGGCTCGGCCCACCGGGCCAGCTCGGTCAGCCGGGCGGGCGGCCGCGGCCGGTCCGCGGTCACGGTGAGGGCGAGCAGCGCGAGGCAGACCGCGGCGGCGGGCGCGGTCCAGCGGCGTCGCTGCGCCGGTTGACCGGCCGGATCGGCGGCCCAGCCCTCACCAAGGTCGATCACGGCGGCGCCGGACAGACCGGGCCCGGTCACCGCTGCTCCTGCTCGACCCGCAGCACCACGATCTCCCCCGCCATCGTGGCGCAGACCAGGGTCCGCCCGGTCAGCGTGCACTCCCGCAGCAGGTACGGCACCGCCCCGAGGCGCACCGCCTCCCGCTCGGTCAGCTCCGCCAGGTACGTGCGCCGGTTCGGCAGGTCGTAGTAGCCGAGCACGCGTACGAGATCGTCGTTGACCCCGAGCACCCGCCAGCCCTTCAAGCCGGTTCGCAGCTCCCCGGTCCGCGGATCGAGCACCCCGCGCACCGTCGGCACGCTGAACTCGGTCTGGCCGTCCGGTCCGAGGACCAGCGGGCCCAGCGGGCTGCCGGTCGTCTCTCCGGCGGGCAGGGTGCGCAGGACGCCGCCGGTGGCCGGGTCGACCAGGAACACCTGCTCGCCGTCGAAGGTGTGCGCACAGCGCACACCTCGGCCGCAGTCCTGCTCCCAGGCCCACTGGTCGGCTGCGCCGAGCGCGGTGAGGTCGGTCGCGGAGTACCAGAACGTCGTGCTGCGACCCCAGCCGCCGTCGCCGAACCCGGTGAGGCCCACCGCGCCGCGGCCGAGCGTCAGGTTGAGGTACCGGCGCGGCTCGGGCAGCGGCACCCGGGCCGCCCGGCGCACCGCTCCCGTGCGCAGATCGTGCTCCACCAGCTCGCCGGCCGGGGCGATCCGCCACAGCGCCGACCGCCGCGAGTCGACCGTCCAGCTGAGCGCTTCCGGCACGCGCCAGCGCACCCGGCCGGTGCGGGTGTCGCGCACCTCGATGTCCGGCACCACGGCGGCGGGCTCATAGGCGACCATGACGTCGCCGCGCACCTCGACCTGCCGCTCGCTGCTCCAGCGCCGCTGCCCGGTCGCCCGGTCCACGGCCAGGGCCCACTCGGGCTTCTCCGCGGCGGGCTCGTTCATCGCGTCACCGCGGAACAGCACCACCAGGTCGTCGTACGCGACCGCGTGCACGATCGCGGCCTCCTGGACCGACCACAGCTCGTGCCAGCCGCGCGGGTCGTAGGCCACCGCGCGTTGGTTCTCGAAGACCATGACGAGCGCGTCGTCGACCACCCACGTGCTACCCGTCGACGAGGGCAGGAGAGCCAGCGTGGACACCCGCTGCCGGGGGAACGGATCAGCCGCGGTCACCCCGGTCAGCACCGCCGCCACGGCCAGCACCGCCGCCAGCAGGCGCACCCGCCCGGACGCGACCACCGGCCCGGCGGGCTCGTCGGGCTCGTCGGACGGCAGCACCCCGAGGTCGATGACCGCGCCGCCGTCCGGCTCACGCACCACGCCCGCACCACCTCACGCGTCCGTCCTCCGGCTCCGCGTGCTCAGACGCGCCGAAGCCGCCGACGGGTTGTCGTCGGCGGCTTCGGTCACGCGGTACGGGTCAGCCGCGCACCGAGGTCGCGAGCGGGGCCGGGGCGGCGGGCGTCACCGCGGCGGCCCACTTGGTCACCTTCTCGGTGATCTCCGGAACCGTGAGCCCGATCTCGGCGAGGATCTCGGCGCGGGTGCCGTGCTCGATCCACGTCGACGGCACGCCCAGGTCGCGCAGCGGCACGTCCACCTCGTTGTCGCGCAGCAGCTTGGAGACCGCGTCGCCGACACCGCCGGCCCGTACGCCGTCCTCCAGCGTCACCACCAGTTTGTGCTCGCGGGCCAGCGGCACCAGATCCACCGGGGCCGGGCGCACCCAGCGCGGGTCGACCACGGTCACGCCGTAGCCACGCTCGGCGAGCTTCGCGGCGACCTGCACCGACAGGTGCGCGAACGCGCCGACGGACACCAGCAGCACGTCCTTGCGCTCGGCCTCGGCCAGCACGTCGAGGCCGCCCAGGCCGTCCGAGCCGCCGACGCGGCGCAGCGCGGGCAGCGCCGCGGGCACCGAACCGGTCGGGAAGCGCACGATGGTCGGGCCGTCGGAGATGCCGACCGCCTCGCGCAGCTCCTCGCGCAGCGTCTCGGCGTCGCGGGGCGCGGCGATGCGCAGGCCCGGCACCACGCCGAACACCGACATGTCCCAGATGCCGTAGTGGCTCGGGCCGTCGGGCCCGGTGATGCCCGCCCGGTCCAGCACGAATGTGACCGGCAGCCTGTGCAGCGCCACGTCGAGCAGGACCTGGTCGAAGGCCCGGTTGAGGAAGGTCGCGTAGATGGCGACCACGGGGTGCAGGCCGGCCAGCGCCAGACCCGCCGCAGAGGTCGTCGCGTGCTGCTCGGCGATGCCCACGTCGTACGCCCGGTCCGGGTACGCCGCGGCGAGCCGGTCGATGCCGGTGGACTCGGGCATCGCGGCGGTGATGCCGACGACGTCGGGCCGCTCGCCCGCGATCTCGACCAGTTCCTCGGCGAACACCTTGGTCCACTTGAGGCTGGGCGCGGCCAGCAGCTTGCCGGTCTCCGGGTCGAACGCGCTCGGCGCGTGGAAGCGGTCGGCCTCGTCGTTGAGGGCCGGCTGGTAGCCGTAGCCCTTCGCGGTGACCGCGTGCACGATCACCGGGCCGCCGAAGCGGCGGGCGCGGCCCAGCGCCGACTCCAGCGCGGCCTGGTCGTGCCCGTCCACCGGCCCGATGTACTTCAGGCCCAGGTCCTCGAACATCGCCTGCGGGGCGACCGCGTCCTTGATGCCCTTCTTGACCGCGTGCAGGGCGTCGAACAGCGGCTTGCCGACCAGCGGGGTCTTCTCCAGCGCGTCCTTGACCAGGTCCAGGACCTTCTCGTAACCCGGGTTCAGGCGCAGCGTGGCGAGGTGGTCGGCCAGGCCGCCGATGGTCGGGGCGTACGAGCGCCCGTTGTCGTTGACGATGATCACCAGCGGGTTGTCCGTGGCGGCGATGTTGTTCAGCGCCTCCCAGCACATGCCGCCGGTCAGCGCGCCGTCACCGACGACCGCGACCACGTGGCGCTTCTCGCCGCGCAGCGCGTAGCCTTTGGCCATGCCGTCGGCGTAGGAGAGCGCGGTCGAGGCGTGGCAGTTCTCGACCAGGTCGTGCTCGCTCTCGGCCTGGTTCGGGTAGCCGGTGAGGCCGCCGCGCTGGCGCAGCTGGTCGAAGCCGTCCATCCGGCCGGTGACCATCTTGTGCACGTACGCCTGGTGGCCGGTGTCGAAGACGAAGCGGTCGGCCGGGGAGTCGAAGACCCGGTGCATGGCCAGGGTGAGTTCCACCACACCGAGGTTCGGCCCGATGTGCCCGCCGGTGCGCGCGACCTTGGCGATCAGGAAGTCGCGGATCTCGGCCGCCAGGCCGGTCAGCTGCTCCGGGGACAGCGTCTTGAGGTCCTGCGGCCCTTTGACCGAGCTCAGCAGGGTCACACCCTCGTTCATGACTTCTCCTCGCTGCCGTACCGCACAGCACTCCGGTGGGGGTGCCTCACGTTCCGCTTACCCATGCCGGGGAAGTCTATCGGCAGCACGCACGGCCGCTCACCGGCTCGCCACCCCTTCACGAGACCTTCACTCACTCCTGGCCGCCGCCTGGGCGACACCATGTCACTCCCCCGGGTTCAGCAGCGCGACACATTCCACGTGGTGCGTCTGCGGGAAGCAGTCGTAGGCCCGCAGGGCCGTCAACTTCCAGCCTTGCTCGCGGAAGGTGCGCACGTCACGGCCCAGAGCGGCCGGGTCGCAGGCGACGTAGGCCACCGCTCGCGGTCCTGCCGCGGTGATCGCCTTGACCACGGCGGCACCGGCTCCGGTGCGCGGCGGGTCCAGCACCACCACGTCGGGGTGCGGCAGCCGTTCCTTGGGCCGCCGGTCGCGGTGCAGGGCCCGCTCCACGGTCGCCTCGACGACGCGTACCGGCAGCGCGGACAGGTTGCCCCGGGCCGCCGCGACGCCGTCCCGTGCCGACTCGACCAGGGTCACCGCGCCGGTCACCCCGACCCGGTCGGCCAGGGCGGCGGCGAACAGGCCGGCGCCCCCGTACAGGTCCCAGGCGTGCTCGCCGGGGCGCGGGTCCAGCAGCTCCAGCACCGCCTCCACCAGCGTGTCCGCCGCAGCCGGGTGCACCTGCCAGAAGCCGCCCGCGGAGATCGTGAAGTCGTGCCCGGCGGCCCGCTCCACGATCCGCTGCGGCGGGTCCTGGACCAGCTGCGCGGGGGCGCTCGACGGCTTGACCACGTCGATCAGGTCGGCGTCCGGCCAGCGCCGCTCCAGCACGTCGAGCGCCTGGATCTCCGGGTGCGCGATCCGGCAGCGGCCGATCGCCACCACCTCGTTGGAGCGGTGCTTGAGCAGGCCCGGCCGACCCAGCGCGTCCGCCCGGTAGCGGACCCTGGTGCGCCAGCCCTCGTCCCCGCCGGGCAGCTCGGCGACCGTCACACCGAGCGCGTCCACCTCGGCCGCACCCAGTTTCCCGAGCCGGACGAGCTGCTCGCGCACCACGGCCGCCTTCCACTCCCGCTGCGCCGGGGACGCGACATGCTGCAGGTCGCAGCCTCCGCAGCCGTTCGCATGGGCGTACGGGCAGCGCGGGGTGATCCGGTCCGGGGACGCCTGCAACACCTCGACGCAGTCGCCGCGCAGGTAGGCCTTGTGCAGCTCGGTGATCTCCACGACCACCCGCTCACCGGGCAGCGCGTGCCGCACGAAGATCACCTGACCCTCGTGCCGGGCCACGCAGTGCCCGCCGTGCGCGATCGGCCCGACCGTCACCTCGACCTTGTCGCCCTCGTAGAGCTCGGTCACGGCGGCCATCAGACGTCCTCACCGGCGCGCGGGCCGCGCGCCGGGGTGCGCACCAGGTCGCGGTCCAGCCGGTCCAGGTCGGTGCTGTTGGTGGAGGCCAGCTGCCAGGGCACGCTGGTGACCATCACGCCCGGCTCGTACAGCAACCGGCCCTTGATGCGCAGCGCGGACTGGTTGTGCAGGAGGTGCTCCCACCACCGGCCCACCACGTACTCGGGGATGTAGACGGTCACCACGTCGCGCGGTGAGGCCCGGCGCAGCGACTTCACGTAGTCGATGATGGGCCGGCTGATCTCCCGGTAGGGCGAGTCGACCACGGTCAGCGGGGTGTTGATGCCCCGGCGCTCCCACTCGGCCTGGATGGCCCGGGTGTCCGCGACGTCCACGTTGACGGTCAGCGCGGTCAGCGTGTCCGGCCGGGTCGCCTTCGCGTACGCCAGCGCCCGCATGGTCGGCAGGTGCAGCTTGCTGACCAGCACGATGGCGTGGTTGCGGGCCGGCAGCACCGGCCGCTCCTCCGACGGCACCAGCTCGCGGGCCACCGTGTCGTAGTGCTTGCGGATACCCACCATGATCGCGTAGATCACCGCCATCGCCGCAATCGAGATCCACGCCCCGTGGGTGAACTTCGTCGCCAGCACGAGGATCAGCACGAAGCCGGTCAGCACCGCGCCGAAGCCGTTGATCGCCCGAGCCCGCTGCATCCGGCGGCGGGCCGACACGTCCCGCTCGGTGCGCAGCAGCCGGTTCCAGTGCCGCAGCATGCCGATCTGCGACAGCGTGAACGACACGAACACCCCGACGATGTACAGCTGGATCAGCCGGGTGGTCTCCGCCTGGAACGCGATGACCAGCACCGCCGCGAAGAAGGCCAGCAGCAGGATGCCGTTGGAGAAGGCCAGCCGGTCGCCGCGGGTGTGCAGCTGGCGCGGCAGGTAGCGGTCCTGCGCCAGGATCGAGCCCAGCACCGGGAAGCCGTTGAACGCGGTGTTGGCGGCCAGCACCAGGATGAGCGCGGTCATCGCGATCACCAGGTAGAACCCCGGCGGGAAGTGGTCGAAGATGGTCTCGGCGAGCTGCGCGGTGACGGTCGGCTGCTCGTAGTTCGGGGCGGCCCCCACGATCTGCTCGGCCGGGCTCTCCACGTACTGCAGGCCGGTCTTGAGGCTCAGCGCCACGATCGAGACCAGCATGATGATCGACAGCAGGCCGAGCATCAGCAGCGTGGTGGCGGCGTTCTTGCTCTTGGGCGGCTTGAAGGCGGGCACGCCGTTGGAGATTGCCTCGACACCGGTCAGCGCCGCACATCCCGAGGAGAAGGCCCGCACCAGCAGGAAAGCGAAGGCGAAGCTCGTGCCGACCTGCAGGCCGTGCTCGGGCAGGATGGTCAGCTCCGCGCTCGGGGCCTTCAGGTCCTCGCCCAGCACGAAGATCCGGATGATGCCCCAGCCGATCAGGCCGAGCATGGCGAGCATGAACAGGTAGGTCGGGATCGCGAACATGAAGCCCGACTCGCGCAGGCCGCGCAGGTTCAGCGCGGCCAGCAACGCGATCAGCAGCACCGCGGTGATCACCTCGTGCTGGCGGATCAGCGGGATCGCGGACCCGAGGTTCTCCACGCCTGACGAGATCGACACCGCCACCGTGAGCACGTAGTCCACCAGCAGCGCGCTGGCCACGGCCAGACCCGACTTGGACCCCAGATTGACCGTGGCGACCTCGTAGTCGCCGCCGCCGGACGGGTACGCGTGCACGTTCTGCCGGTAGCTCGCGACGACGGTCAGCATCACCACCACGACCGCCAATGCCACCCAGGGGGAGTACGCGTAGGCGGCCGCGCCCGCGATCGACAGGGTCAGCAGGATCTCACCCGGCGCGTAGGCGACGCTGGACAGCGCGTCCGAAGCGAAGATCGGCAGAGCGAGGCGCTTGGGCAGCAGGGTGTGCTGCAGTCGGTCGGAACGGAACGGCCTGCCTAGCAGGAGACGCTTCAGCAGGGAGGTAGGGCTCGCCACATGTGGGAGCCTACGACGCCCGGGCGCGAAGGCACGTGGCACTCTGATGTCGCGCGCCGTACGCGCGCATGGCAGGCTGGGCGAAGGTGGCAGTCCGGAGCGGCACCGCGCCGGGTCGAGCCGCTGCCGCGGGGGCCAGGACGCCGGTCGGGAGGGCGTGACGTGCACGTTGTGATCATGGGGTGCGGCCGGGTCGGCTCGACGCTCGCGCACAGCCTGGAGGCGCGCGGGCACTCCGTCTCGATCATCGATCAGGACGCCGACGCGTTCCGCCGGCTCTCCCCCGATTTCGCGGGCACCACGGTCACCGGCGTCGGCTTCGACCGCGAGGTCCTCATCCAGGCCGGCATCGAACGGGCCGACGCCTTCGCTGCGGTCTCCAGCGGCGACAACTCCAACATCATCTCCGCCCGGCTGGCGCGCGAGACGTTCGGCGTGCAGCGCGTCGTGGCCCGCATCTACGACCAGCGCCGCGCCGAGGTGTACGAGCGGCTGGGCATCCCCACCGTCGCGACCGTGCGCTGGACCGCCGACCGCATCGTGCGGCACCTGGTGCCCGAGGGCGCCTCCGAGCTGTACCGCGACCCCACCAGCACCGTCGCCATCATCGAGACCCCGGTGAACCCGGCTTGGATCGGCCACCCGCTGCACGCGCTGGAGGAGGCGACCGGCACCCGCACCGCCTTCCTGATGCGCTTCGGCCTCGGCACGCTGACCACTGCGTCGACCGTGCTGCAGGATGGCGACCAGGTGTTCATGCTGGTCACGGACGACATCGCGGAAACCGTCACCAAGATCGCCGCCGCGCCGCCGGCCGCGGCCTAGGAGGAGTCACCATGCGGGTCGCCATCGCCGGGGCGGGCAACGTCGGGCGCTCCATCGCCCAGGAGCTCATCGAGAACGGCCACCAGGTCATGCTGCTGGAGCGCCAGCCGCGCATGCTGCGCCCCGAGCGGGTGCCCGCCGCGGACTGGGTGCTCGCCGACGCCTGCGAATTGTCCAGCCTCCAGGAGATCAACCTCGCCGCCTGCGACGTGGTCGTCGCCGCCACCGGCGACGACAAAGTCAACCTGGTGGTGTCGCTGCTGGCCAAGACCGAGTTCGCGGTGCCGCGGGTGGTCGCCCGGGTCAACCGGGCCGAGAACGAGTGGCTGTTCACCGAGCAGTGGGGCGTGGACGTCTCCGTCTCCAAGCCACGCGTCATGGCGGCCCTGGTCGAGGAGGCGGTGACGGTCGGCGACCTGGTCCGGCTGATGACCTTCCGGCACGGCGAGGCCAACCTGGTGGAGATCACCCTGCCCGAGGACGCCCCGCACGTCGGCCTGCCGATCCGCTCCATCCCGCTGCCGCCGGACAGCGCCCTCGTCGCCATCGTGCGCGGCCGCCGCGTGCTCACGCCGACCCCCGACGACCCGGTCGAGGCCGGCGACGAGCTGGTCTTCGTCTGCACGGTCGAGGTCGAGGAGCAGGTCCGCTCGGTCATGCTCGGCGCCGACAGCGTCGAGAAGACCCGCTCCCGCCGGCGCTGACCCACTCTCGGCCGCCGGTCTGGCAAGATCGCCGTTTCCGGTCGAGACGGCGTCTGACCGCAGATCTTGACCGGAACCAGCGCTTCCCGCGCACCGGAACGACAGCGCCGCACCGACCCGGAGGCCGGTGCGGCGCACTCGCCAAGCGGAGGGCGATCAGGCAGGCTGGGGCGCGTCCCGGCGGACGCGGCGGACGACGCCGAAGCTGATCACCACGAGCAGGGCGAACAGCGGCGTGCCCATCACGATGCGAGCGATGCCGAGGGCGGTGCCCTGCTCGGTCATCCACAGCCCGCCCTGGACGGCGACCTTGATCGCGAACACCACCGCCCACAGCGCGGTCAGCTGGGAGAAGACGCGTACCAGCCGGTTGTCCTCGCGCCAGTCGTTGCGCCCGCCGTTGGCGATCACCGACCAGAACCAGCCCACCATCGGGTGGCGCAGCGCGATCGAGCCCAGCAGGATCACGATCTGGCCCATGGTGATCCAGATGCCCGGCAGGTAGAAGTCGACCTCCTTGCCGGAGTCCCAGGCCATCCAGGCCCCCAGCCCGATGCCGAACAGTCCGTTCAGCGCGAAGCGCACAGGCCGCTTCTGGATCAGCCGCACCACCGCCACGCCGATCGCCACCGCCGCGGACGCGCCGATGGCGAATTGCAGCGCGGTGCGCGACTCCTCCGCCGGGAACCAGAAGCCCAGCACGATGTTGGTCAGCACGAACACGATGACCGGGATGGCCGCCTCGGTCATCCCGCGCCAGCCGCCCAGCTGCTGCGCCACCTGCTCGGCGAACGGCGGGAGCTGCTCGGGATCCTCCTCTGTCAGGGTCCGATTACGGTCAGTGACAGGCTCGTTCATGACTGCTCCTCGCTGCGTGCGGATCGCTCGCTCACGCGGCCGCTTCCAGCTCGTAGTAAGGGTTGTAGATGACCTTGCGCCCGTCGCGTACGGCGACGCGGCCGCGCACGTGCAGCCCGCGCCCCGGCTCGATGCCGTTGATGTGCCGGCGGCCCAGGAACACCAGGGTGATCAGGTCCGTGCCGTCATAGAGGTCGGCTTCCAGGGTGGGCAGGTTGGTGCGCGGCGTGTAGACGACCGTGCGCAGCCGACCGCTGACGTTGACGAGATCGCCGCGGTGCACGGTGTCCGCGCAGACGCAGCCCGCGAGTTCGGTGTCCCGGCGCAGCTCCTCCGACTCGAGTTCGGAGTCGGTGGCGGTGAGCCGGTGGAGCATGCCACGCAGCCCCTTGTGCCGTGATCGAGCGTCGTCGGTCGACATGACCTGCTTCATCCTTCCCCACCGGGGCGAGGTCCCCGAGCGGCGCGTAACAGCCAGCCTACTGCGGGGCGACCCGGGTGGGGACACCCCGGCCCGAACATGGGACGGCCCCGGCGCGCCGCTGCGACGGCGGCGCTTCCGGGGCCGACCTGGGTCAGTCGCGACGCGGGCGGGGGGACGGCTTGCGCCGCGGCGCGTCACCCGGGGCGGGGGCCGCGCCGCCACTGCCGCCCGCCGGTGCGATCGAGCCGAACGGCGTCGGCGCGGGCGTCGGCGGCACCCGGCCGGGCACCAGCCGGCTGCCGGAACCGCCGTACGGGTCGCCGCCGTAGGCTCCCTCGCCGTACTGCGGCGGGCGGGACTGCTCGACGGGCGGCTCGGGCTCGGCCTGTGCGGCCTGCCGGGCGGCGGCCTCCTCGGCCATGTTCGGCGGCAGGCGCAGCGGCAGCGCCTCCCGGACCGGGCGGGCGGTGTCGTCGCGGCGGACCGCCAGGCCGGTCAGCACCAGCGTGAGCGGACCGGCCTCGGTGACGTCGATCGCCGCCGGGCCCTGGAACACGGCGCGGACCATCCAGCGCGGGCCGTCGACCCCGATGAAGCGCAGGTCGTTGAAGCCCTCGGGGGTGCGGATGCGGGCGCGCAGCTCGATGCCCCAGCGCCCGTTCACCTCCTCGGCGCCGACCCCGTCGGCGAACAGGGACTTGCGGATCTCCTCGCGCACCTCGTCCCAGATGCCCTCGGTGCGCGGCGCCGCGAAGACGCCGAGCTGGAGCGCGTTGGGGCCGTGCACGAGCGCGATCTGCTGGATCAGGCCCTGCTCGCCGGCCTGCACCCGGATCTCGACCCCGTCGACCGCGGGCAGCAGCAGGCTGCCCAGGTCCAGGCGGGGCGCGTCGGGCGCGTCCGAGAGGTCGTACGGGCCGTCGTCGCCGAAGATCGAGGACTCGGCAGGGAAGTGGGAGCCGTTCGTGCCGTTGGCGGTCTGGGCGTCGCGGGCGTCAACCTCGTCGTCGGGCTGCCAGTCCTCGCCGAGCAGCGCGGCGCGCCGAGCGGCGCGGGCGTCCACGAACTTCGGCTCCTCGGCCTTGGCGTGCCGACCACCGCTGGCCGCACGTCGTCGCGAGAAGATCACTGTTCCTCCTCATTTCCCCGTCGAGCCGTGACCACCGGTGCCCCGTACGGACTCCGGCAGTTCGGCGACGTCGTGGAAGTGTGCCCGCTCCACCCGCTGCACGACAAGTTGCGCGATGCGGTCGCCGCGAGAGATCTTGGCGGTGTTCGCCCGGTCGTGGTTGATCAGCTGAACCAGGATCTCGCCCCGGTAGCCCGCGTCGACGGTGCCGGGAGCGTTGAGCACGGTCACCCCCATTTTCGCCGCCAGACCGGACCGGGGGTGGACCAATCCGACGAACCCGTCCGGCAGGGCGATGGCCAGGCCCGTGGGCACCAGCCGGCGCTCGCCCGGGGCGAGCACGACTTCCTCGGCGGCGTACAGGTCAGCGCCCGCGTCGCCCGGATGGGCGTACGACGGCGGCGGCAGGTCCGGGTCGAGCCGGCGGATCGGCACCACGACGGGTGGGGTCGCAGGGGGATACAACGGTCAAACCTCCGGGGGAAGTGACTGACGCGCGCCCGCGACGGGGAGCTGCGTCTCCTTGCCTCTATCCTGCCGCGCCCGGTGGACCCGGCGGGCCCTACCCTCGATGCTGTGACACATCCTGGCAGCGGCACGGCATCCTCAGGCACAACGGCGACAGGGGGCAGCGCGGCACGGCTTGTGTCCGGTCACACCGAGCGCCTGTCCGTCCCGTGGTGGCTGTGGCTGCCGTCTTTGCTGGTCGGAGCGGTGTTGGCCGCTCAGGTCGGGTTGGGCGCCGCCGGACCGCGCGGCTGGGTGGCGTACCCGGTGGTGCTGACCCTGGTCGCCGTCGGCCTGTGGCGGCTGGGCCGGATCCGGATCAGCGTGACGCAGGACGAGTTCCTGGTGGACGACGCCCGGCTGCCGCTGCGCCACGTGGCGCAGGCGATCCCGCTGGACGCCGCCACCAAGCGCGAGCTGCTCGGGCCGAGCGCCGACCCGATGGCCTTCGTGATCCAGCGGCCCTGGGTCCCGGGCGCCGTGCAGGTGGTGCTCGACGACCCCGACGACGTCACGCCGTACTGGGTGATCAGCAGCCGCCGGCCCGAGGACCTGGCCCGCGCGCTACGCCGCGTCGGCTGACCCGGGCGGCAGCGCCGGACCGCGCCGCTGCCTGCGCAGATCGTTGCGGATGTCGTCGCCGAGCCGGCGAGTGGCCTTGCGGTTGAGGTAGCTGGCGATGGCCGCGCCGGTCAGCAGCGGCCCGAGCGTGGTCAGGTTGCGCCCGAACCGCTTGAGGATCATGTCGCGCAGCTGCTTGCGGGTGGCCGTGCCGAGCACCGTGGCCGCGGCCGCGCCGGGCAGCATCGGGCTGATGCCCCGGTGGCTGGCCCAGCCCTGCATGAGGCTGACCGCCCGCTGGGTCGGCGTGCCCACCACCGGCTGGCCGTACACCTCGTGCAGCTCGCCGATGAGCTTGAGCTCGATGCCGACCACGCCGACCGTCTCGGTCGCCAGCAGGACCGGCGTGGACAGCAGGGTGGGCGGCACCGCCCACTCGATGGAGGCCATGCCGCCGCCGACCGCGCCGACACCCGCCGCGGCGCGGGCCGCGTTGCGGATCAGGCGCTCGGCGAGCGCCTCGTCGTCGAGCCCCGGGTAGTGCCGCCGCAGCGTCTCCAGGTTCCGCACCGGCACGTGCGGGGCCAGGTCGGAGACCGCCTCGGTGATCCAGTTGATCGCCTTGCGCGGCATGAACACTTCTTTGACGCCGCGCTCGCGCAGGCCCACCAGCATCCGCCCGAGCAGCTTGCGCCGCCCCGCCTTGTCCAGGTCCTCGTCGGCGAGCCCCGCCACGGCCAGGGCCAGTTCGTCGGGCTTGCCCGCGGCGGCGCCGGGTGCGGCAGTGCCCGACACGCCTGTCGATGACTCAGCGTCGCCGGGCACCTGGTCGGGGCTCGTGGTCATGGCTGGCTCCTGTCGGCTGAGACGGCATCCGGTCCACGACGGTCGTCGGGCCCGCTGCGGACCCGGACCGTGTGCGGCACGCCGCGTCCGTTGCGGCGTGCCTCGATCCGTGTACCCAGATGTTCTGCGCCATCTCACCCCATCGCGTCAAGCCCCGGAAGCGCCCGGCCGGCTCACGCGCTCAGGCGCACTCGCGGCAGATCGGCTCGCCGTTGCGCTCGCCTGCCAGCTGGCTGCGGTGATGCACCAGGAAGCACCGCGAGCAGCGGAACTCGTCGGCCTGCATCGGCACGACCTTCACCGTGAGCTCCTCGTCGGCGAGGTCGCCGCCGGGCAGTTCGAAGTTCTCGGCGAGGTCGGTCTCATCCACGTCCACGCTGCCCGACTGTGTGTCGACACGCCGGGCCTTCAGCTCCTCGAGGCTGTCCTCACCGAGGTCGGCCTCGTCACGGCGCGGGGCGTCGTAGTCGGTGGCCATCGATTGTCACACTCCCAATTTGTGTACTCGTCCGTCATGCGCGCGCTCGTTGTCACTCTCAACGAGCGCGGTACTTTAGCGCGCCCGTGTGGGAGTTGTACGCTCCCGCACACGAAGTTGTTCCCGATGTGACTGAGCAGACAGCGTCATGGGGCCGTCGGGTCAGGCGAGACCAAGGTAGGGGCAGCCGCCCGCCGATCACGGTCGGCGCGCCGGGAACGTACGGCCAATTCCGGCCGTCTGTCGGGTCGCGGCCCCCGGCGGGCCGGTCAACCGATAACCTCTGGCCCATGCCGTCAAAGTGGCGGCAGCGGACCTCTGGCTCACGGGGAGCGGCACCGAGATGCAACTAGCACGAATTCGGGCGATCGCCATCATCAGCACCCTGGCGATCATCGGTATCACCCTCGCCGTGATCACGCTCAATCGTGACACGCAGAGCGAGGCTCCGGTGGCCAAGAGCTGCCCCGCGGGCTGGGTGCCCGTCGACGACACGCTGCCCGACTCCGAGAGTCAGGTCAAAATCAACGTTTACAACGCCACGAACACCCCGGATCTCGCCCGCAACGTGGCCGCGGACTTCACCAACCGCAAGTTCAAGGTGGAGAAGACGGGCAACGAGAAGAAGGCCCAGCCGGACATCGTCGCGGAGCTGCGCTACGGCCCGAAGACGGTCGGCGCGGCACAGCTGCTGAAGGCCTACTTCCTCAACGACGTCGAGCCCGTGTTCGACATCAAGCGCGAGAACGACACCATCGACGTGATCATCGGCGGGCAGTTCAAGCAGCTCGCCACGCCCACCGAGATGCGCCAGGCGGTCGCCGCGCTGGGTCGGCCCGAGCTGCCCGAAGGCACCTGCGCCGAGAAGCCCTGACCTGCCGCCCTCCTCGTGAGGCGAGGCCCGGCCCCACCACGTGGAGCCGGGCCTCGCCCGTCCCGGATGGCTTTCTCGCCCGTCCCGGATGGCTTTGAGGGCTACGGGCCGCCGTCCGCGTCGAGTTCGGTGAGCAGGGCTTCCAGCGGGGCGTGCAGGGCCGGTGGGGCCGCCAGGACCATCTGACCCCCGGCGGGGCGGCCGGACAGGCCGGTGACCAGCAGGCCCGCCTCGCGGGCGATCAGGCCGCCGGCGGCCAGGTCCCACTCGGCCAGGCCCTTCTCGTAGTAGGCGTCCAGCATGCCCTCGGCGGCCGCGCACAGGTCCAGCGCCGCCGCGCCCATCCGCCGGATGTCGCGCACCTGCGGCAGCACGTGCGCGACCACCGCCGCCTGGTGCGCCCGCCGCTCCCGGGCGTACGCGAATCCCGTGCCGACCAGCGACAGGGGCAGCTCGGTGGCCGACGATCCGGTCAGCCGCCGCCCGTCCCGAAACGCCCCGTGGCCCCGTGCGGCCGTCCAGGTCTCCCCTGTCGCGGCGTTGCGCACCACCCCCGCCACGACCTCCCCGTCCACCTCCGCGGCGATCGACACGGCGTACTGGGCCAGCCCGTAGAGGTAGTTCACGGTCCCGTCGATCGGGTCGACGATCCAGCGGACCCGGCTCTCACCGGCAATTCCCGCGCCGCCGTACTCCTCGCCGAGTACCGTGTCACCCGGGCGCCGCGCCGCCAGCGCGGCGATCACCTGTTGCTCGACCGCGCGGTCCGCGGCCGTCACGACGTCCGTGGCCGTGGATTTCGTGCCGACATCGGTGATCGCCTCGTTACGCATACGGCGGGCGGTGTCGGCCGCGTCAGCGGCCACCTGTACCGCGATATCCAGCAGTTCCAGCTCGTTCACGACCGTCCTCCTCGTCACCTGGTGCCATCCTGCCAAGGCTCCGGAGCCCGCTCGCGGACCTCCTGCGGCGTGCGCGCCGAGATGATCGCCGAGTACGGCGCTACAATTCACGCCTGCGTCGTGCCGAAGGTGCGAGGCGCATCCACACATCACACTGGCTGACCCACCGCGACGCGCCATGCGACGCGGCCGAAGCCGCAGATTCTTGTTTGATACTCGCCTCCGGAAGGTCGTCCGTGACTGAAGCCCGCCAGATCAGCGCCGACGTTCGCTCGCTCACCGACATGCTGCTCGCCCAAGCCGCAGGCGCCGGCGGCCGGCTCACGCCTGCGGATGTCGCGCGCACCGTGGAGGCTGCCGACGTCACCCCCGCCCAGGCCAAGAAGATGCTTCGCGCTCTGCTCGAGGCGGGCGTGACGGTCGAGGTCGACGACTCCGCCAACGGCCGCCGCAAGGTGGCCGCCGCGCGGGCCGCGACCCCGGCGTCGAAGGCCACCACCGCGAAGGCGGCCCCGCCCGCCGCGTCGAAGGCCGCCAAGCCGGCCGCACCCAAGCAGGCCACGCCCACCGAGAGCGGCGCCGACGCGCCCGCTCCGGTCAAGCTGGCCCCGAAGGCCGCTCCGGCCAAGGCCGCCCCCGCGGCCAAGCCGGTGAAGGCCGCCGCGAAGGCCGCCCCCGCGAAGGCGGAGGACGGCGCGGAGGAGAAGGCCGCCGCCAAGGCCGCGCCCGCCAAGAAGGCCGCTGCCAAGAAGGCTGTCGAGAAGAAGACACCCGAGAAGGCCGCGCCCGCCAAGGCCGCCAAGAAGGGCGAGCCGGGCGAGGGCGACGAGCCGGACGGCGCCGACCTCTCGATCGAGGAGCTGGCCGCCGACCTCGAGGACGTCGTGGTCGACGAGCCGGTCGAGGTGGCCCAGGCCGCCGAGGCCGACGCCGCCGCCTCCGACGACTTCGAGTGGGACGCCGAGGAGTCCGAGGCGCTCAAGCAGGCCCGCAAGGACGCCGAGCTGACCGCATCGGCCGACTCCGTCCGGGCGTACCTCAAGCAGATCGGCAAGGTGCCGCTGCTCAACGCGGAGCAGGAGGTCGAGCTCGCCAAGCGCATCGAGGCCGGCCTGTACGCCGCCGAGCGGCTGCGCCAGGCCGAGGAGGAGGGCCTGCAGCTCACCCGCGACATGCAGCGGGACCTGCTGTGGGTCTCCCGGGACGGTGAGCGCGCCAAGAACCACCTGCTGGAGGCCAACCTCCGCCTGGTGGTGTCGCTGGCCAAGCGCTACACCGGCCGCGGCATGGCGTTCCTGGACCTGATCCAGGAGGGCAACCTCGGCCTCATCCGCGCCGTCGAGAAGTTCGACTACACCAAGGGCTACAAGTTCTCCACGTACGCCACCTGGTGGATCCGCCAGGCCATCACCCGCGCCATGGCCGACCAGGCCCGCACCATCCGCATCCCGGTGCACATGGTCGAAGTGATCAACAAGCTCGGCCGCATCCAGCGCGAGCTGCTCCAGGACCTGGGCCGCGAGCCCACCCCGGAGGAGCTGGCCAAGGAGATGGACATCACCCCGGAGAAGGTGCTGGAGATCCAGCAGTACGCCCGGGAGCCCATCTCGCTGGACCAGACCATCGGCGACGAGGGTGACAGCCAGCTCGGCGACTTCATCGAGGACTCCGAGGCGGTCGTGGCCGTCGACGCGGTCTCCTTCTCGCTGCTGCAGGACCAGCTCCAGCAGGTGCTGCAGACGCTGTCGGAGCGCGAGGCGGGCGTGGTGCGGCTGCGGTTCGGCCTCACCGACGGCCAGCCACGGACTTTAGACGAGATCGGCCAGGTGTACGGGGTCACGCGCGAGCGGATCCGGCAGATCGAGTCCAAGACCATGTCGAAGCTCCGGCACCCGTCGCGCTCGCAGGTCCTGCGCGACTACCTCGACTAAAGCCAGTAAGTCAAGTCGACACTCCGCGCATATCGGGCGTTTGGTATCCACCGAACGTACAGAGATACTCACCGTGCGTACATAGACGGGTAGGCGCTCTGTTTCTGTTCGACGCGCGATCGTTGACGTGGCACTCTGGTGGGACGGCACACTGTGCAGGACGGGTCATCACCCCGATAACCCGTCTGACCAGGTAGGCTCGACCGCTCGACGGCTGTGACCCCGGTCCCCCCGAGGCCCCATCCGGGAAGCCCTTCGGCACGGCCGGTGTTGGAGGCTTACATGGGCAACGAGCTGAATGACAATGGCGGGTTCGGCGCTGCTGGACTCGGCGGATCGACGATGGATATCAGCATCGGTGACGACCAGAGGAGGAAGGCGATGACCCAGACCCTCACGCCGCCGCCGGAAACGGTGGCTGCCCCAGCCGCCGATGAACGGTGCGACCGCTGTAACGCGGCGGGCAAATTGCGTGTGAAGCTGGCCGGTGGGGGCGAGCTGGTGTTCTGCGGACACCACGCCAACAAGTACGCCGACGACCTTGTCAAGATTGCCGTGGAAGTGGCGGCCGACCCCGAGTTCACCTGGCGGGGCGCCGACATGATGGCCAAGTAACACCACAGGCTTGACCCGAAGGGGGCACCGCACCAGCGGTGCCCCCTTCGGCGTGTTCCGTGCGAGCGATCATGGCCGCGCCCCGGCGGCGCGACGGGGCCTGCAGGGCCGACGGGGCCGACGGCGCGGCCCACGTCGGCGGCCGGACGCGAGCACGCGGATTCGGGTCAGAAGGACTGGATCGTCGCGATGCGTTCTTCGAGCTGTTCGATGGTGGCCTGGGCGCTGGGGGGGCCGCCGCACTTGGAGCGCAGTTCGGCGTGGATCTTGCCGTGGGGCAGGTTGGTGCGGTGGTGGTGGGCGGCCACCAGGGCGTTGAGCTGGCGGCGCAGGTGGATGCGGCGCTCGGTGGCGGACATGTCGCGGGCCACCGGCTCGCGCTGGGCGGGGGTCTGCTCGGCCCGGTTGCGGCGTACGGCGGCCGCCTGCTCCGCCTGGCGCTTGCTCAGCAGGGCGGCCACCTGGTCGGCGCTGAGCAGGCCGGGCAGCCCCAGGAAGTCCTCCTCCTCGGGCGTGCCGGCCTGGGCGGGCAGCCCGAAGGTGGCGCCGTCGAAGATCACCTGGTCGAGCTCGGCGGTGGCGGACAGCGCCTCGAACGACTTGGTCAGCTCTCCGCTGGCGTCCTCCGCCTTCTGCGCGCGCTCCAGCAGCTCGTCGTCCAGGCCGTCCTTGGCCTTGGGACCGCCGAGCACGTGATCGCGCTCCAGCTCCATCTCGCTGGCCAGCCCGAGCAGCGTCGGCACGCTGGGCACGAAGACGCTCGCCGTCTCCCCGGGGCGGCGGGCACGCACGAAGCGGCCGATCGCCTGGGCGAAGTACAGCGGCGTGGAGGCGCTGGTGGCGTACACGCCGACGGCCAGGCGCGGGATGTCGACGCCTTCGGACACCATGCGCACCGCGACCATCCAGCGCTGCTGGGAGGCGCTGAATTCAGCGATCTTGGCCGACGCCCCGGTGTCGTCGGAGAGCACCACCACGGCCTTCTCGCCGGAGATCGTCTCGATCAGCTTGGCGTACGCGCGGGCGGTCTGCTGGTCCGAGGCGATGATCAGGCCCCCGGCGTCCGGGATGCCCCCGGAGCGCAGCACCTGCAGCCGCGCGTCGGCGGCCCGCAGCACCTGCGGCATCCAGTCGCCCTTGGGGTCCAGCGCGGTGCGCCAGGCGTGCGCGATCAGGTCCTGGGTGAGCGGCTCGCCGAGGCGCACCGCGAGCTCGTCGCCGGCGCTGGTGCGCCAGCGGGTCTCGCCCGAGTAGGCGAGGAAGATCACAGGCCGGACGACGCCGTCGGCGAGCGCGTCGGCGTAGCCGTACACCGAGTCCGCCCGCGAGCGCTGCACCTCGCCGACCCGCTCGTACGTGACGAACGGGATCGGGTTCTCGTCGGACCGGAACGGCGTCCCGGTCAGCATCAGCCGCCGCACGGCGGGCTCGAACGCCGCCTTCACGCCGTCGCCCCAGCTGCGCGAGTCGCCCGCGTGGTGGATCTCGTCCAGGATGACCAGCGTCTTGCGGGTCAGGGTGCGCCGCAGGTGCACCTGCGGTGCCATGCCGACCTGCGCGTACGTCACCACCGCACCGTGGAAGTCGGAGCTGGTGTGCAGGTCGGCGTTGCGGAACATGGCGTCGAGCTGGATGCCCACCCTGGCCGCCGCCTGCGCCCACTGGAGCTTCAGGTGCTCGGTCGGGGCGACCACGGTGACCGCGTCCACGCTGCCGTCGGCCAGCAGCTCGGCCGCGATGCGCAGGGCGAACGTGGTCTTGCCCGCGCCGGGCGTGGCGACCGCCAGGAAGTCGGGTGAGCGCCGGCGGATGTATTCGACCAGTGCCTTGCGCTGCCAGGCGCGCAGCGCCGGGAACGACTCGGGGACGGGGCGGGCCAGCGCCACGCGGCAGCCTCCTGCTCAGACGGGGGATCGCACGAAAGAGCCCTCGGGTCGGCCACTACCGGAGGGAGGCCGGCCGGACCTCGAAGGCGGGCCCTGAGTCTATCGGCTCGTCAGGACAGGTCCGCGCGACTGTCGGCCCGAATGTGGTGAGTCGCTTTGCACACCACCCGATCCGGCGGCCGCGGTCAGCCGGAATCCGTGGTCGCACCGCCGCCCAGGCGCGGCCGCGGCGCCGACCAGTGGCGGTAGAGGGCCGTGATACGCACCACGAAGACGAGCAGCGCCGCGCCGGTGAAGGTGAGCACGCTTCCCCAGCCGAACCGGACCAGGGACGCCACCGCGATCGCGCCGAGCAGCGAGGCGACCGCGTAGATCTCCCGGCGCAGCACCACCGGGATCTCGTTGAGCAGCAGGTCGCGGACCAGTCCCCCGCCGATGCCGGTCAGCATGCCCAGCAGGCACGAGCCGACGGCCGGCACCCCGGCGTCGAGCGCCTTGAGCGTGCTGGTGACCGTGAACAGCCCCAGCCCTGCCGCGTCCAGGCCGAGCACGGTACGCCGCAGCCGGTCCAGGTGCGGGTGCAGCCAGAACACGGCCAGCGAGGCGACGACCGCGGTGGCCGGATAGCGCCAGTCGGCGAACGCCAGCGGCGGCACCTGGTTGATCACCAGGTCGCGCAGGATGCCGCCACCCAGCGCGGCCACGAAACCCACGAACACGACGCCGAACAGGTCGAGCCGTTTGCCGACCGCGGCGGAGCCGCCCGAGGCGGCGAAGACGGCGACCCCGGTGAGGTCCCCGACGAGCAGGGCCGACGAACTGTCCACCGGCGCAGGCTACGACGCGGTGTGCCGTACCCCCGCGCCGCCTCGCCGCCGACCACCCACCGGAACCGGCCCCGCAGCCCGGTGGCTCACGATCCCCCAAGCGGGCCACGGCACCGTGCCGGGGCGGCGGCAACCGGCCGGATCAGTTCTGGGGCTGGTAGGCGCGCTCGTAGAGGGCGTCGATGTCGGCCTGCAGCGGCAGGGACGAGGACGCGCCCCAGTGCTGGGCGCAGGCCGCGCCCGCCGCGCAGGCCCAGCGCAGCGCTTCCTCGACCGGCCTGCCCTGCGCCCAGGCCACCGCGAACGCGCCGGTGAAGGCATCCCCGGCGGCGGTGGTGTCCACCGCGGCGACGGGCGGCGCGCCGACCTCCAGCCGCGTCCCGTCGCGGTCGGCGTACGCGGCCCCGGCCGCGCCGAGGGTCAGCACCACCCGCGGCACCGAGGCCAGCAGGTTCGCCATCAGCTCGGGCACGTTGTCGGCCCGGGACGGGTCGCGGCCGCCGTCGAGCCCGGCCAGCGCGGCGGCCTCGGTCTGGTTCACCACCAGCACGTCCACCAGGGCCAGCAGCTCGCCCGGCAGGGCGCGGGCGGGGGCGGCGTTGAGCACGAAGACCGTCCGGCCCGCACGGGCGGCCACCGCTGCCTGGGTGACCGTCTCCAGCGGGATCTCCAGCTGGCAGAGCAGCACGTCACAGCTCTCGATCAGCTCACGGTCGACCGCGTCCAGCTCGGTGAGCAATGCGTTCGCTCCGGGCGCGACGACGATGAGGTTCTCCGCGGCGGCGTCGACGGCGATCAGCGCCACGCCGGAGGGCCCGGCCACCCGGCGCAGCCCGTCCAGTTCCACGCCCGCCGCGGCCAGACAGCCCTTGAGCTCGTCACCGAAGGCGTCCAGTCCGACCGCGCCCAGGAAATGGCACCGGGCTCCGGCCCGCGCGGCGGCGACCGCCTGGTTGGCGCCCTTACCACCGGGAACAGTCGAGAATCCGTCGCCGAGCACGGTCTCGCCGGGGCGCGGCAGGGTGGGAGTCGCCACCACCAGGTCCATGTTCGCGCTGCCCACGACGACCACGCTCGCGGTCATACCCGCTCCTCGCTGCGCCCGCGGGCGCTACGACCTGACGGAGCCCGCAACGCGGGCTCCTGGCGGCGCGCCGAGACCCCCGTGCCGCACGGCCCACCCGGCCGTCCGTCGGCGCGCGAGCCGGATCATTCGGAGAGGTTCTCGTAGATCTCTTTGCACTCCGGGCACACCGGAAAGCGGTTCGGGTCTCTGGTGGGCACCCAGACCTTGCCGCACAGGGCGCGCACCGGCGTTCCCTCGATCATGGCTTCGAGCAGTTTGTCCTTGGGCGCATAGTGCGACAAACGCTCGTGGTCGCCCTCATCTAGGCGATAGTCCGTCGCAACGCGCTCATCAAGGATGGTGCTGGGGTTCGTCACTGGTGTGGTCACCCGAACATTGTCTCAGGTCACCGGCTGGCAGCCCAGCCTGATATCACGCCACGCTGGCAGGAGCCCGTCGCCAGGCAACCCGTAAGCTCATGATCGTGACTGGTGTGAGCATTCAGCTGGGTGACGAGGTCAAGGCGGCGCTGGCCGCCGGGCAGCCGGTGGTGGCGCTGGAGAGCACGATCGTCTCGCACGGCCTGCCGCGACCGGACAACCTGCGCGTCGCCCGCGAGATCGAGCAGGTGGTACGCGACAACGGCGCGGTCCCGGCGACGATCGGCATGGTCGGCGGCCGGCTGGTGGCGGGGCTCGACGACGAGGCGCTCACCCGGCTGGCCACGGGCGAGAACGTGGCGAAGCTCTCGGTGCGCGACCTGGCCATCGCGGCCGCGCTCGGCGCCGACGGCGCGACCACGGTCGCCAGCACCTCGGCGATCGCCGCCGCGGCCGGGATCGGCGTGTTCGCGACGGGCGGCCTGGGCGGGGTGCACCGCGAGGCCGCGCAGACCTTCGACGAGTCCGCCGACCTGTGGACGCTCGCGCAGACCCCGATCGTGGTGGTCTGCGCCGGGGTGAAGTCGATCCTCGACGTGGGCGCGACCCTGGAGCGGCTGGAGACGCTCGGCGTCGGGGTGGCCGGCTACCGCACGGACCGCTTCCCGGGCTTCTTCATCCGGGACAGCGGGTTCGGCGTGGACTGGCGGCTGGACTCCCCCGAGCAGATCGCGGCGGCCATGCGCGCGCAGCGCGACCAGGGCGTGCACCGCGGCGCGCTGGTGGTGGCCAACCCGCTGCCCGAGGACGAGCAGCTCGACCGCGAGCTGCACGACCGCACCCTGGCCGAGGGCCTGGCGATCGTGGAACGCGACGGGGTGACCGGCAAGCGCGTCACGCCGGTGCTGCTGTCGCACTTCCACGCCGCGACGCGGGGGCAGAGCCTGGCGGTCAACGTACGCATCATCCTGCGCAACGCGGCGCTGGCCGCGCAGATCGCCGTCGCGGCCGGGCAGCAGTGATCCTCTCCGTCGGAGACCTGGTCACCGACGTGCTGGCGGTGCTGCGGGCGCCGCTGGCACAGGGCTCGGACACCCCGGCGACGGTGCACGTCGCCGGGGGCGGCCAGGCCGCGAACACCGCCGCGTGGCTGGCCGCGCTGGGCGCGCCGGTGACCTTCGTGGGCGCGGTCGGCGACGACCAGGCCGGTCGCGACCGGCTGGCCGAGCTGCACCAGGCGGGCGTACGCACCCAGGTGAGCGTGCGCCCCGGGGCGAGCACCGGCAGCATCGTGGTGCTGACGCACGGCGGTGAGCGCACCATGATCAGCGATCGGGGCGCGAACCTGCTGCTGGCCTCCGCCGACGTGGACGCCGCCATCGCTCAGGGCGCGTCGCTGCTGCACCTGTCCGGATACACCCTGCTGGACCAGCCGTCCCGCCCGTCCGGGCGCTACGCGCTCGCCTCGGCCCGCGCGGCGGGGCTGCGCACCTGTGTCGACGCCGCCTCGGCCGCGCCGCTGTACGCGGTCACCACCGAGCTGATCGAGGACGGGGTGACCGGGCACCCGTTCCTGGACTGGGTGCGCGGGGTGGACCTGCTGCTGGCCAACGCCGACGAGGCGACCGCGCTGGCCGGCCCCGGAGACCCGGCGGACCAGGCGCTGCGGATGTCGTACGCGATCGGCGGCGACGTGGTCGTGAAGCTCGGCGCGCACGGAGCGCTGTGGGCCGGTCCGGCCGGCGTGGTGCACGTCATGGGCGACCCGGTGCCGATCGTGGACGCCACCGGCGCGGGCGACGCCTTCGCCGCGGGCCTGCTGGCCGCCTGGTCAGCCGGGGCCGGGCCGCACGACGCCCTGCTCGCGGGCTGCCGCCTGGGCGCTCGCGCGGTCGGCATCGTCGGGGCCCGCCCGCCCCTGCCGTCGGCCTGACCCGTGGCGTCCGGCACGGTCCGCGGCCCGCTGTCGGCATGCCGATCGGAGGGGAGCAGGATGGAAGGGTTCCCCGGCTATCAGGAGGCATCGTGCGGGAGGCATCGTGAAAAGGCAGGCGGACCGCCCGGCGCTGATCACCGATGCGGCGGAGAGCCCGGAGGTCGAGCTACGTCGCCGCGAGCGGCGCTACATCTTCATGATGCTGCTGCGCGCGGGCTGCCTGATCCTGGGCTCGGTGCTGGCCATGCTGCAGGTGCCGCTGCTGTGGCTGTGGCTGCCGCTGTGCGGCCTGGGCATGGTGCTGCTGCCCTGGCTGGCCGTGATCCTGGCGAACGACCGCCCGCCCAAGGACGAGCACCGCTTCAAGCGCTACCGCCACCAGACGGTCCCGGCGAACGCCCTGCCCGCCCAGGCCGCCGGCCCCGTCTACGAGGGCACCGTCGAAGACGCCCCGCCTCCGGCCGACCCCGGCCGCCCCGCCTGACCCGCCCACACCACTCGCCCGCCCAAACACCCGCCCGCCCACGCGCCTCGCGCGGCCGTCCGCCGCCGGCCCGCTGGCCCGCCGGCCCGCCCGCCATGATCGCTCGACTTGCCAGGCACCTGGGCGAAAGCGCGTTCAAGGTACGCACAGGTGCCCGGCAAGTCGGACGATCATGAGCGGCGCGCGGTGCGCAGCGCGGCCGCGCGAAGGCCGGCGCGGTCAGACCAGGCGGACGCGGACGCGGCGGTTGGCCTTGCCCTTGGACTCGACCTTGACGACCTGGAGTTTGCCGATCTGGGCGGTCGAGGCGACGTGGGTGCCGCCGTCGGCCTGCACGTCCAGGCCGACGATGTCGACGATGCGGATCTCCTGCTCGTCGGCGGGGATCAGGTTGGACTGGGTGCGGATGATGTCGGGCAGGGCCAGCGCCTCGTCCCGGCCGAGCACCTTGGTCACCACCTGGCGGTCCGCGCCGACCTCGGTGTTGACCAGCTCCTCCAGCCGCGCCTTGAAGTCGGCGGGCACCTCGGGCAGGTTGAAGTCCATCCGGGCCTCGCCCGGCTCCATGTTGCCGCCGGTGACCAGCGCGCCGAAGTCGCGGAACACCACCCCGCACAGCACGTGCAGCCCGGAGTGGGTACGCATGAGCAGGGTGCGCCGGGTGTCCTCGACCGCTCCCGCGACCTGCGTGCCGACCGGCGGAACCGGGTCCCCCTCGGCCGGGATCAGCCACAGGTCGTCGCCCTTGCGGGTGCCGGTGATCCGGGTCTGCACGCCCTGCCAGAGCAGCACGCCGTGGTCCGGCGGCTGGCCGCCGCCGCCCGGGTAGAAGGCCGAGCGGTCCAGCACGATGCCCTGTTCGGCATCGGCGGCCAGCACGGTGCAGGTCCAGTCGCGCAGGGTCGGATCGGCGAGGTCGAGGCGCTCGGTGCGCCCGTGGTGTGTGACGCCCATGACCCCGCAGTCTAGGCGTCACCGGTCGGCGCCTGTGCGGCGACGCGACCGGTGACGCCCGTGCCCGCGCAGGATCAGGCGCCCCCGCCGGATGCGCTGTTCGGCGACGCCACGGTGCGGGCGGTGACCCGGCCACCGGCCAGGATCTGCATCATCACGTCCTGGCCCGCGGCGGAGCGGGTGGCGGGGCGCGGGGCGCGGCCGACCGACTTGGCGACCGCGGGACGTACGCCCCGCCCGGCCGGTCTGCGCCCGCGCCGGCCGGTGGGCCGCCGCCGCACCGCGACGGTCACCCAGTGCTGCTCGGCGGCGCTGCCCCACTGCTCCTGGTGGAACCAGTAGCGCTGGCGGCCGTTCGGCGCGGAGCCGACCACCTGCAGCGGTTCCAGCAGCGTGTCCAGCTGCTCGAAGCGGACCTCGCCGTCGTCGCCGGCGCAGCGGGTGAAGGCCTCCTTCAGCGTCCACATCCGCAGCAGCTGCTCCCCCTGGTCGTCGGCCTCCATCAGGCGGGCGTGCTCCGCGGCGGACAGCACCGTCCAGGGCAGCGACGCGCCCTCCCGGCCCGCCGGTTCAAGATCCACCCCGATGTCGTACGCGTCGGAGACCGCCACCGCGATCGCCGAGTCGGTCAGCGAGACGCTCACGTCGATGCCGGACAGCGGCCCGGACACGGTCAGCTTGCCGAATCCGCCGTAGTGCAGGCTCCAGTTGCGCGGCGCGACCTCACCGTGCCACTCGATCGACAGGATCATGCGGACCAGCGCCCGGGTGACGACGAAGGAGCTGCGGCGCTCGTCCGAGCGCATGCTCGCGGCCTCGGCCCGCTCGTCCGCGCTGAGGAACTGGGCCAGGTCCTTCTCCCGCCGCCGGCACGCGGCCAGCGCGAACAGGGAGACCGCCACGCCCGCCGGACGCCGCCGCCGCGGCGAGGGCGTCGCCCGCAGCTCGGTGAGCAGGGCGCGGGCCGCCGCCCGGGAGCCGGCCCGGGGGCCGGACACGCAGGGCGCGGGCCTGGTCCGGCGCGGCGCGGCGGGCAGCGGCTCGCACACCTGCCGGGCCGGGTTGCCGGTCCAGTCCTCGCCGTCGGGGATCTGCTCGCCCTTCATCAGGAAGGCGTGCGCGCCGAGCACCGCGTTCTCGCCGACGGTGACGCCGTAGTGCACGAACGCCTTGACGCCCAGCGTCGCGCCGGAGCCGATGACGGTCGGCTCGGACCGGAACATGCCGTCCTCCTGGGAGTGGCACTGGATCACCACGCCCGCGTTGAGGCAGGCGTCGTCGCCGACGGTCATCATGGTCCGCTCGGACATGTACGCGCCGTCGTCGTACACCCGCTTGCCCATCCGCACGCCCAGCAGCCGCCAGATCAGCGGGCGGAACGGGGTGCCCGCGAACGGGACCGGCGCCTCCAGCTTCCACAGCCGCTCGTGCCACCAGTAGTACGGGTCGTAGATGGAGCAGCGCCGCGGGCGCAGCCGCCGGAACCCGCCGACCAGCCGCTCCACCAGCACGCTGTAGCAGAGCTGGAAGGCCAGCATGACCACGCCCGCGGCGGGGATGACCAGCACGCTCCACTCGGAGTACATGTCCAGCGCGGCGGCGAGCACGACCAGGCCGACCGCACCCGAGATCCACATCACGAACAGGAACAGGGCCATCGAGCGCAGGTTGTAGTGGTTCTTCAGGGTCAACTGCCGCCGCAGCGCGTCCCCCGTGGGCGCCTCGCACCCGGCCTCTCGGGTGACGACCCGCGCGATCGGGAACGACGGCGAGCCGAGCAGGCCGGTGTCGTGGCGGATCGGGCCGTCGGTGGGCACCGTGGCCTTGGTCGCGTAGAGGACGTTCTGGCCGACGGCGTGGCCCGCCGGGAAGGTGACGTCGTTGCCGACGAAGGAGCGGGCGCCGACGACGACCCGCGACATCATGAACGAGGTCGTCGAGTAGTCGGCGTTCACCATGGACAGGCCGTCGGACACCATCGTGCCGGTGCCGATGGTGCACAGGAACGGCGTGTCGAAGCGGAACTCGATGCCGAAGTTGGACCCGGTCTGCACGACCTGCTGCAGGTCGACGCCGATCCAGCGCAGGTAGTTGACGACGTACGAACTGTCGCCGAACAGGCGCATGAACAGCGCGGAATTGGTCATCCCGGAGATCGTCGAGGCGAGCCAGTACCGGAAGCTGTAGAGCGGGTAGACGGTGTCGGGCTTCCACAGCAGGTTGAGCAGCCGCGGGATGACCACGATGGAGGCCAGGCCGAGCAGCAGCCCGACCACGAAGAGCACCGCCGAGGCCAGCACGAGGTCCAGGTAGATCATGCTGCTGATCGAGAACGACTTGCCGTCGACCAGGCCCTTCAGCAGCGGCACCTGGGTGACCAGCGCGACCAGCGCGCCGAAGAACAGCGGGCCGCGGGTGAGCACCTGGTTGGCGATCTTCACGCCGCTGTAGACGGTCTTGCGCAGCCAGCCGCAGCTGCGCGCGGGCACCGGCGGCAGGCCGGGGTGGCCCGGCTGGGCCGGCATGCCCTGCCAGCTCTCGCCGGCCGGCACCGTGTATCCCGGCGGCAGCGTCGAGGAGTGCCCGAGCCGCGCGCCGTCGCCGATGGTCGAGTTGATGTCCAGCGCGGTGTGCTCGCCGACGATCACGTCGCTGCCGATGGTGATCCGGCCGGTCTGGATGTAGCCGGACTGGGCGCGGTAGCCCATGAAGTAGCAGTCCTTGCGGATGACCGTGTTGTCGCCGATCGTCAGCAGGTCGGTGCAGATCGGCATGACCGGCGACAGGATCACCACGTTGCGGCCGATCTTCGCGCCGAGCAGGCGCAGGTACCACGGGTAGAGCGGCGTGCCGTAGAACATCAGCAGGCGGCTGGCGCCCATGCACATGCGCACGTACCAGAAGCGCAGGTAGGTCAGCCCCCACAGGGGGATCTCCTGTTCCTTCCACCGCCCGATGAGCAGCCATTTCACGGCGATCGGATAGATGGTCAGGATCAGGAAGCCGACGATGCTGAAGGCCGCCGAGCGCAGGTACAGGTCGAGGTAGCCGTTCGCGGCGGCCATGAAGCGGAACGCGAAGATCAGCAGGTAGCCGGCCATCACCGCGCTGCCCAGCCCCATCAGCAGCTGCACCAGGCCGCAGGCCCAGTACTGGAGCGAGCTCGCCCGGCGGGTCTGGCGCGCCGGGACCGGCGCGGTGCGCGGCCGCGCGTTCTCGGCGGCGGCGACCGGGGCGACGGCGGCGGCCAGTGCCCGCACGGTGGGGTACACGTACACGTCACGCATGGACACCGAGGGCAGGTCGCCGCGCTGCCGCACCTTGGCGCAGAAGCGCGCCATGAGCAGCGAGTCCGCGCCCACCTCCTCGAAGAAGTGGCTCTCCACGCCGACTCGGTCCACCCGCACCACCTCGGCCAGCACCTCGGCGTACCCCTGCTCGACCGGGGTGGCGGGAGCGGCGGCGTCGGTGGGCGGGGCGGCCAGTCTGCGGTTGCCCGGCGGCGGCAGGCTCTTGCGGTCGGCCTTGTCGCTGGGCAGCATCGGGATCGCGTCGAGCTGCTCCAGGTACGACGGGATCATGTACCCCGGCAGCCGTTCCCGCAGCCAGGCGTAGATCTGCTGGCGGTCCAGCGCGACGGTGTCCTTGCGCAGGCTGTAGTAGCCGACCAGCTCGGTCACGCCCGGCTCGGGGCGGTGCGTGTCCACCACGGCCTGAGCCACGCCCGGCACCTGCAGCAGCACCGACTCGATCTCGGTCAGCTCGATGCGGTACCCGCGGATCTTCACCTGGGTGTCGATGCGCCCCAGGTATTCGATCTCACCGGCCTCGTTGACCCGGCCCAGGTCCCCGGTGCGGTAGATGCGCCCGGAGGGGTTGTTCTTGAGCTTCAGGAAGTCGGGGATGAAGGCGCGCTCGGTCAGGTCGTCGCGGTTGACGTAGCCGACGGCCAGGCCGACGCCCGCGATGCCGATCTCGCCCAGCTCGCCCGGGGGCAGGGCGCGGGGCGCGTCGGGGTCGAGGATGACGGTGGCGTACGTCGGCAGCGGCAGGCCCAGCGTGATCGGCTTGTCCGGGTGCACCGGCGTCCAGGTCGCGGTGACGGTCGCCTCGGTGGGCCCGTACACGTTGAGGAAGCGGCGGTTCGGCCGATGCCAGCGGGAGACCAGGTCCTGCGGGCAGGCCTCGCCGGAGACCAGCAGGAAGCGCAGGTCGGGCAGGTCCTCGTCGAGCGTGGCCAGCAGCGTCGGCACACAGCACATCGCGGTGACGCCGCGCGCGGTGAGGAACTCCCACAGGTCCCGGCCGAGCAGGCTGGCCCCGCCGGGTTTGGGCACCAGGGTCGCGCCGACCATCCAGGACACCCAGATCTCCTCGACCGAGAAGTCGAAGGCGATGGTCATGCCCTGGTACATCCGGTCCTCCGGGCGCACCCCGTACAGCTCGGCGGCGACCCGGACGAAGTTGACGATGGCAGCGTGCTCGACGGCGACGCCCTTGGGCCGGCCGGTGGAGCCGGACGTGTAGATGATGTACGCCAGCTCGTCGGCGGGCTCGCCGCGCTCGTCGCTGGTCAACCGGTCGTCGGCGGCGGCCGCCAGCTCGGCGGTGATCTCGTCCAGGCAGAGCACCTCGGCCTCGGCGACCTCGGCCAGGTGCTCGCGCAGATGCGACACCGACAGCACCAGCCGCGCCCCGGAGTCGCCGACGATGTAGGCCAGCCGGTCGGCGGGGAATCCGGTGTCCAGCGGCACGTACGCGGCGTGGATCTTCCCGATGGCGAGCATGCCGACGTACGACTGCACGGGCTGGTCGAACAGCAGCGCGACCCGGTCGCCGGGCCGGGCCCCGCGGCTGATCAGGTGCCTGGCCAGCCGGTTGGCGCGCGCGTCGAGCTCGTCGTAGGTGAGCGCCTCCTCGCCGGTGTCCACGGCGAGCTGCTCGCCCCGGCCGTACCGGCGCAGCCGGTCGCACTGCTGCTCGAACAGCTGCGGCAACCGCTCGCCCGGCCGCCAGCGCGGCTCGTGTTCGTAGCCCGGGCAGGTCAGCACGAGACCTCCGTTGCGACCGGGTTCGACGTCAGGGAACTCAGGAAGATCATTGACATCGAGGACGCGTGTGCTCATGGGCTTCTCCCTCCGCGGACGACTAGGACGGCTGAGCGGAACGGGCCGGCCCGGGTGAGGCGGGGGCCGCGTTCGGCGAGGCGGTCGCCTGCCCGGCACGCCGCGCGGGGCGGCGCGCCGGACAGACCGCTTTCAGGCGGGGGCGCTTGGCGGCGCCCGCCGCTCAGCCCATGCCGTCCGCTCCGGTGCGTGCGGTCGTCGGCTCGTCGGCCTCGGCGCCGGGGCGGCACGACTCCTCGATGGCGTCGATGACGATGCCGCACGCGGTGTCGATGACCTCGGCGGTCACGTTCAGCGGCGGCAGGATACGGATCACGCAGTCGTCCCGGCCGCCGAGTTCGACGATCAGGCCGCGGCGCAGCGCCCGAGCCTGCACCTGGCGGGCCAGCTGCCCGGCCGAGCGCCCGTCGCCCGGGTCGGCAAGCTCGACGCCCCACATCAGGCCCCGGCCGCGCACCTCGCGCACCACCGGGTGGGCCCGCAGCTCGCCGAGCCGGTCGGCCACCTGCGCCCCGCGCTCGCGGACGTTGGCCAGGATCTCGTCGCGGTGCAGGATCCGGACCGCCTCCGCCCCCGCGGCGAAGGCGAGCTGGTTGCCCCGGAAGGTGCCGGTATGCGCGCCGGGCTGCCACACGTCGAGCCGCTCGTCGTACATGATCAGCGCGACGGGTGTGCCGATGCCGGACAGCGCCTTCGACGCGACGATCACGTCGGGCTCGATGTCGTACTGCTCGAACGCGAACCAGGTGCCGGTGCGGCCGCAGCCGGTCTGCACCTCGTCGACGATGAGCGGGATGTCCAGCGAGCGGGTCAGCGCCCGCACCCGCCGGACGAAGTCCCGGGTGGCCGGGATGACCCCGCCCTCGCCCTGCACCAGCTCCAGGATCACCGCGGCCGGCCGGGCGACGCCGCCGTTGGGGTCGAGCAGCGACTTCTCCAGCAGCCCGGCGCAGTTGGTCTCGCAGCTGTCGGGCCGCAGTCCCAGCGGGCAGCGGGCGCAGTACGAGTACGGGTAGAAGTGCACGCCGGGCACGCCGTTGGCGATCGGGCGCTTCTGCGAGACCAGCCCGGAGGCGGCCATCGCGGCGTGGCTGCACCCGTGGTAGCCGCCCTGGAACGAGACGATGTCGCCGCGGCCGGTGGCCGTCTTGCAGAGCTTGATCGCGGCCTCGACGGCGTTGGCGCCGGTCGGTCCGCAGAAGTGCACGCGCATGCGTTCGCGCAGGCCAGGGGCCAGCATGGACAGCTGCGCCTCGACGAACGCGTCCTTGGCGGGGGTCGGGAAGTCCAGCGCGTGGGTCAGCCGGCCCAGCTGCGACGTGACGACGCGGACCAGCTCGGGGTGGTTGTGGCCGAGCGACAGCACGCCCGCGCCGGTGAGGAAGTCGATGAACACATTGCCGTCGACATCGCGTACGAAGCTGCCGGAACCCTCGGCGATGGCGATGGGGATGTTGCGGGGATAGGTGCGCGCGTTGGACTCGCGGCGCTGCTGGCGCTCCAGCAGTTCGGCCGAACGGGGTCCGGGCAGGTCGCAGTGGACGGACGGCCCGGTCAATGCGTCAGGCTCGCTGAGCATCGTCATTGGTTCTCCTCAGGCAGGACACGGTGGCGCCGGGAGGCTCCACCTGGGCGAGCGGCCCTCGAACTCCGCCCGGAAGGTGGAGGACGACGCCATAACGATTACCAAATGAAATCGTTAGCTCACCCTCCGTGATGCTACCGAGCGCCCGATATCTTGCTCCGGATTTCAGAAGGTTCGTCCGGTCTGCTATGGACCGAAGGACGGATTCCGGTCCGGACCCCTGCGGGGGACTTCGCGAAACTGGTATAAGAAAGGCCAGGTCAACACCTGTGCAAGCGGCGTGTCGGGCCCGGCGTGGCGGCCCCCACTACCATGCGCGTTATGTCCCGCACCTCGCACGCGCTCGCCGCGCTCGCCGCACTGGCCCTCACCCTCACCGGGTGCACCTCCACAGCGGACGACAAGACCCCGCCCGCCGACCTGCCCGCCGCGCAGACCCTGCTGGCCGACGGGGCCAAGGCGATGGCCGAGGTCAAGTCGGCGCACTTCGTCATCGACGTCAACGGCAAGATCAGCGGACTGACCCTCAAGCGCGCCGAGGGCGACCTCACCCAGGCGGGCTCCGCGCAGGGCACCGCCTCCATCGAGCAGTTCGGCACCGCGATCGAGGCCCAGTTCGTGATCGTCGGCACCGACCTGTGGCTCAAGGCCGCCACCGGCGGTTTCCAGAAGCTGCCGCTGGCCGCCGCGGCCACGGTGTACGACCCGTCGGCCATCCTCGACCCCAACCGCGGCGTCGCCAAGCTGCTCACCAGCATCAAGACGGCGACCACCAAGGCCAAGGAGACGGTCGACGGCAAGGAGACCTACAAGATCCAGGTCGAGCCCGACCCGGTCGTGCTGGCCGCGCTGATCCCGGGCGTCGGCGCCGGCGTCACCGGCGACATCTGGCTGGACGCCGCCAGCAAGCAGCTGGTCAAGGGCGTGTTCACCATCCCGGCCAAGGGCAGCGACCCGGCCGGCACGGTCACCGTCACCTTCACCAAGTACAACGACCCGGTGACGATCAGTGCGCCCTGATCACGACGCCACGGGCGGCGGGGCGGTCCCCGCCGCCCCGCGGCACCGTCTTGCCGTCGGCATGGGCGCCCTCGCCGTGCTGCTCGGCGCGCTCGACGCGTACGTGCTGGTCTCGGTGCTGATCGACATCGTCAACGACCTCGGCATCCCGATCAACCACCTGGAACGGGCCACCCCGCTGGTCACCGGCTACCTGCTCGGCTACGTCGCGGCGATGCCCCTGCTGGGCAGCCTGTCCGACCGGTACGGCCGCCGGGTCCTGATCCTCGCCTGCCTCGCCGCGTTCGCGGTCGGATCCGTGGTCACCGCGACCGCGACCGACCTGGCCCCGCTGGTCGCCGGCCGGGCGCTGCAGGGCATGGCCGGCGGCGCGCTGCTGCCCGTCACCATGGCGCTGATCGCCGACCTGTTCCCGCCCGCCACCCGGCCCGCCGCCCTCGGCTGGGTCGGCGCGGCCCAGGAACTCGGCGCGGTGCTCGGCCCGCTGTTCGGCGCGGCTGTGGCGCTGTGGATCGGCTGGCGCGGCATCTTCTGGATCAACATCCCGCTGGCCGTGCTCATCGGCGTCGCCGTCTGGCTGCTGGTGCCGCCGCACCGCCCCGACCCGGACGCTCCCCCGCGTCGCGTCGACGTCGTCGGCGGGCTGCTGCTCGCCCTCGTGCTCGGCCTGTGCGTGATCGGCCTGTACAACCCCGACCCCGCGCACGCCGTGCTGCCGAACTGGGGACCCGCCGTGCTCGCCGCCGCGGGCGTCGCCCTCGTCGCGTTCGTCGTGTGGGAGTGGCGTGCCCGCACCCGCCTGCTCGACCCGGCCGGCGTCGCCATGGGACCGCTGCTGGCGACGCTGGCCGCGAGCGCGTGCGCGGGAGCCGCGCTCATGGTCACCCTGGTCGACGTGGAACTCGTCGGGCACACCCTGCTGCGGCTGGACACCCTGGACAGCACGCTGCTGCTCACCCGGTTCCTGGTCGCGCTGCCGATCGGCGCGGTGCTCGGCGGGCTGCTGCTGCGGCGGCTCAGCGAACGGGTGCTCACCGTCGTCGGCCTGGCCGGCTCCGCTGGGGCGTACCTGCTGATCGCGGGCTGGCCCGCCGACCTGCCGGCCGCCCGACACGAACTCGGCCCGCTCAGCCTGCCCCGGCTCGACACCGACCTGGTGCTCGCCGGGCTCGGCCTGGGCCTGGTCATCGCGCCGCTGTCGGCACTGGTGCTGCGTATCGTGCCCGCCGTCCAGCACGGCGTGGCCTCGGCCGCCGTCGTGGTCGCCCGGATGATGGGCATGCTGCTCGGCGTCGCCGCGCTGACCGCCTGGGGCCTGCACCGCTTCCAGGAGTTCACCGAGGACCTGCCCACGCCGCTGCCGTTCGGCATGACCGAGGACGAGTTCCGCCGCGCCCTGGCCGCCTACCAGACCGCCCTGGACGCCGCGCTGCGCGCCGAGTACCGCGAGATCTTCCTCGGCACCGCCGCGATCTGCCTGCTCGGTGCCCTGGCCGCCCTCGGCATGCGCCCCCGGCGCACCCCCACCCCGCCCGCCCCCACCTCCGACGCCGCACCCGCTCCGGAGGAACCGGCCCTCGACAAGGTGTAAGGCCGCAACCGCCCACCGCGCGTCGCGCTCCGCACGAAGGAAGGGCACCTTCTTAACGCTATGCGTTGTAGAAGGTGCCCTTCCTAACGCCCGTGGTCGGGGCGGGGTGGGAAGATCACTGTTTCTGGTCGGAAAGTGAGGTCTGACCAGAGGTTTTGACCCGAAACAGCGATCATGCAGGGGCACGACCAACCGATCCCACGATCGGCCGGACGCGCCAGGCTTGGGGGGCAGGGCGAGGCGGTCAGGACTTGGCGGCCTTGGCCTCGGCCTTCATCTGCTTCTTGAACTCGCGGACCTTGGCCAGCGAGGCCGCGTCGCGGATGTCGGCGACCGAGCGCAGCGAGCCCTCCTCGCCGTACACCCCTGCCGCCTCGCGCCACCCCTCGGGCTGCACGCCGAACTGCTTGCCCAGCAGCGCGATGAAGATCTGCGCCTTCATCTTGCCGAACCCGGGCAGCGCGGACAGCCGCTTGAACAGGTCCTTGCCGTCCTTGGCCCCGGTCCAGATCTTCGCGGCGTCCCCGTCGTACTCGTCGGCGACGGCGCGGGCGAGCTTCTGCGAGCGCTCGGCCATCGAGCCGGGGAACCGGTGGATGGCGAGCGGGGTCGCGTACAGCTCCGCGAACGCGGCCGGGTCGTAGTCCGCGATCTGCGCCGGGTCGAGCCGCTGCACGCCCATCCGTTCGGCCAGCCGGTACGGCCCCACGAACGCCTTCTCCAGCGGGATCTGCTGGTCCAGCAGCATGCCGAGTACTCGCGCAAACGGGTCACTCAGGAGGAGTTCATCCGCCGCGGCATCCTGTGCCAACCACAACTTCGCCATGGTCACAGGATCTCAGAATCCGGCACGGGCAACCCACACGGCTCGGCGTATTCGCCGCCGCCGTACCCCCGGTAGCAACACCAGTAGCATCGATCGACCCCTCCGGGTAGCATCGAATCCATGAAACTGAGCGTCAGCCTGCCGGAGGAAGACATCGAGTTCATCGATGACTACGCCGACCGCCGGGGCAGCGCTTCCCGGTCTGCGGTCCTGCACCGCGCCATCGACCTGCTGCGGGCAAGTGAACTCGAAGACGCCTACGCGGCGGCCTACGACGAGTGGGCCGCCGGCGAGGACGGCCGGCTGTGGAGCGCCACCGAAGGCGACGGGCTGGCAGATGCAGCGCGGTGACGTGTACCTGGTCAACCTCGACCCGGCCCAGGGATCTGAGTCCAACAAGGTCCGGCCTGCGGTTCTCGTGGGCAACACCGTGGCCAACCGCACCGCGGAGCGAAACGGCCGCGGTGTCGTCACGCTCGTGCCGGTGACCTCGAACACCGAACGGGTCTACCCGTTCCAGGTGCTGATCCCGGGGGGTGAGGCCGGGCTGAGCCGCGACTCGAAGGCCCAGGCGGAACAGGTCAGGTCCGTCGACTTCGTCCGCCTCCGCCAACGGCTCGGCAGCTTACGCCCCGAAACGCTGAGCAGGCTGGACGCCGCGCTCCGCGTACACCTGGATCTGTAGCGCCGGATTTGCCGGGCATCTGGCGGAAAGTCGGCGCAAGATACGCACACCTGCCCGGCAAGTCGGGTGACCTTGGTCAGGCCGGGACAGCCACCCGCGCGCGGGACCACCAGGGGCGGGTGACCAGGCCGCCGAGCAGGCAGCCGACGGCGTTGACCAGCACGTCGTCGACGCTGCACACCCGGTTGGTGACGAACAGCAGCTGGGTCACCTCGATCGCCAGCGAGCAGGCCGCCCCGAGCAGCAGCAGCCGCGCGGGTGACGCGAGCGCCGCGAAGCGCACCGGCGCGCCCGCCCCGAGCGCGAAGAACACCAGCAGGTTGCCGCCGATCTGCGCGACCACCCACGGCAGCGGCATGGTGAACTGCTGGCCCAGATCGCTCAGCGGTACGAGGTACAGCATGGTCGTGTCCGGCGGCACCTGCTGCGGCGTCATCGTCATCCACACCCAGGGCAGCGTCCCGAGCACCATCACGCCCTCGGCCAGCGACAAGCGCCAAGCGTGGGCCCGCGGCGCGCCCGCCCGCGAACGGAGCCGGACCAGACCGGCGACGACGAGCAGGGTCAGGGGCACCAGCGCCGCCGTCGTGATCAATACGGTGTGCCAGTGCGCCCATACCTGTGCCATGCGCAGCAGGTTAGTGCACACGTCCCTGCGCCGTGCGCCGCGCGTTGGTGCACGATGTCAGGGTGCAGACGCTGCTGGAGACCGCTGACATCGATCATCTGCGAACCGCGCTGACCGGCGCTGGGTTCACCGCCTCGGGCATCGCCGACCGGCTGGGGCCGCAGGCGTCGGCCGACGCGGGCCGCAGCGACTTCCGGGCCGCGCTGCGGATCACCGGTTCGGGTGATCCGCTGGACACCCTGATCCGGCTGTTCATCTGCGGGCAGACCGAGCCGGAGGCCGCCGTCGCCGCCGCGCTGGCCCCGCTGCCGGTCGCCGCGGCCCGCGCGGCCGGGCTGGTCGTGCTCGCCGACGGCGGGCTCGCGGCGGGCGTCGACCTGGAGCCGTACGGCGACTGGTGGGTCCTGTCCGACCTGCCCGCCCAGCCGGGCCGCCAGCTACCCGCCGACCACGTGCTCGGGGTGGGCGGCGCGTCCACGACGCTGGCCGGCGCGACGGTGCGCACGCCCGTCGGCACCGCCCTCGACCTCGGCACCGGCTGCGGTGTGCAGGCGCTGCACCTGAGCACACACGCGCGCGCCGTGACGGCCACCGACCTGTCGCCGCGCGCACTGCGCTTCGCCGCGACGACGGCGGCGCTCAACGGCATGAGCTGGGAGCTGCTGCAGGGCGACATGCTCGCCCCGGTCGCCGACCGCCGGTTCGACCTGGTGGTCAGCAACCCGCCGTTCGTGGTCGGGCCCGGCCTGGCCACCCACGTGTACCGCGACTCCGGCCGGGCCGGCGACGGCGTCTGCGCCGAGCTCGCCGGGGCCGCGCCGACGCTGCTCAACGAGGGCGGCACGATGCAGTTCCTGGCCAACTGGGTGCACGTGAAGGGCGAGGACTGGGAGGACCGCGTCGCGAGCTGGTTCGCGGGCACCGGCATGGACCTGTGGGCGATCCAGCGCGAGGTCAGCGACCCGCTCGACTACGTACGCCTCTGGCTGGCCGACGCGAGCGAGAAGCACGACGCGTTGCGGGCCGCGCAGTGGCTGGACTGGTTCGCCGCGCACGGCGTCGAGGCGATCGGCTTCGGCCTGGTCACGGCCCGCCACAGCGGCAAGGCCGACCCGTCGGTCGTCTGCGAGGACCTGCGCCAGCAGGTGCAGCCCCCGCTCGGCGACCGGGTCAGCGAGTGGTTCACCCGCCGCGACTGGCTCGACGCCCGCGACCGCGACCAGCTCCTCGCTGCCCGCTACCGCCGCGTCGACGGCCTCCAGCTGCGCCAGGAGGCCACCATGGGCGACGACGGCTGGATCGTCGACCGCCAGCTGCTGGCCATGCCCGAGGGCCTGCGCTGGGTCGAGGAGATCGACCCCCTCATCCTCGCCCTGGTCAGCGGCTCCAACGGCGACCTCCCCCTCCACGACCAGATAGCCCTCCTGGCCACCGCCCACGAAGCCCCCACCGAGGCCCTTGCCGACGCCCTCCTCCCCGTCCTCGACCACCTGGTCGAACGAGGCCTCCTCCTCCCCTCCTGAGGGGTTGATCATGAACTTGTGGCAAGGTTCGACGGTGTGTCGTCGGCATAACCTCATGATCGACACAACGGGAGAGGGGTGCCGGTGCGCGCGGTAGTGCAGACGGTGAGCCGGGCCAGCGTGACCGTGGACGGCGAGGTGGTCGGGGAGATCAAGGACGGGCTGCTGGTCCTGCTCGGGGTCACGCACAGCGACACCCAGGCCACCGTCGAGACGATGGCCCGCAAGGTGTACGAGGTGCGCCTGCTCGACGGCGAGCGCAGCGCCTCGGACGTCGGCGCGCCGCTGCTCGTGGTCAGCCAGTTCACGCTCTACGGCGACGCCCGCAAGGGCCGCCGCCCCACCTGGCAGGCCGCCGCCCCGGCCGAGGTGGCCGAGCCGGTGTTCACCGCGTTCGTCGAAGCGCTCCGCGCCCGCGGCGCCACCGTCGAGACGGGACGTTTCCGCACCCAGATGCTGGTGGAGTCGGTGAACGTCGGCCCGAACACCCTCATCCTCGACCTCTGACGGCAGGGACACAGGCGCGGCCAACCCAAGCGGCCGCCGCCCTGCCCCCCTCCCCGAGCCGAGCCGACTGGGACCGGCAGGGAGGCTGACCACCCCCGTGATCATGAACTTATGGCAGCGACACACCGTCGAGCCGTGCCACAAGTTCATGATCAACGCGGTGAGAGGGGCTAGAACAGGGGGCCCTTGCGGGCGGTGGATTGGGTTAGCCAGTCCTGGAGGAGGCCGCGCCAGTCGGTGTCGGCGATGGTGGCGGGGTCGACCGTGAATCGGCCGAAGATGTCGCGGTCGGCGAGCGGGCCGACCTTTCTGTCCAGTTCCATCACGACGTGCAGCTTGCGGTCGGTCGCGACGAAGGTGACCTCGAGGTTGCGCACCTGGGCGGCGTACGCAGAGCCGGGCAGGAACTCGATCTCCTGGTAGAAGGGCAGCGTCTGCGGCAGCCCGCGCAGGCGGCCCTTCTCCATGTGCGCCTTCACGAACTGGAAGCCGAGCTTGGTCAGCGCGTCGAGGATGTGCTGCTGCGCCGGCATCGGCTCGATCTCGACCGGGTCCAGGTCGGTGCGGTCGACCGCACGGGCGACCTCCAACTCGGTACGCAGACCGACGTTCATCCCGGCGATCGGCTGCCCGAAGGCGCGGGTCAGCGGCGTCTCCAGCGGCACGTCGCAGGTGATGTCGAATATCCGACGCTCCCGCGCGGCCAGCGTGAAGCCCTCCACCACCTTCTGCCGGCTGATCTCTCCCGTGGACTGGTCACCGAGCAGCCCACCCTGCACCCCGACGTCGGTGACCAGCACCAACGCGATGTACCCGATCGATACCTGGTGATCACCGCCGGTGACCTCGACGGTGCCGGTGAGCTTGCCGCCGGGCTTGGCCCGCGACACCGTCAACTCCGTCCGCACGGACGGCCCGCCGACCCCGAACATGCGCATCAGGCGCTTCACGACCACACGTCCCTCCCCTGTCCGCCCCATCGTGGCAGATTCACGAAATCGTCTCACCGCCGTCTCACGCGCCATACACCAAGCTGTCCAGTACACAAGGCGACACGGGGAGGACAGCGATGAGCGACGAGAGCATGGAAGCAGTGGCCGTACTGGACAGCACGACTGCCGATCTGGACGAGACCGATGAGCGGGGCGTCTCGACCGACCTCGTCCGCGCGTACCTCAACCTCATCGGCCGCACCAAGCTGCTGACCGCCGAGCAGGAGGTCGTGCTGGCGCGCCGGATCGAGGCCGGCCTGATGGCCGAGTACGTGATGGAGCGCGACGGCATCGAGCACGACCGCGACCTGGAGACGGTGATCCGCGAGGGCCAGGCCGCCAAGAACCACCTGCTGGAGGCGAACCTGCGCCTGGTGGTCAGCATCGCCAAGCGCTACACCGGACGCGGCATGGCGTTCCTGGACCTGATCCAGGAGGGCAACCTCGGCCTCATCCGCGCCGTCGAGAAGTTCGACTACACCAAGGGCTACAAGTTCTCCACGTACGCCACCTGGTGGATCCGCCAGGCCATCACCCGCGCCATGGCCGACCAGGCCCGCACCATCCGCATCCCGGTGCACATGGTGGAGCAGGTCAACCGCATGGTCCGGGTGCGCCGCGACCTCGCCGCCGCGCTCGGCCGCGAGCCGTCCATCGCGCAGATCGCAGTCGCCCTGGAGATCCCGGAATACCAGGTCATCGAGCTGATCTCGTACGACCGCGAGCCGGTCAGCCTGGACCAGGCCGTCGGCGAGGACGGCGAGAGCGCGCTGGGCGACTTCGTCGCCGCGGTCGACCCGCGCGGTGACGCCGCCGACGCGCTCGCCCAGGGCCAGCTGCGCGACGAGGTCGAGATCGTGCTGTCCACCCTGTCGACGCGCGAGCAGGCCGTGATCCGGCTCCGCTTCGGCCTGGACGACGGCCGCCAGCGCACCCTGGACGAGGTCGGCAAGGAGTTCGGCCTGTCCCGCGAGCGCATCCGCCAGATCGAGAAGACCACGCTGCTGAAGCTGCGCAGCGGCGAGCGCGCCGAGCGCCTCTCGGTGTACGCCGCCTGACGCTTCTGAGCACGTCAGCACACAGCCCCGGCCGGTCGGCCGGGGCTGTGCCGCGTTCGGGTCCCGCGACGGCTCAACCTTTTCGGGCTGTCGGGTGTTCGTGCGGGTGGACACACGAGGGGAGACCGGCCCGATGCCCGACGACGACTTCGAGGCGTTCGTGGAGCAGCGCTACAGCGCGCTGTTACGCACGGCGTACCTGCTGTGCGGTTCCCGCGATCGGGCGGAGGACCTGCTGCAGAGCGCGCTCGCCGCGGCGCTGCCGAAGTGGCGGCGGATGGACCACCCCGAGGCGTACCTGCGCCGGGTCATGGTGAATCAGCTGGCCAACGTCTGGCGGCGGCCGATCCGCGAGATCGTGACCGCGGTGCTGCCGGACCGGCCGGGGCACGATCCGGCGATCGAGGACCGCGACGAGCTGTGGACCGCGCTGCGCCGGCTGCCGGTGCGCATGCGGGCGGTGCTGGTGCTGCGGTACTGGGAGGACCGGTCGGAGCAGGAGACCGCGCAGATCCTGGGGGTGAGCGTGGGCACGGTGAAGAGCCACGCCTCGCGCGGCCTGGACCGGTTGCGTGAGCTGGTGCCCGCCCCGTCGATGGCCACCGCGAACGGGGAGAACTGACATGATCGACGAACTTCGCGCCACCCTGGACCGGCACGCCGACGACGTCAGGCCGCGGCCCGAGCCGTACGCCCGGGTGGTTCGGCTGCGTCGGCGACGCCGGCAGCAGCGGGTGACCGTCCTGGCCGTCGTCTTCGTGCTGCTGGTGACCACGCCGACCATCTGGCTGCTGACCCCGCCGGGGGACGGACCGCACCAGCCCGCCGCGTCGGTGCCGGCCGCGCTGCTGCCCCTGCTCCGCTCGCCCACCCGCGGCAGCCTCGCCGGTGACGCGGCGTTCCTGGACGTGATGCGGCGGCGCACCGCGGCCGAGGTCGGCTCGGTGCGGGGCAACCCGGGCGACGGGCCGTACATGCCCACCGACCCCGATCGCATCAAGGTGCTGTTCGCCGGGGACATCGGCTCGCGGCGCTACGTGCTCACCGCGGGCATGGACGGGTGGCCGCTCAAGGCGGCGTTCCTCGGTGACCTTGGTGAGGGGCCGGAGGAGCTGTACCAGACCGGCTCCGGATCGCTGGAGGCCGCCGAGGAGACCAACTTCGGCACGGGCGACGGGGTGCACCCGGAGGAGAGCTTCCTGCTGCTCGGACCGGTCGGAGCGGTGTACGAGGAGGGACAGGCGCAGTGGTCGTCCACCGGCGTGACCCGGACCTGGCACCCGGTCGACGCCCCGGACGGGTACTACTCCGTTGTGGAGGTCACCCGGAGCCAGCGGCTGCGGGTGCGGCTCGGGGACACGGTGCTGCGCGAGGTCCAGACCTACCCTGCCGATACGGACGCGGTGGTGGGACTCGACCCGAAGCCGTACGGCGGGCGGGGCACGCCCTTCCCCGACGTGGCGGAACAGGTCGGTAGTTCGCTGCTCAGGCAGACCCAGCTCACGGGCACCGGCGCGACGCTGCGGGTGCTGTGGGGTTCGCAGGTGCCCGCGCCCGGCGCGGCGGGCGGGACGGGGCGCGCGGTCACCGTCCAGGTGGTGACGGCTGACGGGGGTGGGCCGTACTTCACCGGGATCGCCGACGCGGACGGCAACTGGCGGGACCACCCGACCGGTTCCGGCTTCGCCCCCGGGCCGGAACAGGCGCTGATCGTGATGCGCCTGCCCAGTTACGCGGCCGAGGACAACCAGCGGCTGCAGATCATCGCGCCGCCGTCGGCGGTCCGGGCGGAGCTGGTGCGGGACGGGCAGGTCGACGAGGTCCCGCTGACCAAGGGGGCCGGGTCGTGGACCGAGGCGGGCAGGGTGACGGCGACCGTGCGGGCGTACGACGCCGCGGGCAACCTGCTGGCGACGGCCGAGTTCACCGACCTGCTGCCCCCGCGGTGCGACCGCCTCGACCCGCCGACCTGCCAGGCACCCGATCCCGCGCCGTCCACTCCGGCTGCGGTCGGACCGACGGCCTGACCCGTCCGGACCGGCGCCGCACGGGGAGCGCCGGCCCGGACGGATCCGGCGACATCGCCGCGGGCCCGCAGCAGCCCTGCTCAGCGGGCGGCAGAGGTTGGGAAGGGCACCTTCCACTACGTATGCCGATGTGAAGGTGCCCTTCCTTATCGCAGTTGGCGGGGGCCGGTGTCGGGGCGGGGGGTGGAGGTGGCGAGTTCGCCCAGGGCGTGCAGGACGGAGACGCCGGTGGGGTGGACCAGGATCGGGTTGAAGACGAGGTGGCGCAGGCGGGCCGTGTCGGCGGCGAGCTGTCCGATGCGGACCAGCAGCGCGGCCAGGGCGTCGGCGTCGGCGGCGGCGAGCAGCGGGGCGGCCTTCGGTGCGCGGACCAGGGCGGCGGCGTCGGTGTCGGTGAGCGGGGCGGCGCGCCAGGCGCGGTCGCCGACGAGTTCGGTGACCGGGCCGGCCAGGCCGAAGCCGACGACCGGGCCGAACGCCGGGTCGTCGACGACCTCGACCACGCAGGCGATCCCGGGCGCGACCATCGGCTGCACCAGCACCTCGACTTCCGCGCCGAACAGCTGCTCCAGGTCGGTGTAGGCGCGGCGGGCCTCGTCCGGGCCGCCCAGGTTGAGTCGTACCGCGCCGAGGTCGATGCGGTTGGGCCGGTCGGCCACCTTCAGCGCCACCGGGGCCCGGTAACCGGACGCGGCGGCGGCGACCTGCTCGGCGCCTGCCACGCGGGTGCTCGGCACGACGGGGATGCCGTACGAGTCCAGCAGGGTGTCCAGGTCGGGCGCGGCCGGGTCGGCCCCGGGCGGCGCGGGCGGCAGCGTGCCCGCGGGCGCGCGCAGCCACGCGGCGCGGCGGGTCACCTGCGCGAGCGCCCGCACCGCCTCCTCGATCGAGCGGTAGGACGGCACCTGCGCCGGCCCGCGCCCGGCGAGGAAACTCGCCAGCACCGGCTTGTCCGCGTCGCGCACGGCGTCGGCCAGCGCGTCGGCGTACGGGCCCAGCAGCGCCGTCTCCGCGCTCTGGTCGGCGGCGAGCGGGCCGGTCGGCAGCGGCGGCGCGACCACCACGACCACGGCGTCGGTGTCGTCGCTGTGCAGGGCGGCGTGCACCGCGGCGGCGAACTCGTCCGGCTTGGCGGCCGGGCCGACCGCGCCGGCCCGGCCGACGCGCAGCCCGGCGGCCCGGATCTCGGCCGAGGCCAGCGCCGACAGCGCGAACGCGTTGCTGACCACGCCGATCCGGTCGCCGGCCGGCAGCGGCTGGGCCGCCAGCAGGGTCGCCACGTCGAACAACTCGCCGACGGTGCCGACCTCGATCACGCCGGAGTGCGCCCGCAGCGCCTGCATCGCGGCCTCGTCCAGGGTGGACCCGCCGTGACCGGTGTGCCCGGCGAGCATCACGATCGGCTTGTGCCGCCCGGTGGTGCGGGCGATCCGGGCGAACTTGCGCGGGTTGCCGAACGACTCCAGGTACATCGCGACGACGTCGGTGTGCGGGTCCTCGGCCCAGAACTGCAGCAGGTCGTTGCCGGACACGTCGGCGCGGCGGCCCGCGCTGACGAAACCGCTCACGCCCAGCCCGCGCCGCTCGGCCTCGGCCAGCAGCAGCAGGCCCAGCGTGCCGGAGTGGCAGAACAGGCTCACCCGGCCAGGACCCGGCAGCCGGGGCACCAGCGTGGCGTTGAGGCTCACCGCGTGGTCGGCGATGCCGAGACTGCCCGGCCCGATCACCCGCATGCCCGCGACCCGCGCGGCCCGCACCAGGTCACGGCGCTGCGCCGGGTCCAGCTCGGTGAGCACGAGCAGCCCGTGCACCCCGGCCGCGGCGGCGTCGGCCAGCACGTCGGGCAGCGCGGCGGGCGGCGTCGCCACGACAGCCAGATCGATGCCGGGACCGCTTGGCGTCTGTCCCCCACGTCCCAGGCCGGATCCCGGCTCCCCAGGGCGGGGCGAGCCGCTGATCGCCGTAGGCTGCCGCGGATCGGGCCCACCCGTCGCGGCCGCCGCCCGTGAGCCGTCGGCGGGCGGCGCGGACGGAGTCTGCGGGCTCAGCTCCGCGAGCGAGCGCAGCGGGCCGTCCGGGTGCACGTGGTGCACCGGACCGGCGAACCCGCTCCCGCGCAGGTGGGCCAGCACCGCCGCGCCGACGCCGTGCCCCGACGCGCTCGCCCCGTAGACGGCCACGGCGCGCGGGCGCAGCAGGCGGGCCACCGAGCGGGCCTCGGTGCGCTGCTCGCGGTCGGCCTGCACGGCGCGGGAGCGTTCGGTGGGCGCGACCGGGAAGGTCAGCGTCACCACGCCGTCGGCGTAACGCCGGGTCACCTCATACCCGGCGTCGGTGAACACGCGCAGCATGGCGCCGTTCTCGGGGAGCACCTCGGCGACGAACCGGGTGATGCCCGCCTCGGCCGCCGCGGCGGCCAGATGCTCCAGCAGCACCGAGCCGACACCCCGGCCCTGGTAGGCGTCCTCGACCACGAACGCGACCTCGGCGTCGACGGCCTGCTCGCCGAGCCGCTCGTAACGGCCCACCGCGACCAGCCGCTCGCCCGCGGCGACCACGAACGCCTCCCGGTCGACGTGGTCGACGTTGACGAAGCGGTGCAGGTCCCGGGCCGGAATCCGGGGGTACGGCGAGAAGTAGCGCAGGTAGCGGGTGCGCTCGGAGAAGCGCGAGTGCATCGCCACCACCGCGTCGCCGTCCTCCGGCGTGATCTGCCGCAGGTGGACCGTGGTGCCGTCGGACAGCAGCACATCCGCGCCGGTCACGGCTCAGTCCCGGGGGTCGTGCGGGTCGAGCCCGTGCAGCGGGAAGACCGCCTTGCGCGCCGCCATGATCGCTCGGTCGAGCTGGTCGCCCTCGGCCTCGGGCTGCCACGGGGTGAACGTGGTGTCGCCGCCGTCGGTGAGCGTGCTCGGCACCGCCCGCCCCGGCACCCGGCGCGCGGCGAACTCCCGCCACGACTCCGGCAGCGCGGTGGCCGGGTCCAGCGGCTCGCCGGTGACCATCGCCAGCAGGTGAGTCCAGGCCCGCGGCACCACCTCGACCAGGGCGTATCCGCCGCCGCCGGTGGCCACCAGCCGCCCCTCGCACACCTCGTCGGCGAGCGCGCGCACGGCCAGTTGCGCCGCCCGCTGCCCGTCGACGGTCAGCCGCAGGTTCGCCAGCGGGTCGAGCCGGTGCGTGTCCGCTCCCGCCTGCAGCACGATCAGCTGCGGCCGGAAGGCTCGCACCACCGACGGCACCACGGCGTGGAACGCGCGCAGCCAGCCCCGGTCGCCGGTGCCCGGCGGCAGCGGCACGTTCACCGCGGTGCCCTCGGCCTGCGGGCCGCCGGTCTCCTCGACATAACCGGTGCCGGGGAACAGGGTCAGCGGGCCCTCGTGCAGGCTCACCGTGAGCACGCGCGGGTCGTCGTAGAAGATCTCCTGCACGCCGTCGCCGTGGTGCACGTCGACGTCGACGTACGCGATCCGCTCCGCGCCCTGGGCGAGCAGGTCGGCGATGGCGACGGCGGGGTCGTCATACACGCAGAACCCGGCCGCGCGGGCGGGCATCGCGTGGTGCAGGCCGCCCGCCACGTTGACCGCGCGCCGGGCATGACCCGACCACACGGCCCGCGCCGCGGCCAGGGTCGCGCCGCAGACCAGCGCCGACGACTCGTGCATGTGGTCGAAGACGGGGTTGTCCGGGGTGTTGAGGCCGTACCCGCGGAAGAACGGGTCGTCCGGGGCGGCCCGGACCGCGTCCAGATAGTCCCGGCGGTGCACGCGCAGCAGCTCGGCCTCGGTGGCCGGCTCCGGTGCGACCAGTTCCACCCCGGGCCGATCGAGCACACCCAGCTCCCGGGCGAGCGCCATGGTCAGCTCGACGCGCACCGGGTTCAGCGGATGGTCGCCCAGGTTGTAGCCCAGCAGCGCGTCACTCCACACCACGGTCGCCGTCATGACCTGACCTCGCCCCTCATCCGCGGCCGATCGGCCGGGACGGGTCGGTGATCCAGTGGCTCCAGGAGCCGACGTACAGCGCGACGTCGGTGCGGCCCGCGGCGTGCAGGGCGAGCACGGTGTGCGCGGCGGTCACCCCGGAGCCGCAGTATGCCCCGACCGGCGCGTCGCCCAGGTCGGCGAACACCTCGGGCAGGTCGGCGCGCAGCGTGCCGTCGGCGTTGACCAGTTCGCCGTAGGGCAGGTTGCGGGCGCCCGGCACGTGCCCGGCGACCGCGTCGATCGGCTCGGTCTCGCCCCGGAAGCGCGGCGCGACCCGCGCGTCCAGCAGCACCCCGTCGGCGGCGAGCGCCCCGGCAGCGGCCGCATCGAGCACCGGCATGCCACCGGGCACCACGGTCACGTCCCCCCGGACGACGTCGGCCGGCTTGTCGGTCACCTCGCCGCCCGCGGCGGACCAGGCGGCGAAGCCGCCGTCGAGCACCCGTACGTCGGCGTGCCCGGCCCAGCGCAGCGTCCACCAGGCCCGCGCCGCGGCCATGCCGTCACCGGCGTCGTAGACCACGACGGGCCGGCCCTCGCGTACGCCCGCGGCGCGCAATGCGCCTTCCAGCGCCTCGGGGTGCGGCAGCGGGTGGCGGCCCCCCGGCCCGGGCGGCCCGCACAGGTCGCGGTCCAGGTCGACGAAGACGGCTCCGGGCAGGTGACCGGCGTCGTAGTCGTCGCGGCCGGGCGGGCCGGACAGCCGCCACCGCACATCCAGCACGGTCGTGGGCTGCTCCGAACGGAGCCGGTCGGCCAGCTCCGCCACAGTGATCAGTGGTGTACGCACATGAGCCAGTCAACACCATGGGCGTGCTGTGTCGTAGCGCACTGTCCCACCCTGCTGCGAGACTTCCCGCCGAGTGATTCCCGGCCGGTTCCGTCGGAGATGGACGAGGCACTCGCGACAACGACGGCGGTCGGTGCGACACTGCTGAAACCCGCCCAGAAGGTGGAGTGGGGCGGCTATTCGGGCTACTTCGCCGATCCGGACGCACCTGCCGGAGAGGTGGCATACGACCCGTTCCGGCCGCTCGACGAGCCAGGCGTGCGCGAACCGTCAAGAGCGGCGCGGCCGCAGGTTGATCAACCGATAGACGCCGACGGGTGTCGCTGCGGTGACACGCAATAGAATCGCAGCCAGCGACTTGGAGAGGACCCGTTCATGTCCGACCTCATTGACACCACCGAGATGTACCTGCGCACCATCCTCGAGCTCGAGGAGGAGGGCGTGCCGCCGCTGCGCGCCCGCATCGCCGAGCGCCTGCACCAGAGCGGCCCGACGGTCAGCCAGACCGTGGCCCGCATGGAGCGCGACGGGCTGCTGACCGTCGTGGAGACCGACCGCCACCTGCAGCTGTCCGAGGCCGGGCGGGCGCACGCGGTCGCCGTCATGCGCAAGCACCGCCTCGCCGAGCTGCTCCTGGTCAACGTGATCGGCATGCCCTACGAGGAGGCCCACGAGGAGGCCTGCCGCTGGGAGCACGTGATGAGCGACGCCGTGGAGAAGCGGGTCTACGACCTGCTCAACCGGCCGACCCGCTCGCCGTACGGCAACCCCATCCCGGGCCTGGACGCCCTGGACATCAAGCCCCGCGACACCGAGGGCGGCGACACCCCCGAGCGCAACCTGGCCTTCCCCGGGCTCACCGGCCAGGTCGTGGTGCGCCGGATCTGCGAGAGCGTGCAGACCGACTCCGAGGTGCTGCGCCAGCTGCACGCCGCCGGCGTCGACCCGGGCGCGACGGTCACCGTCGCCCAGGAGCGCGACGGCGTCTCCATCGACCACGGCGGCGAGCCCGTCCGCCTGCCCCGCGAAGTCGCCTCCCGCGTCTTCGTCACCAGCCGCTGACAGTGAAACAGGCTCCACCTGCCGTTCGAGACGGCGGGTGGAGCCTGTTTTCGTATACGTCTCAGACGCCCGCGCGGTCGATGTCCTTCGCGAGTTCGACGACGGCGGGCAGCAGGGCCGCGGCGTCGCCGCCCTCGGGCAGGGTCACCTTGAGCACCAGCAGCCGGGCGTTGCCCGCGAGCCAGCCCACCTCCGCGTACGGGCCGCGGCCCTTGGCGGCTGGTTTGAGCTGCGAGTAGGCGACCTTGCCGAGCGCCGACACGGCCTTCGCGCCGTCGGGCAGCATCGCGTCCTTGAACACGGCGACGTCGGCCTTGGTCGGGCTCACCGACAGACTCAGCTCCGGCAGCGCCGCCTCGGTCGGCCGGGCCACGCACGAGTTGGTCTTCTGGTGGTTGGCCGCGCCGGCGATCGCCATCCGCACGCCGAGCCGCTGCTCGATGCGGGCGGAGTCCAGCAGCAGGCATGCGCCGGTCGGCGTGGGCGGGCTGGGCGACACCACCCGGGGCGCCTGCTCCGCGGGCGGCTCGTGCGCCGACGCCCCGGCGCCGGAGCAGCCCGCCAGCAGCGTTCCGCTCGCCATCAGCGCCATCACCGTCGTCCGCACCGGACCAAACTAGCCGCTGCCGGGGTACGCCGAAAGTCCGCTCACGTTCGGGTGGCGTGCCTAGCCTGGTGCCATGACGGGAAAAGTGGTGCATTTCGAGCTTCCGGCCGACGACATCGAGCGGGCCCGCGCGTTCTACACCGACGCCTTCGGCTGGCAGCTCGACGCCATGCCGGAGTTCGACTACATCTGGGTGCGCACCGTGGCCACGGACGACCGGGGCAACCCGGCCGAGCCGGGCGCGATCAACGGCGGCATGACCCGGCGCGAGGCTCCGGTGACCGGCCCGGTCATCACGATCGAGGTCGAGGACGTCGACACCGCGCTCGCCAAGATCGTCTCGTGCGGCGGCCGGGTGCTCCAGGAGCGACAGGCCGTGGGCACGATGGGCTTCACCGCGTACATCGCCGACACCGAGGGCAACACCGTCGGGCTTTGGCAGAACGCGTGACGGGGACGGGACCGGCCCGCCCCCGTCGGCGCGAACCGGTCAGCCCACCTGCTCGATCTGGCCGCGGACCTCGATGAACTCGGCCTTGACCTCGTTCACGGTCTTGAAGTACCAGACCACCATGCCCAGGCTGCCCTTGTCGGCCCAGGCGCAGACCACCAGCGGCACCGCCTCGGTCTTGGCGCTGCCGCACTTCGCCTCGCCGCCCAGCGGGCCCGCGTCGACCGGGACGATGCCGGTGGCGACCACGCCCGACGTGCCCATGCCGGCGAACGCGGCGTCGACCTCCTGGCCGGGGTCGGTGATGCGCGCCGACGCCGCGAAGATCATCACCAGGTCCCGCTTGGCCTGGTCGCCGTAGAAGGCCGCCACCGCGCCCGTCGCCGACGGCAGCGTGGCCTCGAAGCTGCTCTTCATGGTGTCGGTCACCGTTTCGAGCTGCGGATCGGTCGACTTCGGCCGTCCCGCGAGCGTCGCGGGCGCGACCACGGTGATCTCCTTGGCCGCGACCTGCGCGCTGGCCGAGGCGATCGCGCCGTCGATCTCCTGCTCGATCTGGTCGGCGGTGTCCTTCACCAGGTACCAGACGCCGACGCCGCCGCCGCAGCAGAGCAGAAGCACGCCGAGCGTGATGCCGATCCACAGGCCCGCTCGTGACTTCTTCGGGGCCGGCGGCACAGGATAGCCGGGCTGCGCGGGATATCCCGGCTGCACCGGATAGCCCGACTGGGCGGGATATCCCGGCTGGTGCGGGTAACCGGGCTGGGCGGGGTAGCCGGGCTGGGCGGGGTAGCCGGGGGGTGCTGGGGGTAGCCGGGCTGCTGGTCCGGGGACGGGGGCGGATACGACATGGGGGCTCCTGGCACTCGGGGGTCAGCGCATCGTATCGGCGTACCCCGTCATCCCGGACCTTCCGTGTCCGGGTCCGGACTGGGTAGCGCCGGGTCCGCGGCTGTCCGGGCGTGTCCGCCCGCTCCGGGAGAAGATGGGGGCATGACCGCCAAGCGACGCATCGGCAACGACGGACCCGAGGTGAGCGCCATCGGCCTCGGCTGCATGGGTATGAGCTTCGCCTACGGGCAGCGTGACGACGAGGGGTCGGCCGCGACGCTGCGGCGCGCCCTGGACATCGGGGTGACCCACTTCGACACCGCCGACATGTACGGCTACGGCCACAACGAGGAACTGATCGGGCGCACCATCGGCGACCGGCGCGACGAGTACGTGCTGGCCACCAAGTTCGCCAACCGCGGTGAGCTGGACGCGCAGGGCGACCTGGTCCGGCGCTGGGTCGACTCGTCGCCCCAGTGGGCCCGCGAGGCGCTGGAGGACTCGCTGCGCCGCCTGCGCACCGACCGCATCGACCTGTACTACATGCACCGGCGCAGCCCCGACGTGCCGATCGAGGACACCGTCGCGGCCATGGCCGACTTCGTCAAGCAGGGCAAGGTGCGCTTCATCGGCCTGTCCGAGGTCAGCCCCGCGACGCTGCGGGCCGCCCACGCCGTGTTTCCGATCACCGCGGTGCAGATGGAGTACTCCCTGTTCACCCGGTTCGTCGAGGACGAGATGCTGGCGACCTGCCGTGAACTCGGGGTAGGCCTGGTGGCGTACTCCCCCGTCGGCCGCGGCTGGCTCACCGGCAAGATCACGTCCCCGGCCGACCTGGCCGCCGACGACTTCCGGCGCACCGTGCCGCGGTTCGCCGAGGAGAACTTCGCCCAGAACATGGCCCTGGTGCAGGCGGTCCGCGAGGTCGCCGACGAGCTCGGCGCGACCCCGGCCCAGGCCGCCCTGGCCTGGCTGCTCGCCCAGGGCGACGACGTGCTCCCCATCCCCGGCACCAAACGCGTGCCGTACCTGGAGGAGAACATGGCCGCCGCCGACCTGGTCCTCACGCCCGACCAGCTCCAGCGCCTCACCCAAGCCGTCCCGCCCGGCGCGGTGGCCGGCGAACGCTACGCCCCCGCCGGCATGTCCACCGTCAACCAGTGAGGTTAGGGAGGGCACCTTCACATCGCTCCGCGATGTAGAAGGTGCCCTCCCTAACCTCGGTCGGGTGGGCTGCGGGGGCATGATCGCTGTTTCAGGTCAGGATCTGCGCTCCGGCCCCACCTTCTGTCCCGAAACAGCGATCACCAACCCTGTGGCCCGACCGTCAGCCGTCGCGAACCGCGCGGCCCGGCCGTCAGCCGTCGCGAACCGCGCGGTCCGGTCGTCAGCCGGTGCGAGCCAGCCCGGCGACCGCCGCCAGCATCAGCACCGCCCCTGCGGCCGCCGCCAGGGTGATCCGCTCGCCCAGCAGCCCGACCGCGATCAGCACGCCCGCCACCGGCTCCACCAGCGTCACCACCGCGGTCACCGTGGCCGGCACCGCCGCCACCCCGGCGAAGAACAGCCGGTACGCCAGCGCCGTCGGCACCGCCCCCAGGTACAGCAGCCAGCCCACCGTCCCGGCGAGCCCACCCACCGACAGGTCGACCGGACCGTCCGCAACCGGCAGCAGCCCCTCCACCAGCGCGATCGGCAGCAGGCAACCCGCCGCCACCGCGAACGAGCCGACCGTGGCCCCGGACAGGTCACCCCCGACCCGCCGCGAGTAGATCGTCACCACGGCGTACCCGGCCGCCGAGAGCAGGCCGAACGCCACCCCCAGCACCGGTGCGGATCCCGCCTGCCCGCCGCCTCCCACCAGCAGCACCAGCCCCGCCAGCCCCAGCGCCACCGCGGCGGCCCGGCCCACGCTCAGCGCCTCGCCGAGCGTCCAGCGCGCCGCGAGCGCGATCACCACAGGGCATGCCCCGAGGGTGACCACGGTGCCGACGGCCAGCCCGGCGTACGCGATGGAGCCGTAGTAGGCCGTCTGGTACACCGCCAGCCCGGCGCCGAGCACCAGCGCGTCCCGCCGGCGCGCGCCGAACCGCTCGCCGAGGGCCAGGTGCAGCCCGGCCAGCACGGCGATGCCGAGGACCAGCCGCCAGAAGGACACCGCGACCGGCCCGAGGCCGCTGGTGCGGTAGAGGACCGCGGCGACCGCGCCGCCGGTGCCCCAGGCGGTCGCCGCGACCGCCACGTAGAACATGCCGCGCCCGTACGACGCGGTCCGGCCCGCGCGCGACGGCGCGAGCCCTGTGCTGGACTCCATCTCTTCCTGTCTCCACTGCTCGATGGCCGACGATTCCGCGTACGCGGACGGGCCACCGGACGTGCGGCGAATGCCGTCACGTCAGTGGTGCGACGCCGTCCGCCTCAGGCGACCGGCGGGGAGATGATCGAGTGAGCCATGGGCGCGATGCTATCCGGGGAATGCGCGGCCCATCCAGGGAGTTGTCCGATGCGTGGGAATCCTGGAGGAGTACGAGCGGGGAAGGCTGTTCTTCGACTACGGCGACTACATCACGGCTGCCCAGATCCTGGGACCGGTGGTGGACGAAGCCCCGGACGACGTGGCGCCCCGGCTGCTGCTGGCGCGCGCCTACTACCACTCGGCCCAGCTGCACAAGGCCGAGGACCAGCTGCGCCGGGTGCTCGACCACGACCCCGCGGAGCACTACGCCCACCTCATGCTGGGCCGCTGCCTGCAGCGGCAGAGCCGCCACGACGAGGCCCGGCCGCACCTGCGCATCGCCGACGCGATGGGCATCGGCGGCACGGCCGCCTGAGGCCGCTCGACCGTAGGCGCCGGGGCCGGACCTCGTTGCCCTGTCCGGCCCCGGACCCGCGTTGATCGCGCCGGAGTCCGGGGCGCGCCACGGGCAGGGTCACTCGTGGTCGTAGAACTCGACCGTGATGCCGCTGCGCCGGACGGTCACCGTGGCGTGGTCGCCGAACGCCTCCAGCAGCACATCGTCGAACTCGCCGCCCCAGACGGCGTCGGCGAGCGCCCGCACCCGCTCGTAACGCTGCTCGTCGTCGCCCTCGTACGGCAGTTCGGTCCGCGGGTAGGAACCCCGATCGGAAAGGCAGCGGCCGCCCAGCGTCGGGTGCCTGTCGGCATACTCGCCGACCTCCAGCACGCGCCAGTCGTCGTCCGGGCCGTCCTCGGTCGTCCGCGCCCAGAACGACACCGCGCTGAACACGCACGCTTCGCCGTCGTTGAAGTACGGCGTGTACTGCTGCCAGCCGAACTCCACGATCGCGTCGTCGTCGAGCACCGCGGTCAGGATCGGTCTCAGCTCCGACAGCGGGCGCTGCGGCACCCGGTCACCGGCCGTGATCTCGCCTTCGACCGGAATGCCCAGGAAACTGGTGTGGCTCAACGGTGGTCCTCTCCCAACAGTGTCGACAACGGCACCTCTTTGCGCTGCGCACCCGACATCCACGGCTTGATCGCCATACCCGCGATGTAGTCGGCGGGCGAGGGCAGCCAGCCCAGGTCCTCCAGGATGTGCCGCTCGGCGATCAGCCGCACCGGGATGCGCTTGCGCCCCACCTGCAGCGTGTCGCCGAAGATGCGCTGGCACAGGTAGACGCCCGCGGTGTGGTGGTACATCGAGCGGTGCCGCACATCGCCGATGATCTGCTTCGAGGAGTCGATGAACTCCTCGATGGCCAGGTAGTCCTCCGGCTCGCCACCCCACTTGCGGGCCGCGGACTGCGCGTGGTGCCACGAATTCATGGCGCGAAGGTTAGGCAGCTCCCCCGACAATTCATGATCGGTGCCAGGATGGCGTGATGGCGGGCGACAACGCGATACGCAGACTGGATCTCGGCTACTTCATCCGGCCCGCCGAGGAGGCCGGCGGTCCACATCCGAGGGTCGAGGCGGTCCTGGCGTACCTGGTGGACGGCGCGGACGGGCTGATCCTGTTCGACACCGGCCTGGGCCGCGGCGACGACGAGACCGAGGCCCACTACCGGCCGGTGCGCCGCCCGCTGCCGCAGGCGCTGGCAGACCATGGCGTACGCCTCGACGACATCGCCGTGGTCGTCAACTGCCACCTGCACTTCGACCACTGCGGTGGCAATCCGCTGCTGCCCGGCCGCCCCGTGTTCACCCAGCGCACCGAACTGGCGACCGCGCGGGCCGGGAACTACACCTTCGACCACCTGGTCGACTTCCCCGGCGTCGACTACCGAGAACTCGACGGGGAGGCCGAGATCAGCCCGGCGGTGTGGATCGTCCCGACGCCCGGCCACACGGCCGGACATCAGAGCCTGGTGGTACGCGACCGCGACGGCGTCACCACCGTGCTGGCCGGGCAGGCGTACGACCTGGCCACCGACTTCAGCTGCGCCCAGCTCGCCCGGCGGGCCGCCGCCGACGGGGCGGCCGCCCCGCTACCGCCGTACCACCCCTGGCTGGATCGCTTGGCCGCCCTCGACCCGCAGCGCGTCCTCTTCGCCCACGACGCCGCCGTCTGGCACGCCTGAGCCTGCGCCGCAACGAGAAAGGAGCCGGGTGGCATCGCCACCCGGCTCCTTCACGTCGTGACGGTGTCAGCTGCAGCCGCTGGTCGAGCCGCAGCCCTCGCAGACGTAGCAGCTGCCCGCGGGGCGCATCTTGGTGCCGCACGTGTAGCACAGCGGCGCGTCCGACACGCGGCCCGTGATGGACTCCAGCACCTCGGTCGAGGAGCCGATCCGGGTCGGCGCGGCCACCGGGGTCACCGCGGTCTGCGCCGGGGCGGCCGACGCCGCCGGCGGCACGTACTCCACGCCCTCCTCTTCGGCCCGCAGCCGCGCGGCGCGCTCGGAGGCGGTGAACACGCCCAGCTCGGCCCGCTGCTCGTAGGGCAGGAAGTCGAGCGCCAGGCGGCGGAAGATGTAGTCCATCACCGAGTTCGACAGGCGGATGTCCGGGTCGTCGGTCATGCCGGCGGGCTCGAACTTCATGTTCATGAACTTCTCGACGTACGTCTGCAGCGGCACGCCGTATTGCAGCGCGACGGAGACGGCGATCGAGAACGCGTCCATGACACCGGCCAGGGTCGAGCCCTGCTTGCCCAGCTTGAGGAAGACCTCACCGAGGCCGTCGTCGGGGTACGACGACGCGGTCAGGTAGCCCTCGGCCTCGCCGACGGTGAAGGAGACCGTCTGCGACGGGCGCTTCTTCGGCAGGCGCTTGCGCACCGGGCGGTACTCGATGACCTTCTCGACCACGGGGGCCGAGACGGGGGCCACCGCCTGCGCGGGCTCCTTGTCCTTCTTGGAGACCGACAGCGGCTGGCCGACCTTGCAGTTGTCCCGGTAGATGGCCAGGGCCTTGAGGCCCAGCCGCCACCCGTCGAAGTACATCTGCTCGACCTCTTCGACCGTCGCCGACTCCGGCATGTTGACGGTCTTGCTGATCGCGCCGGAGATGAACGGCTGCACCGCGGCCATCATCAGCACGTGGCCCATGGGCGCGATCGACCGCTCGCCCATCGCGCAGTCGAAGACCGCGTAGTGCTCCGGCTTGAGGCCGGGGGCGTCGACGACGTGGCCGTGCTCGGCGATGTACTCGGTGATCGCCTCGACCTGCTCCTCCTGGTAGCCCAGGTTGCGCAGCGCGCGCGGCACGGTCTGGTTGACGATCTGCATCGAGCCGCCGCCGACCAGCTTCTTGAACTTGACCAGCGCCAGGTCCGGCTCCACACCCGTGGTGTCGCAGTCCATCATGAAGCCGATGGTGCCGGTGGGGGCGAGCACGCTGGCCTGGGAGTTGCGCCAGCCCTGCTTCTCACCGAGGGCGTTGCCGGCCTTCCACTGCTTCTGCGCCTCCTTGGCCACCAGGGTCGCGACCGCGCCCACGGGCTTGATCGCGTCCGCGGCGGCGGCGTGCTTGCGCATGACCCGCTGGTGCGGGGTGGCGTTGCGGGCGTAGCCGTCGTACGCGCCGACGACGCCGGCAAGCTCGGCCGAGCGCCGGTACGCGACACCGGTCATCAGCGCGGTGATCGCGGCGGACAGCTGGCGGCCGCCCTCGGAGTCGTACGGCAGGCCGGAAGCCATGAGCAGCGCGCCCAGGTTGGCGTAGCCGATGCCGAGCTGCCGGTAGGCCCGGGTGTTCTCGGTGATCTTCTGAGTCGGGAAGTCCGCGAAGCAGATGGAGATGTCCATCGCGGTGATCACGAACTCGACCGACTTCGTGAACCGCGCGACGTCGAACGAGCCGTCCGCGCCGAGGAACTTGAGCAGGTTCAGCGAGGCCAGGTTGCAGGACGTGTCGTCCAGGTGCAGGTACTCCGAGCACGGGTTGCTGGCCGTGATCCGGCCGGTCTCCGAGCAGGTGTGCCAGTCGTTGATGGTGTCGTCGTACTGGATGCCGGGGTCGGCGCAGGCCCAGGCGGCCTCGGCCATCTTGCGGAACAGGCCCTTGGCGTCGACGGTGTCGATGACCCGGCCGTCGAGGCGGCCCAGCAGGTCGAAGCCCTTGCCCTCCTCGACCGCGGTCATGAACTCGTCGGACACGCGCACCGAGTTGTTGGCGTTCTGGTACTGCACGCTGACGATGTCGCGGCCGCCCAGGTCCATGTCGAAGCCCGCGTCGCGCAGCGCGCGGATCTTGTCCTCCTCGCGCGCCTTGGTCGCGATGAACTCCTCGATGTCCGGGTGGTCCACGTCGAGGATGACCATCTTGGCCGCGCGGCGGGTGGCGCCGCCGGACTTGATGGTGCCGGCCGAGGCGTCGGCGCCGCGCATGAAGCTGACCGGGCCGGACGCGGTGCCGCCCGAGGAGAGCAGCTCCTTGCTGGCGCGGATGCGGGAGAGGTTGACCCCGGAACCGGAGCCGCCCTTGAAGATCAGGCCCTCTTCCTTGTACCAGTCCATGATGGAGTCGACCGAGTCGTCCACGGACAGGATGAAGCAGGCGCTGACCTGCTGCGGGCTGGCGGTGCCCACGTTGAACCAGACCGGCGAGTTGAAGCTGAACACCTGGTGCACCAGCATCCAGACCAGCTCGTGCTCGAACAGCTCCGCATCGGCGGGAGTGGCGAAGTAGCCGTGCTGCTCACCGGCGGCCCGGTAGGTCTTGGCGACCCGGTCCACCAGCTGCTTGAGGCTCCACTCCCGCTCGGGGGTGTCGACCGCGCCGCGGAAGTACTTCGTCGTCACGATGTTCGTCGCGTTGACGCTCCAGAAGTCGGGGAACTCGACCCCCCGCTGCTCGAAGTTGATCGAGCCGTCGCGCCAGTTCGTCATCACGACGTCCCGGCGTTCCCAGGTGATCTCGTCGTACGGGTGCACGCCCTCGGTCGTCCACACCCGCTCGATCTTCAGACCTCCGGCGTTCGCCCGCGTGCGCTTCGCGCTCGCCGTGGCGTTCTCCCCCATCGTCAGCCCCCTCAGGTTCTCTTTTAACAACAAACAACTGCACGTTCTGATTGCCGAGCGTCAGCCCGCGACCTGACCGGCGGGCAGCCCGCTGTCGGCCTCGTCGGAGGCGGGTTCGGCTGCCTCTTGCCCAGCCGCCCGGGTTTTAACTGCGGCCCGCAGGGCCTCGATCTCCCGGATGAAGTCCTCGGCGGACTGGAAGTCCTGGTACACGCTGGCGAAGCGCAGATAGGCGACCTCGTCCAGGTCACGCAGCGGTCCGAGGATGGCCAGCCCGACCTCGCCGCTCGGCACCTCCGCGGCCCCCCGGGCGCGGACGGCTTCCTCCACCCGCTGCGCGAGCAGCGCGATGGCGTCCTCGTCGACCGGCCGGCCTTGGCAGGCCTTGCGCACGCCGCCCATGATCTTCGAGCGGCTGAACGGCTCGGTCACCCCGCTGCGCTTGACCACGGCCAGCACCGACTCCTCGACCGTGGTGAACCGCTTGCCACATTCGGGGCAGTGCCGGCGGCGGCGGATGAGCTGGCCGTCGTCGGCCTCCCGGGAGTCCACCACGCGGGAGTCCGGGTGCCTGCAGTACGGGCATCGCATCGCTGTCACCTCCCACGTCGTCGTCACCCTTGGGGGGCGTCCCGTCCCGCATTCCGGGCACGGCACCGCCGACGCCTGCCTCTTCGCGGGCGCCCGGGGGTGGGTGCGGATGCGGGGGTACGGCCGAACCGCAAGATGGGGCTCTTACCCCAATCTATGGGCGGTCGGCTCGGTGCCACCACAAGATGTTGGGGTTGAACCTATGCCCCAACCGACGCGTAGGCAAGTTGAAACGCGCTTGCGAGTGGCGTGTCGCGGACAACAACACGTACCGTCACCCACTCGTGAAACATGCGTGACACCGTCGACAGAGTCGTACAGATGTTTGAAACTGACATCATGTCGCATTAGTGTGTCCGGTGAGAGTCACCGCCACTGTCACTATCCACCGGAGGTCCGACATGTCCCCCACTGAGCGAGCGTCCCGGCCCGGCCGGCCGCCCGCGGCGCCTGCCGGCGCGGGGCCTGTGCGCGCGGTCTCCGCGACCAGTGCCTCCCCCGCCGACCTGCAGGCCGCCGATCTGAGCAGCCGGCAGAAGCGCATCCTCGCGGTCATTCGCGAGTGGGTGGAGCAGCACGGCTACCCGCCGACCGTGCGCGAGATCGGCGAGGCCGTCGGCCTGGTCTCCCCGTCCTCGGTCGCCTACCAGCTCAAGGAGCTGGAGCGGAAGGGCTTCCTGCGCCGCGACCCGTCGCGCCCGCGCGCGGTGGACGTGCGCACCCCGGCCGACCCCGAGGAGGAGGCCGCCGCCCTGCTGGCCCGGCCCACCCCGGTCTACGTGCCGCTGCTGGGCCGCATCGCCGCCGGCGGGCCGATCCTGGCCGAGGAGTCCATCGAGGAGGTGCTGCCGCTGCCGCGCGAACTGGTCGGCCAGGGCACGCTCTTCTCGCTCCAGGTCAAGGGCGACTCGATGATCGAGGCCGCGATCTGCGACGGCGACTGGGTCGTGGTGCGCCAGCAGCCCAACGCCGAGAACGGCGACATCGTCGCCGCGATGATCGACGGCGAGGCCACGGTCAAGGTCTACCGGCTGCGCGAGGGACACGTGCAGCTGATGCCGCGCAACCCGGCCTACGACCCGATCCCGGGCGACGCCGCGGTGATCCTCGGCAAGGTCGTCTTCGTGATGCGGCGCGTCTGAGCCTGACGACGGAAGCGGCCCGCCCCACTGCTGGGGGCGGGCCGCTTCCGTTCACGCGTCAGCGGTACTGCTCGTAGCCCTGCTGGTTCGGGTAGCCGCCGTCGGGCTGGTAGTACGCGGGCTCGGTCTGGTGGACACCGTCGTGCACCTGGCCGCCGCCGTACTGCTGGCCCTGGTACTGCTGGTGCCCGCCGTACTGCTGGCCGCCGTACTGCTGGCCGTAGCCCGGCTGGCCCTGGTTGCCGTAGCCCTGGTTGCCGTAGCCGGGGTCGTAGCCCTGCTGGCCTCCGCCGTACTGCTGGCCGTAGCCCTGGTCGTAGCCGCCGGGCTGGCCGTACTGCTGGCCGCCGTACTGCTGGCCGTAGCCCTGGTCGTAGCCGCCGCCCTGCTCGGCGTAGTAGCCGGACTGGTAGCCGCCCCCGCCGACGCCGACGGGCGCGAGCATGGTGGTGGCCGAGTTGTCCGCCGGCTCGAAGTCGTCGTCGACCTCGCCGCCCTTGCGGCCCTTGCGCTTACGGCCCTTGATCACGCCGACCACGCCGAGCACGACCAGCAGCACACCGAACACGCCGACCCCGGACAGCGCCAGGTACAGCTGGCCGATGTCGTCGAAGAGGTCGAGATACCAGGCCTTGCCCGCCTTTTCGGGGCCCTTCTGCGGGGCCTCCTCGACGAACTCCTCCGTGTCCGGCGTGTACTTCAGCAGCGAGGGCCTCTGTGCGGCCGCGGTCGCGGTCTTGGTCTGCTCGGTCTCGGAGACGGTGATGAACCTACTGCCGTCGGCCGAGTAGGTGATGGCCTCACCGAACGGCTCCTCCGCCAGGTGGGTGACCCGCGGCTTGTCCTTGGTCAGCGCGCCCGCGATGTCGTTGCCCTTGATGTCCCACTCGAACGCGTCGGCGTACGTGCGCAGCACGACCTTGCTGCCGTCGGCGTTCTTCGCGGCTCCGGTGACCTGGCGGCGGCCCAGGCCGCCCATCGGGTTCGCGGTCTGCGTACGGGGCAGCGTGAGCGAGCCCAGTTCCTTCATCGGCGTGGGGTTGCCGCCCGCGACCAGGGGACCGGTCGGCGCGAAGAGGTAGGTCTTGCCCTCGGCGGCGGTGAAGTCCCAGTCCTTGGTGACGATGATCGGCTTGCCCTCGGCGTCGATGATCGGCGCCTCGGCGTCGAACTTCTTGGCCGGATAAGACATCCGGTACGGGCCGGTCATCTTGCCGCCCGCGAACTTCCACAGCGCGATGCGCGGGCGGTCGTGGGAGACGGTGAAGTTGTCCTCGTTGATCTTCGCGTCGCCGGTGTCGGCGATCCAGATCTCGTTGTTCGGGCCGACCGCGACGTCCTCGGGGTCGAGCGCGCCGTCGCCCGTGTACTTGTACGACGCCGTGACCTTGCAGGCCGAGTTGAGCTTGAACAGCTTCATGTTCGACTTGACGTCGTTGCTGTCGTTGATCGCGTAGTACGTGTTGCCCACCGCGACCAGGCCGGACAGCTCGGTCAGTCCCGGGGTGTTCGCCGACGGGCCCGTGACGGTGCAGACCTTCTCGCCCGGCACGGCCTTCTCTTCAGCCGCCTTACCGCTCGGAGCCGGGCTGGGCTCGGCCCCCGCGGGGGCGCTGAGCAGCCCGACTCCGAGCGCGGCCGCGAAAGTGGCCGCACCTGCCTTCACCAGGATTCCCGTTAACCGCATCCGGACAGTTTGCCACGACTGGACACGGTCCTGCGTAACGCGATTAATACGTCACGATGCGTCGGTTACCCAGTCACTATCAGTAATTGCGTAAACGCCCAGCTCAGCGGCCAGTTCGCGATCAACCCGGGCCCGGAGCTGGGTTCCGGCGGCGGTGTGTCCCGACGCCAGCACCTCACCCCTGCGGTGGACCTTCGCCACCAGGTCGCCCCGGTCGTACGGCACGCACGCGACGATCTCCACCGCCGGCACCGGCAGCTTCGACTCGATGATGTCGCGCAGCTCCTCGATGCCCTGCCCGGACCGGGCCGACACGAACACCGCGTCGGGCCACTCCCGCTTGAGCCGCAGCAGCGTCTCCTGCGGGGCGGCGTCGGCCTTGTTGACCACCAGCAGCTCGGGCAGCCGGTCCGCGCCGACCTCGGCCAGCACCTCGCGCACCGCCCGCACCTGCTCCTCGGGGTCCGGGTGGGCCCCGTCGACCACGTGCACCACCAGGTCGGCGTCGGCGACCTCCTCCAGCGTGGAGCGGAACGCCTCGACCAGCTGGTGCGGCAGGTGCCGCACGAAACCGACCGTGTCCGACAGGGTGTACACCCGGCCGTCGCGCGCCTCGGTGCGGCGGGTCGCCGTGTCCAGGGTCGCGAACAGCGCGTCCTCGACCAGCACCCCGGCTCCGGTGAGCCGGTTGAGCAGGCTGGACTTGCCCGCGTTGGTGTATCCGGCGATGGCCACCGACGGCACCGTGTTGCGGCGCCGGCCGGCCCGCTTGGTGTCGCGGATGACGCTCATCGCGGTGATCTCCCGCTTGAGCTTGGCGATCCGGGTGCGGATGCGCCTGCGGTCGGTCTCCAGCTTCGTCTCACCGGGACCGCGCAGACCCACACCGCCGCCCGCGCCGCCGCCGCGACCGGAACCACCGGTCTGCCGCGACAGGGCCTCGCCCCAGCCTCGCAGGCGCGGCACCAGGTACTGCAGCTGCGCCAGCTCGACCTGGGCCTTGCCCTCCTTGCTCTTGGCGTGCTGGGCGAAGATGTCCAGGATCAGCGCGGTCCGGTCGACCACCTTGACCTTGATCTTCTGCTCCAGGTTGCGCAGCTGGCTCGGGGACAGCTCGCCGTCGCAGATCACGGTGTCCGCGCCGGTCGACTCCACCGCCGCCCGCAGCTCGTCGACCTTGCCACGGCCGATGAACGTCGCGGCGTCAGGCTGGCTGCGCCGCTGGATCAGGCCTTCGAGCACCTGCGAGCCGGCGGTCTCCGCGAGCGCGGCGAGCTCCGCGAGGGAGTTCTCCGCGTCCACGACGGTGCCGGAGGTCCAGACGCCCACCAGCACCACCCGTTCCAGCCGCAGCTGCCGGTATTCGACCTCGGTGACGTCGGCGAGCTCGGTGGAGAGCCCGGCCACCCGGCGCAGCGAATGCCGCTCCGAGAGTTCAAGGTCACCGGTGGTCTCTTCGGCCACCAGGATGTCGGGGAAAGTAGGCAAATCTGCTCCTTCGTCTCTCGATCTGTCGGCTTCAAGGTTGGCACGGAAGTACCCGGAGCGCACCTGTATTGAACCGCCGTTCGCACGCGCGTTCGGCCGACGGCCCCGCTCCCTCCGCGTTCGGCCGCCGGAGCGGGCGCCAACAACGGAGTTACCCGAGGGTTCAGCAGGCGGTGGCGGAGCCGCGCCCACGGAGTGGGAAAATGGGGCGACTGACTTCACGAAAGGCGACATCGTGCCCACTACGCGTCTGCCCAGCGCCGGATACTCCATCACCGTACGCGTGGCGGTGATCGCCGACTCATCGGCGATCGGCCGGCTCACCATGGCCGTCGGCGAGGCGGGCGCCATCGTCACCGCGGTCGACGTGGTCGACTCCGACCACCTGCGCGTGGTCGCCGACGTCACCTGCGACACCGCCGACAGCGCCCACGCCGACCAGGTCGTGAAGGCGCTGGAGGCGATGGAGGGCGTCGAGGTCCGCAAGGTCTCCGACCGCACGTTCCTGCTGCACCTCGGTGGCAAGATCGAGGTCACCTCGAAGGTCAACCTGAAGACGCGTGACGAGCTGTCCCGGGCGTACACCCCGGGTGTGGCCCGGGTCTGCCAGGCCATCGCCGACAACCCCGAGGACGCCCGCCGCCTGACCATCAAGCGCAACACCGTCGCGGTGGTCACCGACGGCTCCGCCGTGCTCGGCCTGGGCAACCTCGGCCCGGCCGCCGCGCTGCCGGTCATGGAGGGCAAGGCGGCCCTGTTCAAGCGCTTCGGCGGGGTCGACGCCTGGCCGGTGTGCCTGGACACCCAGGACACCGAGGAGATCATCAAGATCGTCAAGGCGATCGCCCCGGTGTACGGCGGCATCAACCTGGAGGACATCGCCGCGCCGCGCTGCTTCGAGATCGAGGCCCGGCTGCGCGACATGCTCGACATCCCGGTCTTCCACGACGACCAGCACGGCACCGCGATCTGCGTGCTCGCCGCGCTGACCAACGCGCTGCGCGTCGTCGGCAAGAAGCTCGCCGACGTCAAGGTGGTCGTCTCCGGCGCCGGCGCGGCCGGGACCGCGATCATGAAGCTGCTGCTGCGGCAGGGCGTGGGCGACGTCATCGCGTACGACCGCCGCGGCGCGCTGCACCGGGACATGGCCAACCTCGGCCCGAACTGGCAGTGGCTGGTCGAGCACACCAACAAGGACGGCTACTCCGGCGACCTGCCCGGCGCGATCGTCGGCGCGGACGTGTTCATCGGCGTCAGCGCCCCGAACCTGCTGACCGGCGACGACATCGCCCGGATGGCCCCGAACGCGATCGTGTTCGCGCTGGCCAACCCCGACCCGGAGGTCGACCCGCGGGAGGCCCGCAAGCACGCCGCCGTGGTCGCCACCGGCCGCTCCGACCAGCCCAACCAGATCAACAACGTGCTGGCCTTCCCCGGCGTCTTCCGGGGCATGCTGGACGCCCAGGCCAAGGAGTTCACCGAGGAGATGGCCCTGGCCGCCGCCATGGCGATCGCCGACGTGGTCGGCGAGGAGAAGCTCAACCCGAGCGTCATCGTCCCGAGCGTCTTCGACGCCCGCGTCGCCCCCGCCGTCGCCGCCGCCGTCCGCGCCGTAGCCCAGCAGTCCACCACGTCCGTCCTCGACACCGACCCCACCCCCATCCCGGAGGCCTGACGCGGGCCCGCCCCACACCAAGACCATCGGACTTGCCTGGCACCTGGGCGTATGTTGACCCGCCATTCGGCCAGGTGCCAGGCAAGTCGACGGATCATGGGCTGCGGCATCGGCGGCCTGGGCGCACTGGACTTGAGGGCACTTGCGTGCTGCAGGAGTCGAGCAGCGCCTGCCGCGCCGCCATGATCCGTTTTTGTGGACGCTGGGTGCCCCCATAGGGGCCGCTAGCGTCCACAAAAACGGATCATCGCCTGGGCACGATCTGCTAGAACTCGCATGACGGACCACCGCGCGCCTGCTGCATGACCAACTTGCCGCGCACCGCACCCGCCGGCGCCGCGCAGGCCGCACCGCACCCGCCGCACCGCGCAGGCCGGACCGCGCGGTGGCCGCACGCTGCGTCTGCCGTGTGGTTGCCTCGCGGCCGTGGAGCGGACTGCGGATGGCGTCAGGGACGCGGAACCAGGGCGGCGGGGTCGAGTTCGCCGGTGAAAGTCAGGACAGCGGGGCCGGCGAGCCAGGAGGTGCGGGCGTCGCGGGTGACCTCCAGGCGGCCGCCGGGCACGTCGACGGTGACCGTGCCGGTGTCGCGGCCGGAGGTGTGCAGGGCGGCCACCCCGACGGCGGTCGCGCCGGTGCCGCAGGACATGGTCTCGCCGGAGCCGCGCTCGTACACCCGCATGCGCCGGTGGTCCTCGCCCAGCTTGACCGAGAACTCGACGTTGACCCCGGCCGGGAACAGCACCGGGTCGGTCTCGGGCGCGCGGGACAGGTCCACGGCCGCGGCCACGGAAGCGGGCACGTCGCAGACCAGGTGCGGGTTGCCCATGGAGATCGCCAGGCCGGGGTAGCTCACCCCGTCGATCACCGCGGTCGAGTCGCCGAGCAGTGCGGGCGGGGCCATGTCGACCCGGACCAGGTCGCCCTCGACGTACGCGGTGCGCAGGCCGCCGCGGGTGGACAGCGGGATCTCCTCCCCCGCCAAGCCGGTGGTGTGCAGGTAGCGGGCGAAGACCCGGACGCCGTTGCCGCACATCTCCGACAGCGAGCCGTCGGAGTTCCAGTAGTCCATGAAGTAGACGGCGGCGGGGTCGGACGAGGGCTGCACCCGCAGCACGCCGTCGCCGCCGATGCCGAAGCGCCGGTCGCACAGGGCCGCGACCAGGGCGGGCGTCAGCTCGACGGTGCCTTCGAGATCCTCGATGATCACGAAGTCGTTGCCGGTGCCGTGTCCCTTGGTGAACTTCACGGCGTCTCCCTCACCATCCGCAGCGCCTGCGCCACCAGGTCGGGGGCCGCGCCGTCGAGCCAGCGTACCGAGGGGTCGCGGCGCAGCCACGAGCGCTGGCGCCGGACGAAGCGGCGCGTCCCGGTGACGGTGTCGTCGTGGGCCTGCTGCTCGCCGCACCTACCGTCAAGGTACGCCAGGACCTGCTGGTAACCGAGCGCCCGCGACGCGGTCAGGCTGCCCGCGAGCCCTTCCGGGAGCAGCCCGCGCACCTCGTCGACGAGCCCGTCGGCCCACATCTTGCCGACCCGCTGCGCGACGCGCACGTCCAGGTCGGCGCGGTCCACCGCGAGCTGGAGCACCGGGTACACCGGGACGGGGTCGGGCAGGGAGGCGGTGAACGGCTTTCCGGTGAGTTCGATCACCTCCAGCGCCCGTACGATGCGACGCCCGTTGCTTGAAAGGATCTTGTCTGCGGCGGCCGGATCGGCCGCGCGCAGCCGCTCGTGCAGCGGACCTGGGCCGACCTCGGCCAGCTCGGCCTCCAGCCGGGCGCGCACGTCGGGATCGGTGCCGGGAAACGAGAAGTCCTCCAGCACCGCCCGCTGGTAGAGGCCGGACCCGCCGACCAGCAGCGCCACCTTGCCCCGGCCCTGGATGTCGTCGATCGCCGCGCGGGCCAGCCGCTGGTACTCCGCGACGCTGGCCGGCTCGGTGACCGGCCAGATGTCGAGCAGGTGGTGCGGGACGCCCTCGCGCTCGGCGAGGGTGAGCTTGGCCGTGCCGATGTCCATGCCGCGGTAGAACTGCATGGAGTCGCAATTGACGACTTCACCGCCTAGGGTGTGGGCCAGGGCGAGGGACAGCGCCGACTTCCCCGCGGCGGTGGGACCGACTACCGCGATCACCGTTGCGTCCGTTTTCGCACCTGTCTCGTTCACCCGCACGAGACAACCGTAATCGGATCGTGCCCTGCGCAGCGGGGCGGAGCAGGTGCGGTGTCGGCGCGGACCCCGTAAGGTCACCTTGTCCTGGGCGCGCGCCGCGCGTCCAGCCGGACCTGTGACAATGCTGAAGGAGAGACGAACTACTCTCCCCGGTGTAACGGGTCAACTGCGCTGTGGCGGCGACCTCGCACGTGATGGCGAGGTTCGGTCGGGAAGAACGAGGATGGGCACATCATGAGCGACTGGGCATCGTATGGCCGGGTGGACGCGGACGGCACGGTCTGGGTGAAGTCGGCCGCGGGCGAGCGCGCCGTCGGATCATGGCAGGCCGGCACCCCGGAAGAGGGGCTGGCGCACTTCGTCCGCCGGTACGAGGATCTCGTCACCGAGGTCGACCTGATCGAGACCCGCCTCAAGTCCGGGGCCGCTGACGCCTCGCAGACCCTGACCACGGTCAAGCGGCTGCGCGCCGGCATGGACGAGGCGCACGTCGTCGGCGACATCGACGGGCTGTCCACCCGCCTGGACGGGCTGACCACGCTGGCCGAGGAGAAGGCCGGGGCGGCCAAGGCCGCTCGCGACGCCGCCCGGGTCGAGGCCGTCGCCCGCAAGACCGCGCTGGTCGAGGAGGCGGAGAAGCTCGCCGCCGAGTCCACGAGCTGGAAGGCGACCGGCGACCGGTTCAAGGAGATCCTCGACGAGTGGAAGACCATTCGCGGGGTCGACAAGAAGACCGACGGCGACCTGTGGAAGCGGTTCTCGGTCGCCCGGGACAGCTTCACCCGCCGCCGCGGCGGCCACTTCGCGACGCTCGACGCCGCCCGCAAGCAGGCCCAGACCGCCAAGGACGACCTGGTCGCCGAGGCCGAGTCGCTGGCCGAGTCGACCGACTGGGCGGCCACCGCGGCTCGGCTCAAGGAGCTGATGGCCGACTGGAAGGCCGCGCCGCGCGCCTCCAAGGAGGCCGAGCAGAAGCTCTGGGACCGGTTCCGCGCCGCGCAGGACGCGTTCTTCACGCGCCGCAGCGAGGTCTTCTCGGCCCGCGACAACGAGCAGAAGGCCGCGCTGGTGCGCCGCCAGGAGCTGCTGGCCCAGGCCGAGGCCATCGACGTGGACGCCGACCCGAAGGCCGCGCAGAACGCGCTGCGTGAGATCCAGGGCCAGTGGCACGACACCGGCCGGGTCCCCCGCGAGAACGTGGCGGGCCTGGACCGCCGCCTGCGCGCGGTCGAGGACAAGGTCCGCGACGCGATGGACGCCGCCTGGCGGCGTACCGAGCCGTCGGCGAACCCGCTGCTCAAGCAGATGCGCGAGCAGGTGGCCGAGGCCGAGGCGCGGCTGGAGCGGGCGCAGGCCGCCGGCGACGCCAAGCGCATCAAGGAGGCCGAGCAGGCCCTGGCCGGCAAGCGGAATTTCTTGGCCTTGGCCGAGAAATCAAGCTGATCAGCCTCGCCCTGGCGGAGAAGTCGAGCTGATCTGAACGAACAGCAAGGGGGCGGTCGCGCGAGCGGCCGCCCCCTTGCTGTGTACGCCATCGGCGGTGCACGATGTACCCGGAGCCAGGGCAGGCACGCATTTCCCGATCACGCACGTCCGTTGTGGATGGAGCAATCCGAAATGCGTTGGAAGACTCGCACGACCGCGTTCACCGCGGCCCTCGCCGCCGTGACAGCCGCCGCGGCCACCGCCCTCGTGGCGATCACGTTCTCCGCCGGACCGGCCAGCGCCGACACCGGCACCGGCTACCTGCGCACCAGCGGCCGCAACATCGTCGACAGCACCGGCCGGACGGTGCGCCTGACCGGCATCAACTGGTTCGGCATGGAGACCGACAACAAGACCTTCCACGGCCTGTGGGCCAACGCCCCCGCCACCTGGAAGGGCCAACTCGACCGGATGTCCTCGCTGGGCTTCAACACCCTGCGCGTGCCGTACTCCGGGGACGCGCTCAAGGTCGGGGCGGTGGCCACCGGCATCAACGACTTCACCAACCCGGACCTGGTCGGCAACTCGCCGCTGCAGATCCTCGACAAGGTGATCGCCTACGCGGGCGCCAAGGGCATGCGGGTCATCCTGGACCGGCACCGGCCGACCGCGGCGGGGCAGACCCCGCTCTGGTACACCGCGTCGGTCTCCGAGGCCAGCATGATCGCCGACTGGGTGATGCTGGCCCAGCGGTACGCCGGCAACCCGACGGTGATCGGGGCCGACCTGTTCAACGAGCCGCACGCCGAGGGCACCGACCCGAACGCGACCGGCGCCTGCTGGGGCTGCGACGTGCAGGCCCGCGACTGGCGGCTGGCCGCCGAGCGCATCGGCAACGCGGTGCTGGCCGCCAACCCCAACTGGCTGATCTTCGTCGAGGGCGTGAGCTGCCTGTCCGGCGGCGTCGCCAACGAGTGGGACAACATCCCCGACGACCCGATGGCCTGCGACTGGTGGGGCGGCAACCTGTCCGCCGCGATCGACAAGCCGGTCCGCCTGAACGTCGCCAACCGGCTCGTCTACGCCCCGCACGACTACGGCATCTCCGTGTACGACCGGCAGAAGTGGTTCAGCGACCCGAACTTCCCGAACAACCTGCCCGCGGTGTGGGACTTCTTCTGGGGCAAGCTCGCCAAGCAGAACGTGGCCCCGATCCTGGTCGGCGAGTTCGGCAGCACGCTGGCCAACCCGCTGGACACGCAGTGGCTGACCAAGCTGATGAGCTACATCGGGGAGAACGGGCTGTCGTTCACGTACTGGTCGTGGAACCCGAACTCCGGAGACACCGGCGGCATCGCGCTGGACGACTGGTACTCGATCAACCAGACGAAGTACAACATCCTCCAGCCGTACCTGAACCCGCCGTCGGGCAACCCGAACCCGACCACCCCCGGCCCATCGGTCTCCCCGTCGCGCTCGGCCTCGCCGTCGCCGTCCCCGTCGCGGTCCACCTCGCCGTCGCCGTCGGTCTCGCCGTCGGCATCACCGTCCACGCCGCCGAGCCCCGGCACGGGGGCCTGCACCAAGGTCGTCACGATCACCAACTCGTGGCAGGGCGGCTACCAGGCCGAGGTCCGGGTGACGAACACCGGCACGAGCGCCGTGAACCCGTGGACGATCACGTGGACGGTGCCCAGCGGGGTGTCCCTGACCAACGGCTGGAACGCGACGGTCACCCAGAGCGGCACCACGTTCACGGCCGCCGCACCGAGCTGGAACACGTCGCTGGCACCGAACGCCACGGCGGTCATCGGCTTCACCGCGACCGGGCCGTCCTCGCCGGCCCCGAGCAACGTCCGCCTCAACGGCGCGGCCTGCGCCTGACCCCCGCCCCGGCGCGTCCATCCGTTTAGGACAATGGATGCGCCGGGAACAAGGCACCTGGCGCCCTGCATCGATCCACCGGCGATCGCCGGGATGGGTGCCAGGTCTCGCCGGCCCGACTGCGACCGCCGCACCGGGCCGGCGAGGTCCTCCCACCAGGCGTTTCTCCCTGCCTGGTGTTAGTAAGGTGCCCTTCCTCTACACATAGCGACAAGAAGGTGCCCTTCCTTCAGCTCAGGCCGGCGAGGTGGAGGAGGAGGGGTTTGACGTCGGTGGCGGCGAAGGCGTCGCGGGCCGGGGTGGGGTCGGAGCAGATGAGGACGGGGCCGTCGGCGGCGGCGGTGGGCAGGCGGCCGTGGGAGCCGCGTACGGCGCGAGCGCCGGCGTCTAGGCCGACGACGTCCATGAGGTAGCGCATGCCGGCCTTCTTGCGCAGCAGCGCGGTGGCGGCGCGGCGTTTGGCGGCGGCCGGGGCGGCCGGGTCGAAGAACAGCTCGGCGGGGTCGTAGCCGGGCTTGCGGTGGATCTCGACCAGGCGGGCGAAGTCGGGGGCCTTGGCGTCGTCGAGCCAGTAGTAGTACGTGAACCAGGCGTCGGGCTCGGCGACCAGGACCAGTTCGCCGGAGCGCGGGTGGTCGAGGCCGTACGCCGCCTTGCCGGACTCGTCGAGCACCTGGGCCACGCCGGGCAGGTTCGCGCAGATCTTGGCGACGATCGCCCGGTCGGCGGGGTCGGCCACGTAGACGTGCGCGACCTGGTGGTCGGCGACCGCGAAGGCGCGGGAGGTCCACGGGTCCAGGTATTCCATGCCGGCCTGGGTGTGCACGCGCAGCAGGCCCTCGGCGCGCAGGGCCCGGTTGACGTCCACAGGCCGGCGCACCGGCGTGATGCCGTACTCCGACAGCGCCACCACGGTGGCCCCGCGCGCGGCGGCGTCGTCGAGCAGCGGGGTGAGCACGCCGTCGAGTTCCTTCGCGGCAGCGGCGGCCTCGGGGCCGTACGGGCCGAAGCGCTGCAGGTCGTAGTCGAGGTGCGGCAGGTAGACCAGGGTCAGGTCGGGTGCGTGCGCGGCCATGATGTGCCGGGCGGCCCCCGCGATCCAGCGGGTCGAGGCGATACCCGCGCCCGGCCCCCAGAACTGGAACAGCGGGAACGTGCCCAGTTCGGCGGTGAGGGCGTCGTGCAGTTGCGGCGGGTCGGTGTAGCAGTCGGGCTCCTTGCGCCCGTCGGCGCGGTACACCGGTCGCGGCGTGACGGTCCAGTCGACGTCCGCGCCCATGGCGTACCACCAGCAGACGTTGGCAACCGTGTAGCCGGGGCGGGCCTTGCGGGCCGCCTGCCACACCTTCTCGCCGCCGACCAGCGCGTGGTGCTGCCGCCACAGCAGCACCTCGCCCAGGTCGCGGAAGTACCAGCCGTTGCCGACGATGCCGTGCTGCGCGGGCATGACACCGGTGAGCAGCGTCGACTGGGCCGAGCAGGTGACCGCGGGCAGCACCGTGCCCAGCGGCGCGGAGAAGCCGGCGTCGGCGACGGCCCGCAGCCGGGGCATGTGCTCCAGCAGGCACGGGGTGAGCCCGACGACGTCGAGCACGACCAGCGGGGTCACGGTGTCCACGGGCGGACCTCCTGCAGCTCCATCATCTCCAGCGGTGCGGTCGGGCCGCCCGGGGCCAGCCCGAGCGCGATCAGCTCGTCGCGGGCGAACGCCAGCTCGGCGGCGATGCCCGCGGCGAGCTGCGCCGAGGTCACCGGCCGCTGCGCGGGCGGCAGCACGTTCCAGGTGTACGTCTCGACGTCGACGTGGTCGCAGCCCGAGGTCGGCCCACCGAACAGCTCCTTCAGCGCCACCCGCAGCTCGGGCAGGGTGCTGCCGAGCGGCGCGGCCGGTTCGGCGTGCAGCGGCACGTGGTAGTGCACCCGCCACGGCTGCGGGGTGCGGCGCGGGCGCGGCAGCAGCCGGTCCAGGGCCTCGCCGAGGTCGTCGGCGGCCTCGCCACGCGAGCCGCGGGTCTGGTGCAGGAACCGCGGCTCGTCGTAGCCGCGCAGCACGGCCTGCGCCGCGACCGGATCGTCGGCGGTCAGCGCGGCGGAGACCTGCACCTTGATCACCGGCAGTCCGGCGCGGGCCAGCCGGGACAGCGCCTCGGCCGGTTCCTCCCAGGCACAGGCCAGGTGCGCGAGGTCGAGGCATACGCCCAGCCAGTCGCCGTCCATGCCGGACCACAGCCGGGCGGCCTGCTCGGTGGTCTCCACCACGCAGCCGGGCTCGGGCTCGAAACCGACCTGCACGGTGCGGCCGGTGCGCCCGGCGATCGCGGCCAGGCCGTCGGCCAGCTCGTCCAGCACCCGCCCGGCCGTCCCGGCGCGCTCGGTGTCCCACGGCTCGCGCCAGGCCAGCGGCAGCGTCGAGATGGAGCCGCGCACCGCGTCGTCGGGCAGCAGGTCGGCCAGCACCACGGCCAGGTCCAGCGTGTAGCGCAGCCGTTCCGGGGTGGTCCAGTCCGGGTGGTACACCGCGTGCTTGACCACCTCGGCCTGGAACGACTGGTACGGGAACCCGTTGAGGGTCACCACCTCCAGCCGCCGGGCGTCCAGCTCGCGCCGCAGCCGCCGGCGCAGGTGCGGCTCGGCGGCCAGCGCGGACGCCGCCGGGGCGGCCAGCCACAGGCCCAGCCCCAGCACGTCGGTGTCCAGCTCGGACCGGATCGCCGTGCCGTACGTGTCGAGCTGCGCGACGATGCCGTCGAGGTCCTCGGCCGGGTGCACGTTGGTGCAGTAGCTCAGGTGCACCGTCTGCCCGTCGGGATGGAACAGCCGCATCAGGCACCACCCCGCTTGATCGAATTCCCGGCGAAGTCGGCGGGCGCGTCAGCGTCGGACAGGTCCAGCCGCCCGGACGCCCCGTAGAACTCCACCGGGTTGCGCCACAGCACCCGGTCCACGTCGTCGTCACTGAACCCGGCCGCGAGCATCGCCTCACCGGTGGCCCGGGTCAGCAGCGGGTCGGAGCGGCCCCAGTCGGCCGCGGAGTTGACCAGCATGCGCTCGGTGCCGTGGCGGCGCAGCAGCTCCACCAAACGCGGTGGGGACATCTTGGTGTCCGGGTAGATCGAGAAGCCGAGCCAGCAGCCGGTGTCGCGGACCAGCTCCACGGTCACCTCGTTGAGGTGGTCGATCACCACGCGCCCCGGGTCGATGCCGGACTCCCGCACCACGTCCAGGCTGCGCTGGGTGCCGCGCTGCTTGTCCCGGTGCGGCGTGTGCACCAGCGCGGGCAGGTCGTACTCGACGGCCAGCGCGAGCTGCGCGGCGAAGGCCAGGTCCTCCAGCGGGGTCATCGAGTCGTACCCGATCTCCCCGACCGCGACGACCGCGTCCTTGTCCAGGTAGCGCGGGACCAGTTCGAGCACCTCGCGGCAGCGCGGGTCGTTGGCCTCCTTCGGGTTCAGCGCGATGGTGGCGAAGTGCCGGATGCCGAACTGCCCGGCCCGGAACGGCTCCCAGCCGATCAGCGCGTCGAAGTAGTCGGCGAACGAGCCGGGGCTGGTGCGCGGCTGGCCCAGCCAGAACGACGGCTCCACCACGGCGCGCACCCCGGCGGCGGCCATCGCCTCGTAGTCGTCGGTGGTGCGTGAGGTCATGTGCACGTGCGGGTCGAAGATGCGCATCAGATCCCCTTCTCGGCTTTGAGGCGGGCCAGCAGCGCCGCCGCGTCGGCGGGCAGCTCGCGCCCGGCGGCGTGGCGCTCGTCGGCGACCCCGGCCAGCATCGCGGCGAGCTCGCTGTCGGCCCGGTGGTCCAGGTCGTCCACACAGGTCAGCGGGATGCCCATGAACACGCACTTGACCACCGCCTGCCGCCAGGCGGCGGCGTCCAGGTGCGCCGCATACGGCCCCAGCGCCGCGGCGACCAGCCGGGTGTCGTTGGTGCGGATGGCGTCGTGCAGCAGCTCGACCGCGCTCGCGCCGACCGGCAGCAGCGGCAGCGCGCGCAGCACCGCCCGCTTCTCGGCGGCGTCGCCGTGCCGGTAGAGCGCCCGTGCCTGCACCGCCGCGCGGTCGGCGGGCAGCGTGGCCAGCAGCACCGCGCGGGCCGCCTCGTCCGCGGTCCAGCCGGGCACGCCCAGTTCGGCGCGCCCGCAGCGGCGGGCCGCGGCCGGGAACAGCCGGCTGATCACCGACGGGTCGGCGGCCACCCGGCGCAGCGCCTCGTCCAGCCAGCCGCCGTCGTCCACCGCGGCCAGCGCGGCCCGCAGCACGTCGGGCGCGGGCACGGCCCCGGACGGGCGGCGCTGCCCCGGCGCCCGCTGCCCCATGGCGGCGGTCCGGTCGGCGGTGCCGGACTGGCCGGCCGCGGCGCGCAGGAACGTCAGCGAGCGCCGCGCGACCTCCGGCGCGGCGTGCGAGTGCCGGGGCAGCTCCACCCCGACCAGGCCGCGGTATCCGGCGTCGGCCAGCGCCCGCAGCACCGGCGGGAAGTCGATCTCGCCCTCGCCGAACTCCAGGTGTTCGTGCACGCCCCGGCGCATGTCCTCGATCTGCACGTTGACCAGCCACGGCGCGGCCGCCGCCACGCAGTCGGCGACCGGCTCGGGCTCCAGGCACCGGCAGTGCCCGATGTCGAGGGTCAGCCCGAACGCGCGTGGCATGCCCAGCGCCCGGTGCAGCGCCCGCCAGCCCGCCAGGTCCTGCACGAACATGCCCGGCTCCGGCTCGAAGCCGATCGGCACGCCGGCCTTGGACGCGGCCTCGGTCAGCCGGGCGCAGCCGTCGACCAGCCGGTCCCAGGCCAGCTGCGCATCGACCGACGGCGGGCGCACCCCCGACCAGCACGATACCGCCTCCGCGCCCAGGTCGGACGCGATCGACACGGCGCGCAGCAGGAAGTCCAGCCGGACCTCGCGCTCGTCGTGCAGCAGCGTGGGCGCGTGCTTGCGGCGCGGGTCGAGCAGGTACCGCGCGCCGGTCTCGACCACCACCGACAGGCCCAGCTCGATCAGGCGGGTGGCCAGGCCGGAGACCCGGCGGGCCAGTCCCGGGGCGTACGGGTCGAGGTGGTGGTGGTCGAGGGTCAGCGCGACGCCGTCGTAGCCGAGGTCGGCGAGCACGGCCAGCGCGTCGCCGAGGCGGTGGTTGGCGAAGCCGTTGGTGCCGTAGCCGAAACGCAGGTTCATGTGGCCGAGATCCTCCGGACCAGGCGCCGGGCCAGCGGCGCGAGAGCGGCGAGGGCGAGCCCGGTGACCCCGGCCCCGGTGCGCGCGGCCAGGGTGCCCTGCAACGTGGGCAGCCCGGTGATGCCCGAGCCGACCGCGGCGCGGACCCGGGCCGCGTCCGGCTGCGCGGCGGCGCGGGCCTGCGCCCGGCCGTAGTGGGTCAGGTACCAGCCGGCCAGCGCCACCGGCAGCACCGCGCGCCAGCCCTTGCGGCGGCTGGCCCCGGCGGCGGTCGCGGCGACGGCGACCGTGCCGGCGAGCGTGGCCACCGGCAGCGTCGCGTCCGCGCCGGACACCTCACGCCGCGACAGCGCGGTCACGGTGTACGTGTGCGCGGCGACGGTCAGCGCCGCGGGGACCGCCTTCACGGCCCGCCCGCCCGACGCGCCGAGCAGCACGTCCAGCCCCCGGCAGGCGGCCATCACGGCCGGTCCTGCCGCGGTGTTCTTGGCTTTCACGTCGTACGCCCAAACGGTCGCCGCCAGCGGCACGGCCGTGGCCAGCCCTCGGCGGCCGCCCGCCCACGCGGCCAGACCCACCCCAGCGGCGGTGAGCCCGGCGGCCAGGCCCAGCGCGGCCCGGGGCGACACCCGCCCGCTGGGGATCGGCCGCTCCGGCCGCTCGACGGCGTCCAGCTCCCGATCGGCCCAGTCGTTGGCCGCCATGCCCGCCCAGTACAGGCACACCGACGCCGCGGCGAGCCCCGGCGTGCGCCGGTTGAGCGTCCCGGCCGCAGCGGCCCCGGCGATCACGTCCCCGGGCACCGAGAGTGCGGCTGGCGCCCGCACCAGCTCGGCCACATCCCGGATCGTGGCAGCCCAGCGCCCAGCGCGAGAGCGGGCGTCTCCGCCCGTGCCGGCTCCGCTCTCGACAGCGCTTCCAGCCTGTGCGCCGGGGCCGCGGTCCCGCATCGTCGCCGCCGCGGGGTACCCATCAGCTCCTGACGCCCGCCTCGGTGCGGCAGCCGTGCCGCTGCGGTGGATCTTGTGCAGTTCGTGTCGTCCTGGCGACATCAAGTGCACAAGATCCGAAGATGGTGCCTGCCGCGCCGACGACTGGCGGGGGTCGGCGGGGCGGGCCGGGTGGCGCTGGCCCTGCGCGGCGCGCATGGCGCGGGCGGCGGGCAGTGCCGCAGCGCGCTGCGCCTCGGTCAGCGCGGTCACGCCAGGCCCTCGACCATGCGGACCAGCGCTTCGAACTGGGCGCTCAGCCCGTGCTCGACGTCGCCGAGCGGGTCCTTGAAGAAGAACGCCAGCTCCGGCAGCGGGCCGCTGCGCCCGGCGCGGTGCGCGGCGGCGGTGAGCCGGACCAGGTCCAGCACCAGCGGGGCGGCCAGCGCCGAGTCGCAGCCGTGCCAGCTGAACTCCAGCCGCATCGCGGTGCCGAGGAAGCCGCGGAAGGTGACCAGATCCCAGGCGGTCTTGAACTCGCCCAGGTCCTCGACGTACTCGATGCGGGTGTCGCCCTGCGGCTGGTAGCCAAGCGTCTCGGCGAGCACCCGCTGCTTGCTGGCGGCCTTGGCCGCGTTCGGCGCTGGCTGGGCCAGGTTGGCCCCGTCACCGCCGCCCAGCAGGTTCGCGCCGGACCAGCTGCGCACGGCGAGCGCCCGCATCGCGAACATGGGCGCGAGCACCGACTTGACCAGGGTCTCCCCCGTCTTGCCGTCGTGCCCGGCGTACGGCACCCCGCGCTCGTGGGCCAGTTGCGCCAGCGCGGGCAGCCGGGCCCCGGTGGACGGGGTGAAGTCGACGTACGAGCACCCGGCCGTGAACGCCGCGTACGCGTACAGCGAGCTGGGCGGCAGCACCGGCGTCGGGCCGCGCAGGGCCTCGCGCAGCACGTCGAGCGCGGCGTGCGCCTCGTGCGGCTCGGCGGCGGGCTCGGTGGACGACACGTTGACGACCACGACCCGCCCCAGTTCGTGGCGGCGGCGGAACTCGTCGATGTCGGCGGCGACCAGCGCGGCCGTCTCGGCCTGGGTCGCACCGCGCGGCGCGGGACGCACCTCGGCGTCCAGCGTGGCCAGCTCCGGCTGCAGCGCGGTGACCAGGCGGCCGGGCAGCACGCCCGCGTCGGCGAGCGCGTCGGCCTTCTTGAGGATCGGGGTGGCGACCACGTCGTGCCCGCCGAACACCAGGTCGGCCAGGGCCGGCAGGGCGGGGCTGCGCAACTGCGGCAGTTCCGTGACGCACCCGGTGGGCTCGGCGAGCCCCGCGCGCAGCGCGACTGCTCCGACGATGCTGGTGACGGCGACCGACCCCCGCCCACCGACCAGCCAAACACCTGTTCGCATGCGGTCTCCCGGGGAGATGGAGGAAAAACCACGACAGATTACTTGATTTCGCCGAGACTACCCGGATTCGGACCTACCGGCGTTTCGTGAATCGTCGTCGCAGCTCACCCCCGCGTTTCGGACAAAGGAAGGGCACCTTCCCATCGCTATGCGATGTAGAAGGTGCCCTTCTTAACGGTGGCTGCGGGTGTGGCGCTGCGGTCGCCGGCGAAGATCGCCGTTTCGGGTCAAGATCTGCGGTTGAACCGCAGCTTTCGCCCACAAACAGCGATCTTCCGGTGCAGAACCGGGGTCAGCAGGTGGAGCAGGCCGAGTCGGCCGGGGCCGGCTGGGCGGGCGGGCGGCCGATGGTGGGCAGGCCGAGCATCACTCCAGCGGTACGCGCCACCCGTCCCGCCTCGTACGCGTCCCCCGCCCGGGTGCGCCGGTGCGACACCAGCGCACCGTCGCAGTTCAGGTGGTGCGGTGCGGCGTAGTCGACCACGGCGTGCACGATGTCGCCCGGCCGGACCAGCGCGGACTGCTCCGGCGCGACCGCGAAGTGGACGAGCCGACCGTCCCGGGCCCGCCCCGACATCCGCCCGGTGGCCTGGTCCTTGCGGCCCTCGCCGACCGCGACGAGCACCTCGACCTCGCGCCCGACCAGCTTCTTGTTCTCCGCCCAGGTGATCTCCTCCAGGGTGGCGACGAGCCGCTCGTAGCGCTCCTGCACCACCGCCTTGGGCACCTGGCCGTCCATGGTCGCGGCGGGCGTGCCGGGCCGGATCGAGTACTGGAAGGTGAACGCGCTCGCGAACCGCGACTCGCGCACCACCCGCAGCGTCTCCTCGAAGTCCGCGTCGGTCTCGCCCGGGAAGCCCACGATGATGTCGGTGGTGATCGCCGCGTCCGGCATGGCCGCGCGCACCTTCTCGATGATCGACAGGTACCGGTCGGACCGGTACGAGCGCTTCATCGCCTTGAGCACCGCGTCGGATCCGGACTGCAGCGGCATGTGCAGCGAGTGGCACACGTTGCCGGTCTCGGCCATCGCCTCGATCACGTCGTCGGTGAACGCCGCCGGGTGCGGGCTGGTGAACCGCACCCGCTCCAGCCCCTTGTCCTGGAGCTGCCCGGTCGCCCGGAGCAGCTTGCCGAAGGCGAGCCGGTCGCCGAACTCCACCCCGTAGGTGTTCACGTTCTGGCCGAGCAGGGTCACCTCCAGCACGCCCTCGGCGACCAGCGCCTCGACCTCGGCGAGCACGTCGCCGGGGCGGCGGTCCTTCTCCTTGCCGCGCAGGCTGGGCACGATGCAGAAGGTGCAGGTGTTGTTGCAGCCCACCGAGATCGACACCCAGCCGGAGTACGTCGACTCGCGGCGGGTCGGCAGCGTCGACGGGAAGACCTCCAGCGACTCCAGCAGCTCGACCTGGGCCTGCTCGTTGTGGCGGGCCCGCTCCAGCAGCACCGGCAGCGAGCCGATGTTGTGGGTGCCGAACACCACGTCGACCCAGGGCGCCTTCTTGACGATCTCGCCCTGGTCCTTCTGCGCCAGGCAGCCACCGACGGCGATCTGCATGCCGGGGTGCTTGTCCTTGACCGGGCGCAGGTGGCCGAGGTTGCCGTAGAGGCGGTTGTCGGCGTTCTCGCGCACCGCGCAGGTATTGAAAACGACTACGTCGGGGGTGCGGCCGGGTTCCGCGGCCGGGTCGAGTCGCACGTATCCCGCTCCGTCGAGCAGGCCCGAGATGCGCTCGGAGTCGTGCACGTTCATCTGGCACCCGTACGTGCGCACCTCGTAGGTGCGGGCGGGCCCGCTCTGGGTTTCAGGCTGACTGGTCATCTCAATCGACCAGGGTATCCGGTCGCGGGCACGGGTACGGAATCCGGGGAAGTTACCCGGTCGTGACCATCCAGCGCCGTTCTCGTCGCTTCGGCGGCCCTAAGGTCGGTGGGACGACGATGTACGAACGCCGAAAGGACGGTGGCATGTCCCACGAACCGCTCATTGTGCTGGACGCGGTGAACAAGTGGTTCGGAGACCTGCACGTGCTCCGCGACGTGAGCCTCACGGTGGACCGCGGTGAGGTGGTCGTGGTGATCGGCCCGTCCGGCTCGGGCAAGTCGACGCTGTGCCGCGCTGTCAACCGGCTGGAGACGATCAACTCGGGCATCATCCGCTTCGACGGCAGCCCACTCCCGGCCGAGGGCCGCGCGCTGGCGAAGCTGCGCAGCGAGGTCGGCATGGTCTTCCAGTCGTTCAACCTCTTCGCGCACATGAGCATCCTCGACAACGTCATGCTCGGGCCGGTCAAGGTGCGCGGCGAGAGCAAGGCCGTCGCCCGCGAGCGCGCCCTGGCGCTGCTCGACCGGGTCGGCATCGCCAGCCAGGCCGACAAGCTGCCGGTGCAGCTGTCCGGCGGCCAGCAGCAGCGGGCCGCGATCGCCCGCGCGCTGGCCATGCAGCCCAAGGCGATGCTGTTCGACGAGCCGACCAGCGCACTGGACCCGGAGATGGTCGGCGAGGTGCTGGACGTCATGACCTCGCTGGCCAAGGAGGGCATGACCATGATCGTGGTGACCCACGAGATGGGCTTCGCCCGCGCGGCGGCCGACCGGGTCGCCTTCATGGCCGACGGGCAGCTGGTCGAGCAGGCGCCGCCCGCCGAGTTCTTCGCCAACCCGAAGAGCGAGCGGGCGCGGGACTTCCTGTCGAAGGTCCTGCAGCACTGAGACTCCGTCGTCGTGACCGACGGCGGCTGCAACTCCGGCGCCGCTGACCGTGGGGCCGGGCTGATGAGGGAGGACACATTCCATGCGTATGAAGCGTCTGGCCGCTGCCGCGGCCGTGGCCGTGCTGGCACTCGGCGTCGCCGCGTGCGGCGGCGAGGAGACCCCGACCACCCCGTCGGGCGAGAGCCCGCTGGTGGGCAAGGCGACCGCGGGCACGCTGAAGTTCGGAGTGAAGGCGGACCAGCCGGGCCTGGGCCTGCAGACCGGTAGCGCGTACGAGGGCTTCGACATCGAGATCGCGAAGATCATCGCGAAGGGCCTCGGCGGCGACCCGGCGAAGAACACCTACGTGACGACGGTGTCGGCCAACCGTGAGCCGTTCATCCAGTCCGGCCAGGTGGACATCGTGGTGGCCACGTACACCATCAACGACGACCGCAAGAAGAAGGTCAACTTCGCCGGCCCGTACTTCACCGCCGGACAGGACCTGCTGGTCAAGGCCGACTCCACCATCACCGGCCCGGAGGGCCTGGACGGCAAGAAGGTCTGCTCGGTGACCGGCTCGACCCCGGCCAAGCGGATCAAGGAGAAGTTCCCGAAGGTGCAGCTGCAGGAGTTCGACGCGTACTCCAAGTGCGTCGAGGCCCTGAACACCGGCACCGTCGACGCGGTGACCACCGACGACATCATCCTCGCGGGCTACGCGGCGCAGTCGCAGTACGCGGGCAAGTTCAAGGTCGTCGGCAAGCCGTTCTCCTCGGAGCCCTACGGCATCGGCCTCAAGCTCGAGGACAAGGCCGGCTGCGCCAAGATCAACGAGATCCTGAAGGCATCGGTCACCAGCGGTGAGTACAAGGCTGCCTGGGACGCCACGCTCGGCAAGAGCGGCACGCCGGCGCCGACCCTGGACGTCAGCAAGCTGACCAACTGCCCCGCGTGATCATCCGGGTGGGACGGGCGCACGCCGCCCGTCCCACCCGTTTTCGTGAAGACCGAATTTTCTGAAGAGGTGGGATGGACGTCTTCTCCGATCCGGGCAACCGCGAGCTGTATCTCGACGGCTTCCTGATGATCCTGAAGCTCACCGGCGCTTCCGCCCTGCTGGCGCTGGTGCTGGGCGTGCTGCTGGCGGGCTGCCGGGTCTCGCCGGTGCCGGTGCTGCGCGCGGTCGGCGCGGGCTGGGTGCACCTGTTCCGCAACACCCCGCTGACGCTGATCATCCTGTTCTGCTTCTTCGGGCTCTACAGCGCGGTGGGCGTGGAGTTCTCCGAGGACATCCACGTCAACAACTACTGGCTGGCGGTGACCGGCCTGTCGGCGTACACGGCCGCGTTCGTCTGCGAGGCGATCCGCTCCGGCATCAACACGGTGCCGATCGGCCAGGCCGAGGCGGCCCGCGCGCTGGGCCTGACGTTCGCCCAGAACCTGCGCCTGATCATCCTGCCGCAGGCCGTGCGCTCGGTGGTGGCCCCGCTGGGCAGCATCCTGATCGCGCTGACCAAGAACGCCACCATCGCCGGCGTCATCGGCGTCGCCGAGGCCTCCAACGCGATGAAGACCCTGATCGAGAACAACGGCGACCAGACGATCGCGATCTTCGCGATCTTCGCGCTCACCTTCGTGGCCCTGCTGGTGCCGGTCGGCTACGCCTTCAGCGCCCTGGCCAACCGCCTGGTGGTGCGCCGATGAGCGGATCGCGCAGCGAGGAGAAGGCATGAGCGCCAGCGTTCTTTACGACCACCCCGGGCCGCGGGCCCGGTTGCGCAACCGCGTGCTCAGCGTGGTCTTCGTGCTGCTGGTGATCGCCGGGCTGTACGGCGTCTACCGGGCCTTCGACAGCACCGGCCAGTGGACCTGGCAGAAGTGGCAGCCGTTCTTCGAGACGGTCGTCGTCAACGGCGTGCCGGTGAACTTCTGGCAGGACTACGTCGTGCCCGGCCTGCTCGGCACGCTGCAGGCGGCGGCGACCGCGATGGTGTTCGCGCTCGTCTTCGGCGTGGTGTTCAGCGTGGCCCGGCTCTCCGAGCACGCCTGGATCCGGGTGCCCGCGGGCGTCGTGGTGGAGTTCTTCCGCGCCGTCCCGGTGCTGCTGATGATCTTCTTCCTGTCGTTCGGCGGCTACTGGGTCTTCGGCACGTTCATCGAGCCGTTCTGGTCGGTCGTCATCGGCCTCACCCTGTACAACGGGTCGGTGCTGGCCGAGGCGTTCCGGGCGGGCATCCGCGCGGTGCCCAAGGGGCAGTCGGAGGCGGCGTACAGCATCGGGCTCACCAAGTCGGGTGTCATGCGCCTGATCCTGGTCCCGCAGGCGGCCCGCAGCATGCTGCCGGTGATCGTCAGCCAGCTCGTCGTCGTGCTCAAGGACACCGCGCTGGGCTACATCGTCTCCTACCCCGAGCTGATGCTCGAGGGCAGCAAGAGCTACGCGGTGTTCGCCAACCCGGTCCCGACCTTCATGGTGCTGGCGCTCATCTACATCGTGATCAACGCGACGCTGACCCTCATCGCGCACCTGCTGGAGCGCCGGGCCAACCGCCGCGGCATCACCAACCCGGGGACTCGCGCCGCCCAGACCGAGACGGCCGCGGCCGGCCTCGGCGGGGGCGGCGGCGTCGCCGCCTGATCCGCTCCCGCCCTCGCACCGACAAGATCGCCGTTTGCGGTCAGAACGTCAGGCTCGACCTCGCGTTCTACCACAAACGGCGATCTTCGTTCCAGCACTCAGCGGGCGATCTCGGTGGTGCGGGACTCGCGGACCACGGTGATGCGGATCTGACCGGGGTAGGTCAGCTCCTCCTCGATCTGCTTGGCGACGTCGCGGGCCAGCACCGCCGCGCCGATCTCGTCGACCTCCTCGGGCCGCACCATGACCCGGATCTCCCGGCCGGCCTGCATCGCGAACACCTTGTCCACGCCGCTCTTGGCCCCGGCGATCTCCTCGATGCGCTCCAGCCGCTTGACGTACGCCTCCAGCGACTCCCGCCGCGCCCCCGGCCGCCCGCCCGAGCAGGCGTCCGACGCCTGAGTCAGCACGGCCTCGATGGTCTGCGGCTGCACCTCGTTGTGGTGCGCCTCGATCGCGTGCACGACCTCGTCGCTCTCCCCGAAGCGCCGGGCCACGTCCGCGCCGATCAGCGCGTGCGAGCCCTCCACCTCGTGGGTGAGCGCCTTGCCGATGTCGTGCAGGAACGCCGAGCGCTTGATCAGCTCCGGGTCCAGCTTCAGCTCCGAGGCCATGATCCCGGCGATGTGCGCGGTCTCGACCAGGTGCTTGAGCACGTTCTGCCCGTACGACGTGCGGTAGCGCAGCCGGCCCAGCAGGGTCACCAGTTCCGGGTGGATGTCCGTGATGCCGACCTCGACCAGTGCGTCCTCCGCAGCGCGCTGGCACATCCGCTCGACCTCGAACCGGGCGACGTCGTACACCTCCTCGATGCGGTGCGGATGGATCCGCCCGTCGAGGACCAGCTTCTCCAGGGTGAGCCGGCCGACCTCCCGGCGCACCGGGTCGAAGCAGGACAGCAGCACCGCCTCGGGAGTGTCGTCGATGATCAGGTTGACCCCGGTGACGGTCTCGAAGGCCCGGATGTTGCGGCCCTCCCGGCCGATGATGCGGCCCTTCATCTCATCACTGGGCAGGTGCAGCACGCTGACCACGCTCTCCGCGGTCTGCTCGCTGGCCACCCGCTGGATCGCGTCGACCACGATGTGGCGGGCCCGGGACTCGCCGGTGGACCGGGCGTCGGCCTCGATGTCGCGCACCAGCAGCGCCGCCTCGCGCTTGGCCTGGTTCTCGATCGTCTCGACCAGCTCGCTCTTGGCGGCGTCGGCGGTCAGCCCGGCGACCCGCTCCAGCTCCTTGCGCCGCTGCTCCTGCGCCTGGGCCAGCTCCTGCTCCTTGCTCTGCAGGCCTAGCTCCCACTTGGCCAGCTCGGCCTCGGCGGCGGCGATGCGGCGGTCGCGTTCGGCGAGGCGCTCGGCCTCCTCCACGTTCTGGCGCTCGCGCTCGGCCAGCCGCTCGGCCTCGGCCGCGTGCATCCGCTCGCGCTCGTCGAGCCGCTGCAACCGCCGCTCGGCCTCGGCGGCCTGGTCCTTGGCGGTAGAGGTGAGCATCGCGATCTCGCGCTCGCCGGTGCGCCGGGCGGTCGAGCGGACCTGCTCGGCGTCCTCCTCGGCCTGCCGGTGGGCCCGCTGCAGCACGGTGTCGGCCTCGGCGTGGGCCGCGTCCAGCACCCGCTGCGCCTCGGCCCGGGAGGTGGTCACCTCGGCCTTCGCGGCCGCGTTCTCGGCGCGTACGGCGGTGGCCTCGGCGCGGGCGGCGGCCACGGAGCGGCGCTCGGCTTCCAGGGCGGTCTGCGCGTCGGAGACGGAGTTCTGCAGCTCGACCAGGGTCTGGCGCTGGCGCTCGCGCTCGGCCACGGCCTCCGGGTCGTCCACGATCACGCTCAGCGGCTGACCGGTCGGGGCGGTGGGGGCGGCCAGCCGGCGCACCAGGCGCACGCCGACCGCCAGCATCCCCGCCACCATAAGCGCGAGGAGGACGATCGCCGCCAGCAGCAGCCCTTCCATCGTGGTCATGCCACTCGCCCGTCGAACTCGGTCATGGCCGCCTCCTGACGCTCCGAACCGCCGACACGGTGGTGCCGGCGCGGAGGCAACCCGACCAGATGTGCGGACCCGCCACACGACGCGCACGGCGCGGCCCGGCGACACCCGTCCTTTCGGCGGATGCGACCGGCGCACCATAGCCCGCGAACCGCTTCAACGGCCCTGAGCTGCGACTACATGTAGACAGCCGCAGGGGTACAGCGGCTGCGCGTATCCTCACCAGGCAAAACTGTTGTCGTACTGTTACACGTTCTATGTTGTGTGGTTTAACACGTACTGGTCGGTGATACCTCTCCTGCGAGGCTAGGTTGCCGATGGCGGTCCGGTCAAGAACTCATGATCGGACACCAAGACGGACGCATCGCCCATTGTGTCCGGTTGTCACGCAGCCCACCGATGCCGAACCGTGACCTGACCGGCGAACCCACGCCGCGCCGGGCGTGTCGCGAACCCGACCGAAGGCCGAGAAAATCACTGCTCCGGCGTGTCGAAAAGATCGGGGTCGAGCAGCTCCGCCAGCTCCGCGTCCTCGGCACTGCGCGCGGCCAGGGCGTCCTTCACGGCACGCACCGCGATCCCGCCCGGGTAGCCCTTGCGCGCCAGGGCGCCCACCACCCGCCGGAACACCGCGTCCGGCTCGCCGCGCGTCGTGCGCAGCTTGCGCACCGCCAGCTCGTACGCCGTCTGCGCCTGGGTCTCGTCGTCGAGCTCGGCCAGCGCCTCGGTGACCACCTCGGCGTCCACGCCGCGCCGCCGCAGCTCCTGACCCAGTGCCCGGGACGCCAGCCCCTTGCCGTGATGGCGGCTGGACACCCAGGCCCGCGCGAACGCCGCATCGTCGATCATGCCGACCTCGTCGTAGCGGTCGAGCACCGCCTCGGCGACCTCGTCGGCGACGTCCTTGGCCCGCATCGCGGCGGCCAGCTCCGCCCGGGTGCGCGGCCGCACCGCGAGCTGGCGCAGGCAGATCTCCCGCGCGACCTCGTGCGGGTCGCGCTGCGCCTGCCGCTTCGCGGCCCGCTCGGCTCGCGGTGACCCGTCGTCCACGAGCTCCGCACCGTCCGACGGGCCCATGCCGTCGTCGCCGGGGCGCGCGGGCCGGGCCGGGGCGGGCGGTTTCGCGTCCCATCCCCGGCCGGTGCGCGCACCGCGGCGTCGTCCCGTCATGGGTTCGTCGGCTTCTCAGGCGTCGATCAGAAGTCGACCGGCGGCAGCGCCGGGCCGCCCGCGGCGTCCGACACGCTCGACTGGCCGACGCCCAGCTTCTCCAGGATCTTCTTCTCGATCTCGGCGGCGACGTCCGGGTTCTCCTTGAGGAACTCGCGCGCCTTCTCCTTGCCCTGGCCCAGCTGGTCGCCCTCGTACGTGTACCAGGCACCGGCCTTGCGGATGATGTTCTGCTCGACGCCCACGTCGATCAGCGAACCCTCACGCGAGATGCCCTTGCCGTACATGATGTCGAACTCGGCCTGCTTGAACGGCGAGGCGACCTTGTTCTTGACCACCTTGACGCGGGTGCGGTTACCCACGACCTCGGTGCCGTCCTTCAGGCTCTCGATGCGGCGGATGTCCATGCGCACCGAGGCGTAGAACTTCAGCGCCTTGCCACCGGTGGTGGTCTCCGGGCTGCCGAACATGACGCCGATCTTCTCGCGCAGCTGGTTGATGAAGATCGCGGTGGTGTTCGAGCTGTGCAGGCCACCGGTCATCTTGCGCAGCGCCTGGCTCATCAGACGCGCCTGCAGACCGACGTGGCTGTCGCCCATCTCACCCTCGATCTCGGCGCGGGGCACCAGCGCCGCCACCGAGTCGATCACGATCAGGTCCAGCGCACCGGAGCGGACCAGCATGTCCGCGATCTCCAGCGCCTGCTCACCGGTGTCCGGCTGGGAGACCAGCAGGGCGTCGGTGTCGACGCCGAGGGCCTTGGCGTATTCCGGGTCGAGGGCGTGCTCGGCGTCGATGATCGCCGCGATGCCGCCGGAGCGCTGCACGTTCGCGATCGCGTGCAGGGCCAGCGAGGTCTTGCCGCTGGACTCCGGGCCGTAGATCTCGACGATGCGCCCGCGCGGCAGGCCGCCGATGCCCAGCGCCACGTCCAGCGCGATCGAGCCGGTGGGGATGATCGCCATCTGCACCTGCGGCCGCTCGCCGAGGCGCATCACCGAGCCCTTGCCGAACTGCTTGTCGATCTGGGCGAGCGCCAGGTCGAGAGCCTTGCTCTTATCGGGGTTAGCCGCCATCTTCGTCGCCACCTCTTTTAGGGCACTGTCAGTCGCCGACTTCGCAGCCTTCTTCGTCACGCCGACACGCTAGGCGCTGGGTCCGACAAAGGCGATACGGGCACGCCGGGCCTGTGGACAACCACGGCATGCACAAGCACTGGTTGTGGACGATAGCCGAACACGTGTACGAGCGCCATCCTGCCACGCCGTAGGTGTGCTCGCACACGCATACGGGTCAGCGGAGGCGGCCGGGCACCCGTTCGGCGTACTGGTCGCACACGGCACGCCAGATCACGTGCACTTCCTCACCGTCGGCCAGGGCGGTGTCGATCGTCCGCCCGCCCAGCTGCGGCAGCACCTGGTCAGCGGCGACGCTGGCGGCGTAGGTCGGGCCGAAGACCTCGGTCAGCCGTTCGTAGAAGTCGGTCCGTCGCATCGGGCTAGTCTGCCACCTTCACGGCGGCGAGCGTGGAGGGCCGCAGCGCCAGCGCGATCAGCGGGATCGTGGCCAGCGCGGCGAGCAGGGCGAGCACCGCGTACCCGGACAGCTCGACCACGACCCCGGACAGCACCCCGGCGGTCGCCCCGGACAGGCCGGTCACCAGATCGGAAAGCCCCTGCGCGCGGGGCTTGACCGCCGCCGGCAGCGACTCGGTGAACAGCGTCGAGCCGGCCACCATGGTCCCGGACCAGCCGAGCCCCAGGGTCAGCAGCGCCACCGTGAGCAGCGCCGTGTCGTGGCCCGCGGTCGCGGCGAGTGCGCACGCGGCGATGAGCAGCGCCACCCCGCCCAGGATCACCGGCACCCGGCCCACCCGGTCGGTGAGCCAGCCCACCACGGGCGACAGGCCGTACATGCCGGCCACGTGCACGCTCAGCACGAAGCCGACGATGCGCAGCGTGTCCGGAGCGCTGTGGGTCTCGCCGATGTGCACCGGCGTCATCGCCATCACCGCGACCATGACCAGGTGGCCCAGCGCCATCGCGGTCATGCCCAGCCGGGCGGCCGGCGAGGCCAGCACCGCCCGCGCCGCCGAGCCCAGCGTGTGCCGCTCGGCTGTGCTGCCGCCCGCCACCCTGTCGGCCGTGCCCTCCCCGGCCGCCGCCGCGACGCCACCGGCCGCTGCACCCGCGGCGACCGCCGGGCCACCGGTCGGCGCCGCGCCCGTGGGCAGCGCCGCTCCGGCAGTCGCCGGGGTTTGGCCGACCGGGGTGCGTACACCGGCCGCGGTCTGCGCCAGCAGCAGCGGGTCGGGGCGCAGGAACAGGGTGAGCAGCAAGGCGCTGATCAGGAACGACACGGAGGCGAAGGCGAACGGGCCGGCCAGCTCGGGGATGCCGAAGCGGGACAGTGAACCACCCAGCGGGGCGGCCAGGTTCGGGCCGACCACCGCGCCGAACGTGGTCGACCACACCACCAGCGACAGCTGACGGCCCCGGCGCTGCGGCTCGGCCAGGTCGGTCGCTGCGTAGCGGGACTGCAGCTTCGCCGTGCTGCCCGCGCCGAACAGGAAGAAGCCGACGAACAGCAGCGGGATCGAGTCGAGCGTCGCCGAGGCCAGCACCGCCACGCCGCCGACCGCGCCGGTGAGGTAGCACAGGGCCAGGCCGGGCCGCCTGCCGTACCGGCTCATCAGGGCCGCGGCCGGCACGGCCAGCACCCCGCCGCCGACGACCGCCGCGCTCTGCGCCACCCCGGACAGGGCGGTTCCCGCCATCGCCCTGGTGAGCAGCGCACCGACCGAGATGCCCATGGCCACGCCCAGACCGCTGACGACCTCGACGACCATGAGCAGGCGGATGGTCCTGGCCTGGACCGCGCTGTACGCGGCGACGGCGGACGTCATGAGGGGCTCCCGGGGGCGTAAGGGGTGTGGGCGCTTGCTCTACCTTGCCCGACCGCGCCCGTCCGCGCCGCCCCGCCCCCGGCCGGTCGCCCCTAGCGCAGGTCGTCGGGGAGCAGATCCATCAGGAGGCCGTCGTGCCAGGAGCCGTCGGGGCCGAGTTCGTACCGGCGCATCACGCCCACCGGCTGAAAGCCGACCTTGGCGTAGCAGGCGATGGCCGCGGTGTTGTCCGCGGCCGGGTCGATCACGAGCCGGTGGTGCCCCAGCTCGTGGATCAGGTGCCGGGACAGGGTGCGCACCGCGTCGGAGCCCAGGCCGCGGCCGTGCACCACGGGGTCGAGGTACAGGTCCATGCCCGCGTGCCGGTACATGGCGTCGGTCTCCTCGTGCCACTGGATGGCGCCGACGACCCGCCCCTCGTGCTCGATCGCCAGCAGTTCGAGATCGGGATCGGCCAGGTCGTCCTTGATCTCCGCGGCGAGATCCTCGCCCTGCCACCGGACGCGGACCTCCGGCGTGGCCCGGATCGCGGCGAGGCCGTCCACGTCCTCCGGGCCGGCCGGCCGTAGCGTGACCCGCTCGCCGTGCAACGTCGTCATGCCGCCACCGTACGGCCCGGCCCGGCTCCCGGCCCGCGGATTACCCATGATCGACTCTGGACGCGACTCGCTAGGCTCGGGCGCATGCAGATGACATGCCCGAAATGCCACGGACAGATGCGGCAGTACGAGCGCAACGGCGTCACCGTCGACCAGTGCACCGACTGCCGCGGCATCTTCCTCGACCGCGGCGAGCTGGAGCGGCTGACCGCGGCCGAGAACGCCTGGCACGGCAGCCGGCAGCAGGCCCCGCCGCCGCCCCCGCAGCAGCACGGCCACCACGACTCGTCATACCCCCGCCACGACCAGCACCGCTCTGACGACCACGGCCACGGCCACCACAAGAAGCACAAGCACCAGGAGTCCTTCTTCGAGGACCTCTTCGGCTGACCGCCCGCTTTTGAACCGACGTCGGCCCATCACATCGAGTTTCCGTCGATCGGAGTCGATGTGATAGGCCGACGTCGATGACAAGCCGGGTCAGCGCAGCACCGCGCCCTGAGCCGGGAGCACGGCGCTGGCCACGGCCGCGGCCAGCGGCTCCACCTCCTCGGCGCGCAGCGTCGCGATCGTGATCCGGATCCCGGGCCCGGCGGCGGTGCGGAACACGTGCCCCGGGGCCACCGCGAACCCGGCGTCCCGCAGCGCCGTCACCGCCCCGGTCTCGTCGGGCACGGGCACCCACACGTTGATCCCGGTCCGCCCGCTCGCCGCCACTCCCCGCCGGCTCAACGCCGCGACCAGGGCGTCCCGGCGCTCGTCGTACACCCGCCCGGCCGCCGCCACCGCCCGCCGCGCCGCCGGGTCCCGCCACAACTCCAGCAGGGTCCGCTGGAGCAGCCCGGACACCCAGCCCGGCCCGAGCCGCAGCCGCCCCTCCACCCGCGACACCGTCTCCGGGTCCCCGGCGAGCACCGCACAGCGCAGGTCGGGGCCGTACGGCTTGCTGGCGCTGCGCACGTAGGCCCAGTGCGACCCGCCGGCGACCGGGTGCGACGGCACCGCCGCGAGCTCCCCGGCGTGGTCGTCCTCGATCACGAACACGTCGCGCAGCAGCGGCCGCAGTCGCGCCGCCCGCTCGGCGCCCACCGCGCCGCCGGTCGGGTTCTGCGCCCGCGTCGTGATAACCGCGGCGCGGACGCCGGCCGCGACGGCCGCGCGCACCCCGTCCGGCAGCGGCCCGTCGTCGTCGACCGGCATGGACACCGGCACCAGGCCGTGTGCCGCGATCAGGTGCAGCAGCGCAGCCCAGCCGGGATCCTCCACGGCCACTCTGTCGCCGGGCCGCAGCCGTGCGCCGAACAGCCGGTCGATCCCGTCCAAAGCCCCATTGACCAGGGTGTACGCCGCACCGTCCGGCAACCCCGTCAACCGCGTGCGGGCCTGTTCGAGCAGCTCCGGCAGCGGCCCGCCGTCGGCGTAGCGCAGCGCGGCCGCACCGGCGGCGAACGAGTCCGCCACGCGCCGCAGCACCGGGGCGAGTGCGGGCAGCAGGGCCGGATTCGGCTCGCCGTCGGACAGGTCGCGTACGCCCTCGGGCACGACGCGCGCCGCCCGGCCGGTCGCGATCGGGGTCACCGGGCGCACCCGGGTGCCGTGGCGGCCCGCGGTCACCACGATGCCCCGGTCACGCAGCCGCTGGTAGGCGGCGGAGACGGTGGCCGGGCTGATCGCCAGCTCCGCGGCCAGCGCGCGCACGCTGGGCAGCGCTTCCCCGGGCGTGAGCGCGCCGCGGCGTACACCCTCCTCGACGCAGGACGCGATCGCCGTTGCCGTGCCCCCGGTGATCGGATATCGTACTGTCACAAAGGCAAGTATGTACTAATACATTATTCGAGTCAAGGAGGCGGGCGTGACCACCTACCCGCAGACCTCGCGCACCACCGCACTGCGGATGCGCGAGCGCATGTCCTACGAGCGCAGCGCCGCGCACGCGATCCTCGACGAAGCCTGGCACTGCACCCTCTCCTTCGTGCTCGACGGCGAGCCCCGGGCGCTGCCCACCCTGCACGTACGCGTCGACGACACGCTCTACCTGCACGGCTCCAGCGGCGGCCGGATGGGCCTGCAGGCGCGCTCCGGCCTGCGCGTCGCCGCCTGCGTCACCCACCTGGACGGCCTGGTGCTGGCCCGCTCGCAGTTCCACCACAGCGCCAACTACCGCTCGGTCATCGCGCACGGCACCGCCACCCTGGTCACCGACAAGCAGGAGAAGCTGCGCGTCTTCACAGCGCTGGCCGAGAAGATCGGCGAGGGCCACGCCGCCCGCTCCCGTCCCCCGTCGGCCAAGGAACTCGCCCAGACGGCGCTGCTCGCGCTCCCGCTCGACGAGGTCTCGGTGCGCGCCCGCACCGGCACCGCCGGCGACGACGAGGAAGACCTTTCCCTGCCGTACTGGGCGGGCGTGCTGCCGCTGCGGGTCACCGCCGGCCCGGCCGAACCCGCGCCCGGCGTCACCGTGCCCGCCCCCGCCTACCTGCGCACCGACCGCAGCCCCTGGCACGAGCCGGCGGTCCTGCGCGGCTCCGTGGTCACCCTGGAGCCGCTGGACATGTCGCACGTCGACGGCCTGTACGCCGCCGCCGGCAACGACGAGGAGGTCTGGCGCTGGCTGTACAAGCCCGCTCCGCGCAACCGCGAGGAGATGGCCGCCGTCGTCTCCGACGCATTGGCCATGCAGGCCCGCGGCGACCGGGTCCCGTGGGTGCAGCGCGCCACCGCCACCGGCGAGATCCTCGGCACCACCTCGTACTACGCCATCGACACGGTGCAGCGCCAGCTCGGCATCGGCCACACCTTCCTGGGCCGCCAGGCCTGGCGCACCGGCGTCAACACCGAGTCCAAGCTGCTCCTTCTCGAACGCGCCTTCGACGTCCTCGGAGCCGAGCGCGTCGAATGGCACACCCACCACAACAACCTGCGCTCCCAGGCCGCCATCGCCCGCCTCGGCGCGCAACGCGAAGGCGTCCTCCGCCACCACCGCATGCACCACGACGGCCAGTGGCGCGACACCGTCACCTTCTCCATGCTCGCCGCCGACTGGCCCACCGCCCGCCGCCACCTCGAAGGAAGGGCACCTTCACATCGCTCCGCGTAGAGGAAGGGCACCTTCTTAACGCCACACCCGCCGCGAGCAGGCCTTCCAGTTCCCCCTCCGCCGGTGCGACGGCACGGCAGCGGCAGCGGCAGCGGCAGCGGCAGCGGCAGCGGCAGCGGCAGATCTTGACGGTTCACGGTCGCCAGGGCGACCACAGGTCGTCAAGGTCTGCGGTGGCGCTCGTAGGGGCCGAGGCGAGGGGACGGGCTCAGCGGTGACGTAAAGCACGTGCCGAGATGGCCTATCGGACGACGCTGTGACAGCAGCGACCACGAGAGGATGTAAGGCATGCTCGGCGTTACCGACCTTTACACCTACGTGCTCGGCACGATCGCGATCGTCCTGCTGCCCGGCCCGAACTCGCTGTACGTGCTCGCCGTCGCGGCCCGGCGCGGCGTACGCCAGGGCTACCGCGGCGCGATGGGTGTCTTCTGCGGCGACGGTGTGCTCATGCTGGTCTCCGCCGCGGGCATGGCCTCGCTGCTGCGCGCCGTGCCCGCGCTGTTCATGGTCGTCAAGTACGCCGGTGCCGCCTACCTCGGCTTCGTCGGCGTGAAGATGCTGTACGGCGCGATCCGCGGCTGGCGCAACCGGGCCGCGGGCCAGGCGGCCACACCCGCCCCGGAGGTCGAGCCCAGGGCCGAGAACGCGTTCCGGCGGGCGTTCACGATCAGCCTGATGAACCCGAAGGCGATCCTGTTCTTCGTCTCGTTCTTCATCCAGTTCGTCGACCCGGGGTACGCGTACCCCGCCGTGTCGTTCCTGCTGCTGGCGATCATCGTGCAGATCTGCAGCGCGCTCTACCTCAGCGCGCTCATCTTCAGCGGCAACCGGCTGGCCGCCGCGTTCCGCAGTCGGCGCAGACTGGCCGCGGCCGGCACCAGCGCCATCGGCGCACTGTTCATCGGCTTCGGCGTCAAACTCGCCACCTCGTCCGTGACCTGACCCACCCCGCGCACTCCGACCGCACCACGATCGGCCACGCGGCCGCCGCGACCCCGTACACAAAAAAGACGTCGGCCTACCACATCGAAAGTTCGGCGATCGAAGTCGACGTGATAGGCCAACGTCTATAAGCGACGGGACGCCGACGTCCACAAAAAACGGCGGTCGGCTCAGGGCCGGTCGCGCGTCGGCGGGGCGGGCGGGGCTCAGGCGATGGCCGGCTCCGGGATCAGCAGGTCGTGGCGGCCGAGGTCGCGGATGATGTCGTTGACCACCCACACGTCGACGTGCGCGGGGCGCACGTGCGTGTGCGGGTGCCGGGCGTCGCGGTTGCGCACGACGAAGTAGTGCACGGCCGCGCGCACGCGGGCCCGGTCGACGGCGCTGGCACGCACCGTGTCGCGGATCAGCTGGCGCAGGTGCGCCGCGATGCGCTCGGCCAGGGCCAACTCGTGGCCGGAGTGCTGGGACTGGGACTGGCCCGCCTGCAGCCGGGCGAGGTGCCCGTCGAGCTGGCGCAGCAGGACGTCCGATTCGTGGCGGCTGTTCTTCCTGTCGACTGCCGGTGTGGTCTGTCGTTCGGTCATGCTCACCCTCCGCACACCGTGTTCGATGGACTACTCATCGTGAGCAAGACGGTACGTGATTCGGGCGCATCCGGGCAAGACTCCCAACGAAACCGTCTCATTGACTGGGCCTACCCGCGCGGAGCGTGTGGTTAACGCCTCACCTGCGGCATCACCCGGACGAGACCGCGTAGGTGTGCCAGGCGATTGTCGGTGGCGGAGGGCAGGATGGGCGGTGATGGACACGCCCGCCGCCCCGTTCGGCCCTGCCACGCAGGCCTGGTTCGACGCGGCCTTCGCCGCCCCCACTCCGGCCCAGGCGGGCGCCTGGAAAGCCGTCAGCGCCGGTGACCACGCCCTGGTCGTGGCCCCGACCGGCTCCGGCAAGACCCTGGCGGCGTTCCTGTGGGCGCTGGACCGGCTGGCCCACGAGCCCCTGCCCGAGGACCCCACCCGGCGCTGCCGCGTGCTCTACGTCAGCCCGCTCAAGGCCCTGGCCGTGGACGTCGAGCGCAATCTGCGCACCCCGCTCACCGGCATCCGGCACGCCGCGGCCCGCCTCGGGCTACCCGAACCGGACATCACGGTCGGCATGCGTACGGGCGACACACCCACGGAGGAACGCCGCACCTTCAACCGGCGGCCGCCGGACATCCTGATCACCACCCCCGAGTCACTGTTCCTGCTGCTCACCTCCCAGGCGCGGGAGTCGCTGCGCGGCGTGGAGACGGTGATCGTCGACGAGGTGCACGCGGTCACCGGCACCAAACGCGGCGCGCACCTGGCGCTGTCCCTGGAGCGGCTGGACGCGCTGCTGGCCGGACCGGCACAGCGGATCGGGCTGTCGGCGACGGTCGAGCCGGTCGAGGCGGCGGCGCAGTTCCTGGGCGGGGCCGCGCCGGTGCGCGTGGTGCAGCCGAAGTCCGCCAAGACCATCGAGGTCAGCGTCGAGGTGCCGGTCGAGGACATGACCGCGCTCGACGAGGGCCACGCCGACGACGAGGGCCCGCGCCGGGCCTCGATCTGGCCCGCGGTCGAGGAGCGGGTGTACGAGCTGATCGGCGAGCACCGCAGCACCATCGTCTTCACCAACTCCCGCCGCGGCGCGGAGCGCCTCTGCGCCCGGCTCAACGAACTGGCGGCCGAGCGGCTGGTCACGGCGGTGCCGCCGCCCGCGCAGATCATGGCCCAGTCCGGCGCGTCGTACGGGGCCGCGCCGCAGATCGCCCGCGCGCACCACGGCTCGGTGTCCAAGGAGGAGCGCAAGCAGATCGAGGAGGAGCTGAAGTCCGGGCGGCTGCCCGCCGTGGTCGCCACCTCCAGCCTCGAACTCGGCATCGACATGGGCGCGGTCGACCTGGTCGTGCAGGTCGGCGCGCCGCCCAGCGTGGCCGCCGGGCTGCAGCGGGTCGGTCGCGCCGGGCACCAGGTCGGCGCGGTCTCGCGCGGCGTGGTGTTCCCGACGCACCGCGGCGACCTGCTGTCCTGCGCCGTGGTCGCGGGCCGGATGACCGGCGGCAAGCTGGAGCCGCTGACCTTCCCGCACAGCCCCCTTGATGTGCTCGCACAGCACATCGTGGCGATGACGGCTCTGGACGAGTGGACCGTCGCCGAGCTGGCGGCCCTGGTGCGCCGGGCCGCGCCGTTCGCGGCGCTGCCCGAGTCGGCCCTGCACGCGGTGCTGGACATGCTGGCCGGGCGCTACCCGTCGACGGCCTTCGCCGAGCTGCGCCCGCGCATCGTCTGGGACCGCGCGGCCGACCGGCTCACCGGCCGCCCCGGCAACCAGCGACTGGCGGTCACCTCCGGCGGCACCATCCCCGACCGCGGCCTGTTCGGCGTGTTCCTGGCCGGGTCGGAGAAGGCGTCACGGGTCGGCGAGCTGGACGAAGAGATGGTGTACGAGTCCCGCGTCGGCGACGTCTTCGCGCTGGGCACCAGCTCGTGGCGCATCGAGGACATCACGCCCGACCGGGTGCTGGTCTCCCCCGCCCCGGGCCAGCCCGCCCGGCTGCCGTTCTGGAAGGGCGACCAGGCGGGGCGGCCCGTCGCGCTCGGCAAGGCGCTGGGGGCCTTCCTGCGCAACCCGTCCGGATTCGACAACCTCGACCCGTCCGCCGTGGGCAACCTCACGGCTTACCTGGAGGAGCAGCGGGCGGCGACCCGGCACCTGCCGGACGACCGGACCGTGCTGGTCGAGCGCTTCCGCGACGAGCTGGGCGACTGGCGCATCGTGCTGCACAACGTGCTGGGCGCGCCGGTCAACGCGCCGTGGGCGCTGGCCATCGGGCAGCGGCTGCGGGAACGCTACGGCGTCGACGCGCAGGTGCACGCCGCCGACGACGGCATCGTGATCCGGCTGCCGGAGACCGCCGAGGAGCCGCCGGGCGCGGACCTGTTCGCCTTCGACGCCGACGAGATCGAGCCGCTGGTCGCCGAGACGGTCGGCGGGTCGGCGCTGTTCGCGTCCCGGTTCCGCGAGTGCGCGGCCCGCTCGCTGCTGCTGCCGCGCCGCGACCCGGGCCGGCGGCAGCCGCTGTGGCAGCAGCGCCAGCGCGCCGCCCAGCTGCTCGACGTGGCCCGGGAGTACCCGGACTTCCCGGTGACCCTGGAGGCGGCCCGGGAGTGCCTGCGCGACGTGTTCGACCTGCCGTCGCTGTCGGCGATGATGCGCGACATCGCCGCCCGCAGGATCCGCATGATCGAGGTGGCCACCCCGCAGCCGTCGCCGTTCGCCCGCTCGCTGCTGTTCGGTTACGTGGGCGCGTTCCTGTACGGCGAGGACACCCCGCTGGCCGAGCGCCGGGCGGCCGCGCTCTCCCTGGACCCGACGCTGCTCGGGGAGCTGCTGGGCCGGGTGGAGCTGCGCGAGCTGCTCGACCCGGCGGTCATCGAGGCGACCGCGCTGCGGCTGCGCTGGACCGACCGGCGGGTGCGCGACGCCGAGGACACCGTCGAGATGCTGCGCCAGCTCGGCGACCTGTCCCCCGACGAGCTGACCGAACGCGGCGTGGAGCCCGCCTGGCTCGACGAGCTGGCCCGCACCGGCCGTGTCCTGGCGGTCCGGGTCGCCGGTCAGGAGCGCTACATCATCGCCGAGGACGCCGGCCGCTACCGCGACGCCCTCGGCGTGGCCCTGCCGCCCGGCCTGCCCGCCGCGTACACCGCCGCCGTCGCCGACCCCCTGCTCGACCTGATCGGCCGGTACGCGCGCACCCACGGCCCGTTCCGGGCCGACGACTGCGCGATCCGGTTCGGGCTGGGCGTGGCGGTGGTCGAGCACACGCTGCGGCGGCTGTCCGCCTCGGGACGGCTGGTGCAGGGCGAGTTCACCGCGTCCTCCGACGGCGGCTTCATCGAGTGGTGCGACGCGGAGGTGCTACGCACCCTGCGGCGACGCAGCCTGGCCGCGCTGCGCAAGGAGATCGAGCCGGTGCCGCCGGACGTGCTCGGGCGCTTCCTGCCCGCCTGGCAGCACATCGGGCGGCGCAGCGAGGGCATCGACGCGGTCGCCGCCGCCATCGACCAGATCCAGGGCGTGCCCGTGCCCGCCTCGGCCCTGGAACGCCTCGTGCTGCCCGCGCGCGTCGCCGACTACCGGCCCTCCTATCTGGACGAGCTGTGCGCCACCGGTGAGGTCGTGTGGGCCGGTGCGGGGCCGATCGGCGGCAACGACGGCTGGATCGTGCTCGCCTTCGCCGACGCCGCTCCGCTGCTGCTGCCCCCGCCCACCGAACTCGCCCAGACCGGGGTGCACGAGGCTCTGCTGGGCGCGCTCGGCGGGGGCGCGCTGTTCTTCCGGCAGCTCGCCGACCAGATCGAGGCCGAGCACGACGAGCTGCTGTCCGCGCTGTGGGACCTGGTCTGGGCCGGGCTGGTCGGCAACGACACGCTCGCCCCGGTGCGGGCGAGGCTGTCCGGCGGCGGCGCGCACCGGGCCAAGCCCACCCCCGGCCGGGCCCGCTACCGGCGGCCCAGCCTGACCGGGGGCCGCTCCCTGGCCGCCGCCCGGGGACCGGCGCACCTGCCCGCCGCGGCAGGCCGCTGGCACGCGCTCGGTGAGCGGGACACCGACCCGACCGCGCGGGCCGCGGCACTGGCCGACGCGCTGCTGGAACGCTACGGCGTGGTGATCCGGGGCGCGGTCGCCGCCGAGAACCAGCCCGGCGGTTTCGCCGCCGTGTACCCGGTGCTGGCCGCCCTGGAGGACCGGGGCGCGGCCCGGCGCGGCTACTTCGTCGAAGGGCTGGGCGCGGCCCAGTTCGCGCTGCCCGGAGCGGTGGACCGGCTGCGCTCGTACGCTGACACCCGCGACGGGGCACCCCGCGCTCTCGTGCTGGCCGCCACCGACCCCGCCAACCCGTACGGCGCCGCCCTGCCCTGGCCGCACACCACCGAAGGCCACCGCCCCGGCCGCAAGGCGGGCGCACTGGTCGTCCTGGTCTCCGGCGCGCTCGCCCTGTACGTCGAGCGCGGCGGGCGCACCCTGCTGTCCTTCAGCGACGACGAGGCGGTCATGGCCGCCGCGGCGGCGTCGCTCACCGAGGCGGTGACCAGCGGGGCGCTCGGTCCACTGACCGTGGAACGGGCCGACGGCGAGTCCGTCACCGGCAGCCCGCTGGGCGCGGCGCTGGAGGCGGCCGGGTTCCGGATCACTCCCCGTGGACTGCGGTTACGTGGCTGAGGGCGGTCCCGGACCCGGCCATCAGGGAAATACCGGGGAAACCGGTGTCGGATTCGCGCTGGCGGGTCGCGCCACGCCGGTGGCATGCTGCGGTTCATGAGCACTGCCGCCGCCCCTGCGCGCCGTGACACCTATGTGGACTTCCTCCGGGCGTTGAGCCTGATCGTGGTCGTGGTCTGGCACTGGGCGTTCACGATCCTCGACTGGCGCGCCGACGGCCCGCATGCCACCAGCCCGCTCGGCTTCACCCGCGGCCTGTGGCTGGCGACCTGGCTGTTCCAGGTCATGCCGCTGTTCTTCTTCATCGGCGGCTTCGTGCACATCCGCAGCTGGGAGCGGGCGCGGGCACGCGGGGTCAGCATGGGCGCGTTCGTCTGGCGGCGCATCCGCCAGCTGCTCATCCCGGCCGGCATCGTGCTGCTGCTGTGGATCGCGGTGGGCGGCCTGATCGGCAGCTACTTCAACCTCACCGGCGTCGGCCGGGCGGTGAAGCTGGTGGTCAGCCCGCTGTGGTTCCTCGGCGTGTACCTGATGCTCATCGCCCTGCTGCCGCTCGGCCTGTGGCTGCACAAGAAGGTCGGCGTGCTGGCCCTGGTCTGGCTGGCCGGTGCGGCGATGGTGGTCGACGTGGCCCGCTTCGGCAAGGGCCTGGAGGACATCGGCTGGCTCAACATGGTGCTGGTGTGGGGCCTGGCCCACCAGGCCGGCTTCTTCTACCAGAACGTGGTCGACTCACCCCGCCGCAACGACTGGGCCCTGCTCTGGGCAGGGCTGTTCGGCCTGGTGGGACTCGTCGGGTCGGGGCTGTATCCGGGCTCCATGGTCGGTGTGCCGGGCGAGCGCTTCTCGAACATGGCCCCGCCCACCTTCGTCATCGTGGCGCTGCTGCTGTTCCAGATCGGATTCGCCGAGCTGCTGCGACCCCGGATGCAGATCCTGCTGGAACGCCCACGCTGGAAACGCCTCAATGAACTGATCAACGAGTTCTCGCTGCCGCTGTACCTGGTGCACACCACCGGCATGGCGCTGTTCCTGTTCCTGACCTGGCTGTGGCTGCGCTACGACATGGACAAGCCCGCCGACGTGGACCTGGGCTGGTGGCTGACCCGACCGCTGGCCATCATCGGACCGCTGATCTGCACGATCCCCGTACTGCTGCTGTTCCGGAAGATCCAGCGCCGGGGCGCGGCGAGTGCCGCGGCCGCGACGCCACCGGCCGTGCCCGCGCAACGCGACGCCGAGCAGTCGGCCGTCGACGCCGAGGCGCCGGAGGAGATCGGCTCGCCGCGGCGGCCATAGTGGACAACGGGCCGGATCGGTCTACCTTCTTAGGCATGCCCGGATTCGACTACATCTCGTTCACGACCGACTACGGTCTGTCGGACGGTTTCGTCGCGGCCTGCCATGGCACGATCGCGCGCACCGCCCCGGCCGCCCGCGTCATCGACGTGACGCACCTGATCGCGCCCGGCGACGTGACCCGCGGCGCGGCGGTGCTGGCCCAGACCGTGCCGTACCTGCCCGACGCCGTGCACCTCGCGGTCGTCGACCCCGGTGTCGGCACCCCGCGCCGCGCGGTGGTCGTGCAGACTCCCCGCGGCCTGCTCGTGGGACCCGACAACGGGCTGCTGATCTGGGCCGCCCAGGCGCTCGGTGGCCCGTCCGCGGCGTACGAGCTCGCCAGCGAGGACTGGTTCGCCCCCAACGTGTCGCGGACCTTCCACGGCCGCGACGTGTTCTCCCCGGTGGCGGCCCGGCTGGCGCGCGGCGCGGACCCCGCCGACGCCGGCCCGCCGGTCGCGCCGGACGACCTGGTCGTGCTGCCCGAGCCGGTGGTGGCCTGGGGCGACGGCTGGCTGGAAGCCGAGGTCCTGACCGTGGACCGCTTCGGCAACGTGCAGCTCGCCGCCCCCGGTTCGGCCCTGGATCAGCTCCCCGACCGGCTCACCGTCGGCGGCTGCCGAGCGATTCGCGGCACCACGTTCGCCGACGCCCCGTCCGGCGGCCTGGTCGTCTTCGCCGACTCCGCCGACCGCGTCGCCATCGCCGTCAACGGCGGCCGCGCCGTGGTCATGCTCGCCGTTACCCCCGGCGACCTCCTCCGCATCTCCTGACCGCTCCTTGCGTCGATCATGAACTTATGGCACGGCTCGACGGCGTGTCCCTGCCATAACTTCATGATCGACCGCAGCGGCCAGACCACATGTCGCGTCGACGGGCTACATCTTTTTTGATGTGGCCACATCAAAAAAGATGTAGCGGCCCGCAACGACATGCCCGCGCACGGCAGTCGACCGCACCGCAAGCGCGGACCGGCGCACTTGCCGCCCAGGGCAGCGCCCGACACGGGCCTACAAGCCGCCAGGCACCACTCGGCACGCTGCCCTCAGCGACGAGCCCCGGCGTGCGAAATCTTGTCATTGACAAGTTCTCGCGTGCGTGGCAATCTTGGCGACGTCAAGATGCATGATGAGTGCCACTAGATGCGGAGGTATGGGCGATGTCGGAGACCGTCGGACTGGGGTTGGTGCGCCAGATGTGGCAGGTGCTGGAGCCGGTGCACGCGGCGATCTACTACTCGCCCCAAGCGAACGAGGAGGCCGCGGCGCTGGGCTACGACACCGGCACCCGCTGGCCGAGCTACTTCGCATGGCGCTCGGCACCGCTCGGCGCGGCCGGACCCGAGTTGGTGGCCGCGACCTACTACAGCTTCAGCCCAGCCATGATCCGCGACCACGTCCCGGCGATCTGGGACACCGCTACCCCGGAAACCGTGCTGGCCTCACGACTGAGGGCGGTGGACCGTACGCTGCGCGGGCTGCTGCCCGAGGTCATCGGCACGCCGGAACTGGCCGAAGCCGCCGCGCTGGCCCGCCGCGCCGCCGAGGCCGCCGTCACCGCGGGACGCCCACTGGCCGCCGCGAACGCCGACCTGGCCTGGCCCGACGAGCCGCATCTGGTGCTGTGGCAGGCCGCCACGGTGCTGCGCGAGCATCGCGGCGACGGTCACCTCGCGGCGCTGCTCGCCGCCGGGCTGGACCCGTGCGAGGCCCTGGTCTCGTTCGCGGCGATCGGCGCGGCACCCGCCGAGGTCTTCGCCGGCCGCGGCTGGACCCTACAGGAGTGGCAGGCCGCCCAGGCCCGCCTGGCCGCCCGGGGCTGGATCGACACGGACGGGCAGGCCACCGAGGTGGGCGCGGCCGGTCGCGCCGAGATCGAGCGGCTCACCGACGAACTCGCCGCCGGCCCGTGGCGGGCCCTCGGCACGGCGGGCGCGGGCAGACTTGCCCAGCTGGTCGGGCCGTCAGCGGTCGCGCTGGCTCGCTCGGGAATCTTCCCCCGACAGAGCACGCTCGGCCTCGGCGCACGGCGCTGAACACACTGAAGCGGCATGGGCCGACATCTCGGCACGAGCATCCGGCAGCCGCCGAGCATGCCGGTCCTCGGCACACGGCGACGGCAAGCTGAACCGGCTGACCCGGCCGGCGGCGAGCCGAGCCGGGGGTCCGCGTCAGACGCCGACGACCTCGCGGCCGCGCGCGTTGCCGGTGTTGCCCGGCCGCATGTTGCGGGACGTCCGCAGCGTGGTCCGCAGCGGATTGTCCCGCCGGACCGTGACCGAGACCTGGCCGTCGGTGGCCACCTCGGTACGCGGCCGGTGGGCCAGCTCGGGCACCGGCTGGTCACCGCGCGGCAGCGGCGTGAGCACGCCCTCGACCTGCTCGGCGACGGCCATGGTGTCGCTGACCTCGCGAAGGACCTCGGACAGCCGCGCACCCAGCGCGTCGCAGATCGAGGTCAGCAGCTCGCTGGACGCCTCCTTCTGCCCCCGCTCGATCTCGGACAGGTATCCGAGACTCACGTTGGCAGCGGTGGATACCTCACGCAGGGTGCGGTGCTGCCCCTGCCGGCGGGCACGGAGGGCATCACCGATCACTCGACGCAGAAGCACCATGTTCGCACCCCCTGTACTGTTCCCCGTCACGACGCTCGGCTGATATGCGCTCAGCCGCCGGTTGTCACCGACGGCTGAGAAGAACCGTACTCTCTTCATGCCAGTTCGACACCCCGCCCCGCCGGGGCAGGTTGACTATCGGCGGCCGACGCCACTTTCATACACACTACGACAGTCCGGCCAAACCCCGCTCAGGTCACGAAGAGATCACGCCTTACGGATCGATGACGGCCGCACGGAGCAGGCCCAGCGCCGCCGCCACCGCGGTGTCCCGGACGTGCTGCCGCTCACCCTCCACGTGCAGCTCGCTGACCTGGGCCTGACCGTCCGGACCAGCCAGCGCGACGTACACCGTCCCGGCGGGCACCCCGTCCTGCGGGCCCGGTCCGGCGACCCCGGTGGTGGCCAGGCCCCAGTCCGCCTCGCAGCGCTCGCGGGCTCCCCGGGCCAGCGCCAGCGCCACGTCCGGGTCCACCGGCCCCCGCTGCGCCAACAGCGCCGCGTCCACCCCGGCCAGGCTGTGCTTGAGGTCGGTGGCGTACACCACCAGGCCGCCGCGCAGCACCTTGCTCACCCCGGGCACGGTGACCAGGGTCGCGGTGAGCAGGCCGCCGGTCAGCGACTCCGCCGCCGCGACGGTCTGCCGCCGCGCGGCGAGCACGCCGACCAGTCCAGGAACGTCGATCATGAAGCTGGTTCCGGTGCCAGGTGCGCCGCCGCTCGCGCCACGGGCACATGACCGGCGGATCCCGGCAGCGCCGACGTGTCGGCTTCCTGGGCGGCGCGCCGCCGGGCGGCCCACTCCTCGTGCGCGGCCACCGCGCCGGGCCACAGTTCGTCGAGGTCCGCACCGGTCAGGCCGAAGATCCCGGCGAGCGCCTCCCGCCAGCGCTCCCGCGTCGACAGGTGCTCCTCTCGCCGCCCGGCCGCGTCGATGGTGAGCAGCAGGCAGCCACGCAGGATGTCGACTCCTGCGGCGGTCCGGCGCTGGGCGGTGAGGAGCCGGGTGAACGGCGACTCTGTCGAGGTCGACAGGTAGTCGTGCGCGGCGGCGAAGTCCCCGAGCGCAGCCGGGGCGGCGGAGATGTCGCAGGCCGCGAAGGAGCCGGCCGGGTCGTGGACCAGCCGCCAGCCGGCCTCCGGCCGTGGCGAGGCCGTCAGGGCGTACGCGAAGGGGCCCTGCACGTGCTCCCCGTCGACCAGCGGCAGCGGGTCGTGCAGGGCGTCCCCGAGCCCCGCGTCGGCCAGCCACCGCCCGCCCGGGTTCGCCGCGTCCGGCAGGTCGTGCACCAGCAGGGCGAGGTGGTTCAGCGCGGGGTCCACCTCGTCGAGCGCGGCCACCACGTACGCGCGGTGCAGGGTGACCGTGAAGCCCAGCGCGCGCAGCAGCTCGCTGAACGCCGTGTTCAGGTGGAAGCAGTAACCGCCGACGCCGCCCGTGACCCGGCGCAGCGCCTCGTCGGCGGTGACCGTGCCGGGCCGGCCCAGCATGATCTCCAGGTTGGTGTACGGCACCCGGGTCACCTGGGCCTGGTGCAGCTCCCGCAGGTACGCCGCCGAGGGCGCCCGGCGTGGCACCCCGAGCAGGCTCAGGTAGGCCTCGATCACGGGGCCGGGCGGAGCGCGCCGCGCCGCAGGCGGATCGCCGCCACCACGTAGTCGATGCCCGTGACCACGGTCACCAGCAGCGCCGCGCCCATCAGCCACGGGCCGACCGCCGACCACGGGGCCGGGAACGGCCACAGGTACCAGGCGATCGCCGCGATCTGCAGCACGGTCTTGAGCTTGCCGCCGCGGCTGGCCGCGATCACGCCGTACCGGATGACCCAGAAGCGCAGCAGCGTGATGCCCCACTCCCGGACCAGGATCACCAGGGTGACCCACCACGGGAGCAGGTCGTACCAGCTCAGCAGGACCAGCGCGGAGCCGGTCAGGGCCTTGTCCGCGATCGGGTCGGCGACCTTGCCGAACGAGGTGACCAGCTCGAAGCGCCGGGCGATCCAGCCGTCGACGTAGTCGGTGAACGACGCGACGCCGAACGTGATCGCGGCCGCGATCCGCCAGCGGTTGTCGGTCATCCCAGAAACGATCACCAGCGCCACGAAGACCGGCACCAGCACGATGCGCACGACCGTGAGGACGTTGGCGGCGTTGAGCAGCGGTGGCACCCGGCGTGAACGTTCCTGCACGGCAGACACGCTAACCAGCCACCACGGCCAGCGCAGGCCGACCGGCGGGAGCCGCGTCGATCATTTCCACGGGTACGGCCACCAGGTCCACGCCCTCGGTCCCGGTCACCCGTGCCCGCACCAGGTCACCGGGGTGCAGCGCGCCGAGGTCGACGCCGCCCTTCCCCGCGACCAGCGTGGTCGAGCCGTCGACCTCGGGCGCCTGGTGCGCGGCGCGGCCCTCGACGGTCTTCCCGTCGGTGGTGTCCACGAGCACGTCCACCAGGGTGCCCAGCCGCTCCTCGGCCCGCTGCCCGCACAGCTCCTCGACCAGGCTCAGCATCCGGTCGTACCGGCCGCGGATCGTCTTCGCGCCGACCTTGCCGTCCATCGTCGCGGCCTCGGTGCCGTCCTCGTCGCTGTAGTCGAACACGCCGATCGCGTCGAGGCGCGCCTCGCTGACGAAGCGCACCAGCTCCTCGTAGTCGGCGCGGGTCTCGCCCGGGAAGCCGACGATGAAGTTGCTGCGCGCGCCCGCCTCCGGGGCGAGCTTGCGGGCGCTGTCCAGCAGCTCCAGGAAACGCTCGGTGGAGCCGAAACGGCGCATCCGGCGCAGCACCGGCTCGGACGAGTGCTGGAACGACAGATCGAAGTAGGGCGCGACGCCCGGCGTGGTGGCGATCGCCTCGACCAGGCCCGGCCGGGTCTCGGCGGGCTGCAGGTAGCTCACCCGCACCCGGACCAGTCCCTTGATCGCGGCGAGCTGCGGCAGCAGCTTCTCCAGCGCCCGCGGGTCGCCCAGGTCCTTGCCGTACGACGTCGAGTTCTCGCTGACCAGCACCAGCTCACGCACGCCCGTGCCGGCCAGCCACTCGGCCTCGGCGAGCAGCTCGTCGGGGGTGCGGCTGACGAACGAGCCGCGGAACGCCGGGATGGCGCAGAACGAGCAGCGGCGGTCGCAGCCGCTGGCCAGCTTCAGCGAGGCGACCGGGCTGCTGTCGAGCCGGTGCCGCAACACGGGCCGCAGGTGTGCCGGGGTGTGCTCGTCGTTGGTGAACGCGGCGTGGCCGGGCACGATCACGCCGGTCTCGCGGCGCTTGGCCGGGGCGATCGGCAGCAGCTCGCGGCGGTCGCGCGGGGTGTGCGCGTCGTGGTGCTCCCCGCGCAGCACCGAGCCGAGAGCTGCGGAGATCGACGGGTAGTCGTCGAAGCCGAGCACCGCATCGGCCTCGGGCAGGCTCTTGGCCAGCTCGTTGCCGTACCGCTCGGCCATGCAGCCCGCGGCGACGACCTTCGCACCGGTGTCGGCGGCGGCGAGCAGCGTGTCGATCGAGTCCTGCTTGGCCTTCTCGACGAAGCCGCAGGTGTTGACGAGGACCACGTCCGCGCCCTCGCCGTCGGTGCTGACCTGCCAGCCGTCGGCCGCCAGGCGGGCGGCCAGCTCTTCGGAGTCGACCTCGTTGCGGGCGCAGCCCAGGGTCAGCAGCGCGACCCGCCGCCCGTTCTCGGGCACGGAAAGATCATGGGAAGAGTTGACTGGCACCCGACCAGGCTACCGGCCCCCCGCGACAAACCGCCTACCGCCTTCCATGTAAGGAAGGGCACCTTCTCCCCGCTATCGGTGATAAAAGGCGCCCTTCTTAACTCGTTGGAGCTACCCTTGGCCGCGGCAGCGCCTTCCGGCGCCCGCCCCGGACGAGTGCCTGCCGTACCCGGAACGACAAGACGGCGCGCAGAAGACACGATCATGAATCATGACGTCCTGCAGATCCTGGGCGCGCTGACCGTGCTGGCGGGATACGTGGCCGCGCAGCTCGGCTGGACCACGCCCCGCTCGATCGGCTACCTGACCGCCAACACCCTCGGCGCCGGCGCGCTCGCCTGGCTCGCCTGGACCAGCCGGGACTGGGGTTTCCTCCTCCTGGAAGGCGTCTGGTCCGCGGTCAGCGCGTTCGCCCTGATCTCGATCCTCCGCGCCCGCCGCACCCCGGACCCCACCCCGTCCTGAAGATCAGGGCTGCCCCGCCCCCGAAGCGATGATCATGAAGTTGTGGCATGGACACGCCGCTGAGCCGTGCCATAAGTTCATGATCACGCAGAAAGGGGTGGGGATCAGTCGTCGTCGACGCCGAGGGCTGCGAGGACCTCGGCCAGCTCGTCCGGCTTGATCAGCACTTCGCGGGCCTTGGAGCCCTCCGACGGGCCGACGATGCCGCGGGTCTCCATCAGGTCCATCAGGCGGCCCGCCTTGGCGAAGCCGACGCGCAGCTTGCGCTGCAGCATGCTGGTCGAGCCGAGCTGGGACACCACGACCAATTCGATCGCCTGGACGAGCAGCGTCAGGTCGTCGCCGATCTCCTCGTCGATCTTCTTCTTGGCGTCCTGCACCGGGGCGAGCACCTCGGGGCGGAACTCCGGCTCGCGCTGACGCTTGCAGAACGCGACGATGTCGTTCATCTCGTTCTCGCTGACCCAGGAACCCTGGATACGCTGCGGCTTGCTCGCGCCCATCGGCAGGAACAGCGCGTCGCCGCGGCCGATCAGCTTCTCCGCGCCGGGCTGGTCGAGGATGACCCGGGAATCGGCCAGCGAGCTCGTCGCGAACGCGAGCCGGGACGGCACGTTCGCCTTGATCAGGCCGGTCACCACGTCCACCGACGGGCGCTGGGTGGCCAGCACCAGGTGGATGCCGGCGGCGCGGGCCAGCTGGGTGATGCGCACGATCGAGTCCTCGACGTCGCGCGGCGCGACCATCATCAGGTCGGCCAGCTCGTCGACGACCACCAGCAGGTACGGGTACGGCTTGAGCACCCGCTCGGAGCCCGGCGGCGGCTTGATCTGCCCCGCCCGGAGCTTGCGGTTGTAGTCGTCGATGTGGCGCACCCCTGCGGCCGCCAGGTCGTCGTAGCGCATGTCCATCTCGCGGACGACCCATTCGAGGGCGTCGGCGGCCTTCTTCGGGTTCGTCACGATCGGGGTCACCAGGTGCGGGATGCCCTCGTAGTTGGTCATCTCGACGCGCTTGGGGTCGATCAGCAGCAGCCGCACCTGGTCCGGCGTGGCCCGCACCAGGATCGACACCAGCAGCGAGTTGAGGCAGGACGACTTGCCCGCGCCGGTCGCGCCGGCGATGAGGATGTGCGGCATCTTGGCGAGATTGGCCACCACGTAGCCGCCCTCGATGTCCTTGCCGAGCGCGACCACCATCGGGTGCGTCTCGGCTGCGGCCACCCGGGAGCGCAGCACGTCGCCGAGCGCCACGTCCTCCCGGTCGGTGTTGGGGATCTCCACGCCGACCGCGCTCTTGCCCGGGATCGGGCTGAGGATGCGCACGTCGGGGCTCTTCACCGCGTACGCGATGTTGCGCGACAGCGCGGTGATGCGCTCCACCTTCACGCCGAGCCCCAGCTCGACCTCGTAGCGGGTGACCGTCGGCCCGCGGGTGAATCCGGTGACCGCGGCATCCACGTCGAACTGGTCGAACACGTGCGCGAGCGCGGCGATGACCTCGTCGTTGGCCTTGGACCGGGTCTTGGCGGCCTCGCCGGGCTTGAGCAGGCCGGCGGGCGGGAGGGTGTAGTCGCCGCCCAGGCTGGGCAGCATCATCTGCTCGGTCTTGGTGGGCGGCGGCGTGTGCTGGGGCGGGTCGGGCTTGCGCCGCTTGGCCGGCCGCTCGATGGCGACGGTCTCCTGCTCGGCGAGGTGCCGCTCGTACGCCGCGTTGTCGAAGTCGTCGTCGGGGTCCGGTGGCTGGAACGCCGCGGGCGGGGTGAGCCGCTTGCGCCGCCGCGGCGCGGGCACCTCCTGCTCCTCGTCGACGTCTTCGTCGGAGCGCTCGGGGGTGGCCACGCCGAGCAGGCTGTCGCGCAGGTTCGCCAGCCGTTCCGGGATCTTGTTGACCGGCGTCGCCGTGATCACCAGTACGCCGAAGGTCAGCAGCAGGATGAAGAGCAGGACCGCGACGAAGCTCGACAGCACACCGGCGAGCCCGCCGCCGACCAGCTTGCCGAGCAGCCCGCCGCTCTGCTCCATCTGCTGGACCTCGACCGGGGCGAACGCGATGTGCAGCAGTGCGGTCGAGGCGAGAGTGAGCGCCGTCCAGCCGACGATGCCCCGGCCGCGCTGGGCGGGGTCGGGATCGGAGCGCATCACCCGTACGCCGCACACGAACAGCAGCAGGGGCAGCGCGGCGGCGGTGGCGCCGATGAAGAAGCGGGTGGTGTCGGCCAGCCAGGCGCCGAACGTGCCGCCACTGCCCTGGGCCGAGCCCCAGACGGCGACGCCGAACAGGATGGACAGGGCGATCAGCAGCAGGCCGAGCCCGTCGCGCCGGTGCTCGGGGTCGAGGTCGCGGGCCTTGGCCGCCTGCGAGCCGACGGCACGCACCATCCAGCCGAGACCGTGCGCGATCGCCATCCAGATGCCGCCGGCCAGCCGTCCGAACAGCGCGGCCGGGTTGATCGTGGCGCGGGTCCGGCGGCGCACCGCGGGCCGCCGCGCCGGCGCACGCCGGGCGGGCGTCCGTCCCGTCTGTCGGGTACGCGCGGACGCGGCCTTCGTCGGCGTGGCAGCTCGACGACGGCTCGATGAGGAAGTACCGCCCGCCATGTCCCACACCGTAACCCCTCCACGTTGATCATGAACTTATGGAACGGTTCGACGGCGTGTCGCTACCCTAAGTTCATGATCAACGTGGAGGGGGTCCACGGCGGACAGTGGGGATCAGACCTCCAGGACGGAGGGGACGATCATCGGACGGCGGCGGTAGGCCTCGTTGACCCAGCGGCCGACGACGCGGCGCACGATCTGCTGGAGCTGGTGGGCGTCGGTCACGCCGTCCAGCGCCGCGCGGTCGAGGGCCTCGGTGACCAGCGGCAGCGCCGGGTCGAACGCGGTCGGATCCTCGGAGAAGCCCTTCGCCGACAGCAGCGGGCCGCCGACGACCTTGCCGGTGACCGAGTCGACGACCACGGTGACGGCGATGAAGCCGCCGTCGCCCAGGACCCGGCGCTCGGTCAGCAGGCTCTCGCCGACGTCGCCGATGGCCAGACCGTCCACATAGACGTACCGGCTCTTGACGTGGCCCACCAGCTTGGCGTGGCCCTCGACGAGGTCGACGACGTCGCCGTCCTCGCACAGCACCACCCGCGAGGGGTCCACCCCGGAGTCGACGCCGAGCTGCGCGTGCGCCCGCAGGTGCCGCCACTCGCCGTGCACCGGCATCAGGTTGCTCGGCTTCACGACGTTGAGCAGGTAGAGCAGCTCGCCCGCGGGGGCGTGGCCGCTGACGTGGACCTTGGCCACGTCCTTGTGGATGACGTTCGCGCCGAGCCGGGCCAGCTGGTTGATCACCCGGTACACGCTGGTCTCGTTGCCGGGGACCAGCGAGCTGGCCAGCACCACGGTGTCGTTGGGGCCGACCGTGATGTGGCGGTGGTCGCCGGTGGCCATCCGGCCCAGCGCGCTCATCGGCTCGCCCTGCGAACCGGTCGACATCAGCACGATCTCGTTCGGCGGCAGGCTCGCCGCCTCCTCCATGTTCACCACCAGGCCGGCCTTGACCTTCAGCAGGCCAAGGTCGCGAGCGATGCCCATGTTGCGGACCATGGACCGGCCGATCAGGGCGACCTTGCGGCCGTGCTCCTCGGCGGCGTCGAACACCTGCTGCACGCGGTGCACGTGCGAGGCGAACGAGGCCACGATGATGCGGCCGGTCGCCTTGCCGAATATCGAGCCGAGCACGGGGCCGATCTGCTTCTCCGGCGAGACGAAGCCGGGGATCTCGGCGTTGGTGGAGTCCGACAGCAGCAGGTCGACGCCCTCCGCACCGAGCCGGGCGAAGCCGGCCAGGTCGGTGATGCGCCCGTCCAGCGGCAGCTGGTCCATCTTGAAGTCGCCGGTGTGCAGCACCAGGCCGGCCTCGGTGCGGATGGCCACCGCCAGCGCGTCCGGGATCGAGTGGTTGACCGCGAAGAACTCCAGCTCGAACGGCCCGAGGCGCTCGCGCTGGCCCTCGGCGACGGTCAGCGTGTACGGCGTGATGCGCCGCTCGGCGAGCTTCGCCTCGATCAGCGCCAGCGTGAACTGCGAGCCGACCAGCGGGATGTCGTTCTTGTGGGCGAGCAGGTACGGCACGGCGCCGATGTGGTCCTCGTGGCCGTGCGTCAGCACGATGGCCTGGACGTCGCCGAGGCGGTCCAGGATCGGCGCGAAGTCCGGCAGGATCAGGTCCACGCCGGGCTGGTCGGCGGTGTCCGGGAACAGCACGCCGCAGTCGACGATCAGCAGCTTGCCGCCGAACTCGAACACGGTCATGTTGCGGCCGATGGCCCCCAGCCCGCCCAGCGGGATGATCCGCAGGCCGCCCTCGGGCAGCGGTGGCGGCGCACCCAGATTGGCGCTACGCCCGGTCTCCAGTTGCGGCGAGGTCAATGAACATCACTCCTTATGTTCTCCGGCGCGGGTGCCGCCGTTTCAGGGCTGCGGCACGCGGCGCGCCGTTCGTGCTGGGGCTTCGCGCCCCGGTGGCGTCTAGAGCGGCAGGCCGGCGTCCGCGCAGTCGATGCGCAGCTGCGCCAGCTCGGCCTCGGTCGCGTCGACCAGTGGCGGGCGGACCGGCCCGGCGGGCAGGCCGCGGGCGTTCAGGCCCGCCTTGACCAGGATGGTGCCCTGGGTGCGGAAGATTCCGGTGTACAGCGGGAGCAGCGCCTGGTGCAGGCGACGCGCCTGCGTGACGTCTCCGCGCTCGTACGCCTCGATCAGGTCTTTCGTGCCGACCCCGGTGAAGTGGGTCGAGGTGCCGACCACGCCGACGCCGCCGATCGACAGCAGCGGGAGGGTGGCCGCGTCGTCGCCGCTGTAGTAGGCGAACTCGGCGCGGTGCATGACCCAGGACGCGGCGGCGAGGTCGCCCTTGGCGTCCTTGACGCCCACGATGCGCGGGTGCCCGGCCAGGGTGACCATGGTGTCGGTGGAGATCGCGACGCCGGTGCGGTGCGGGATGTCGTACAGCAGGACCGGCACGTCGACCGCGTCGGCAACGGTGGTGAAGTGCTTGACCAGGCCCGCCTGCGGCGGCTTGTTGTAGTACGGCGAGACGACGAGCAGGCCGTGCGCGCCCGCCTTCTCGGCCGAGCGGGCCAGCTCGACGGTGTGGTGCGTGCTGAAGGTGCCGACCCCGGCCACCACCTGGGCCCGGTCGCCGACGGCCTCGACGACGGCCCGGATCACAGCGTCCTTCTCAGCGTCGGTCGTGGTCGGCGACTCACCGGTGGTGCCGTTGACGACCAACGCGTCGTTGCGCTGCTCGTCGACGAGGTACGCCGCGAGCCGCGCGGCACCGTCGAGGTCGACGGACCCGTCGGCTGCGAAGGGCGTCACCATCGCGGTGAGCAGGCGGCCGAACGGCCGTTGAGCGTTGTTCGTCATGCACACAACCTAGCGGAATACGACGGGCGCCATCGTGGCCCTCAGGACTCCCAGGTGTAGACGCTGGAGGCGATCTCCGAGCCGTCCGGAAGGGCGCTGATCGAGAAGTCACCGAACACGCTCGGTGCGAGTTTCTGCAGTTCACGAAGGGTGGCGATGGCCAGCTCGCGGATCTCCACGTCGGCGTGCTCGGTCGCCCGCATGGCGATGAAGTGCCGCCACGCGCGATAGTTGCCGGTGACCACGATCCGGGTCTCGGTGGCGTTCGGAAGCACGGCGCGGGCCGCCTGACGGACCTGCTTGCGCCGCAGAGTGGCGTTCGGCACGTCCGCGAAGGTGGCCTCCAGACCCTCCAGGAGCTCGTTGTACGCCCGCACCGCGGCCTCACTGGCCTCGACGAACTTCTTGTGCAGCTCCGGGTTGGCCGCGATCACCTCGGGCTCGACCATGGCCGCGTCGCGCTCCGGGACGTAGCGCTGGGACAGCTGGGAGTACGAGAAGTGCCGGTGCCGGATCAGTTCGTGCGTGAAAGAACGTGAGACGCCCGTGAAGTAGAACGTCGCGGTGCCGTGCTCCAGCACCGACAGGTGGCCCACCTCGAGGATGTGGCGCAGGTAGCCCTCGTTGGTCGCGGTCGCCGGGTTCGGCTTGGACCAGGACTGGTAGCAGGCCCGGCCGGCGAACTCCGCCAGCGCCTGGCCGCCCTCGGCATCGGTGTCCCACGGCACGTCGGCCGGCGCCTGGAAGTTCGTCCAGGCGATCAGCTGCACGGAGGGCTTCACCATCTCAGTCACACGCGCCAGCTTAGCCTTTCGCGGCCGCCGACCCGCTGGCGGGATATAGCCGCCATTGTCCGTAAGGCGATAGCCGCCAGCCGCCTCTCTGGTGCGACGTCAGGACGGCGTCGTGCTGACACCAGGTTGACACTTGCATGACGTCATCTTTGACGTCATAGTGATGTCATGGACCTGTCCCCGTACCTCGAGTCGCTCCGGCGGGATCTCGCCGCCGCGGCCGCACCCGCCGGCGACGACGTCGCCCGCACCGCCGAACTGCTGACCCTCGCCCTCGACGCGTCGGCCCGGCTCTGCCTCATCGAGGTGCTGGCCGACGCGAGCGCCGAGATCACCACCAAGCTCGACGGCCCGACCGTCGAGGTGCGCATCCGGGGGCGGGAGGCCGACCTGGTCGTCACCACGCTCGCCGCCCCGGCACACGAGGCGCCCCCCGCCGCGCCCGACCCGCTGCTCACCGAGGGCGGCGACCAGGCCCGACTCACCCTGCGCCTGCCCGAGCAGCTCAAGGAGGCGGCCGAGCGGGCCGCCGCGGCCGAGGGCATCTCGGTCAATTCCTGGCTGGTACGCGCCACCGCGAACGCGCTGCGCCCGGTCGCCCCGCCACCCACCTCCCACCTCGGCCGCCGGGTCACCGGCTGGGCCCAGGCCTGACCCCAAGGAGCCGACCATGAACCAGACCTTCCCCTGCACCGGCACCATCCGGGCCGACCTGCGCGTCGCCGCCGGCCGCCTGGAGGTCGTCGCCTCCGACCGCGACACCGCCACCGTCAGCGTCACGGCGATGGATAACAGCGAGTCCAGCGCCGAGGCGGTACGCGAAACCAAGATCAGTTTTGTGGAGGGCCGGCACCTGCTGGTCCAGGCGCCTGAGCACGGCGGCTGGCGGCTGTTCCGCCGGGCCCGCATCCTCGTCCGCGTCGAGCTACCCACCGGCAGCGCGCTGAACGTGAAGATCGCCTCCGCCGACGCGGTGTGCGAGGGCACCTACCACGACGCGGTGGTGAGCACCGCCAGCGGCGAGATCACCCTGGGACCGGTGACCGGAGACGTCACCGTCAAGAGCTCCAGCGGCGACATACGCCTGAGCACGGTCGGCGGAAACCTGCACGCCAGCAGCGCCTCCGGCGATGTGCGCACCGGGCAGATCGGCCGCTCCGCCACCGTCAACACCGCCAGCGGCGACATCGAGCTCGCCGGCGTGGTCGGTGACGCGCGGGCCACCACCGCGTCCGGGGACATCGTCGTCGGGGTCGCCCGCGGCGGCGAGGCCAGACTGAACTCGGCCAGCGGCGACATCACCGTCGGCGTCGCCGCCGGGACGGCCGTCTGGCTCGACCTGAGCACCGCCGCGGGGCGCACCCGCAGCGATCTGAACATGTCTTCGACCGCACCACCCGCAGAGACCACCGGCGGCACCCTCAGCCTCAAGGTGCGCACCGCCTCCGGCGACATCACCCTCCGCCGCGTCGTCCCCGCCTGACCCCGCACGACGATCCGCGCGTCCCCGTCGACCTGCGCGTTCACCAACCACCGCGCACCGTCGACCGCTCGCCGCTCGCCGCTCGCCGGTCGCCGCTCGCCGGTCGCCGGTCGCCATAGACGCTGGCCTATCACATCGACTCCGAGGCACGGAAAGTCGACGGGATAGGCCAATGTCGATGTCAACTGCGGCCGCCGGCCACGAACCAGCCCGGACGTGGTCCGGCAGGCCGCGCCCGAGAGCGGCGGGCGCGCTCGGTCAGACGAAGAAGTACGTGAACGGGGCCCAGGGCAGGTTGCGCAGCACCATGAAGACCGCCCACGCGCCCAGGAACCAGGCGAGGTGCTTGGGAGTGATCTTGAGCTGGGGCAGCTTCCACTTGAAGGTGGTGTTGCCCGCCCAGGCCACGTACATGTAGATCAGGAACGGCACGGCGAAGACGAACATGATGTGGTGGCGGGCCGCCGCGGGCAGGTCGCCTTGCATCAGATACCAGGCGGCGCGGGTGCCGCCGCAGCCCGGGCAGTCGAAGCCGGTCAGCATCTTGACCAGGCAGGTCGGCGTCGCGTTCGCGCCGACGTTGGCCGGGTCGGCCAGCTGGGTGTAGGTCAGCGCGCCGCCGATGCAGGCCAGCGCCGCCAGCGGGCCCGCCCAGACCGGCGTATGGGCGCGCAGCCAGTCGGTGAACCGGGTGATCCGGTCGGCCGGCGGAGGCGTGAAGGGGTCGCCCGCGAACTGCGGGCCGTGCGGGTTCACAGCGGCGGAGGCCTCGGTCACAACACCGAACTTACACTGCCCCGCATACCCGCGTCGGCGAGCGCGTCAGCCAGATCGCCGCGCTCGGGCGCGGCCACCTCGCCCAGTCCGAGCCAGGCCGCCAGCCTGCGCAACTCGACCGCGAGGGCCTCGGCCGTGGCGTGCTCGTCGACCCCGGGCTCGGCCCATGCGGCGGGCACCCGCAGCACCCCGGCCCGCCGGTCGGCCTTCAGGTCCACCCGGGCCGCGAACCGGTCCCCGTGCAGGAACGGCAGCACGTAGTAGCCGTGCACGCGCTGCTCCTGGGGCACGTAGATCTCGATGCGGTAGCGCAGGTCGAACAGCCGCTCGGTGCGCGACCGTTCCCAGATCAGCGGATCGAACGGGCTGACCAGCGTGGACACCGCGACCTTGCGGGGCAGGGCGGCGTCGCGGTGCCGCCAGGCCCGGTGCTTCCAGCCCTGGACCTGGGTGGGGATGAGCACCCCGGCCTCGGTCAGCTCGGCGATCGCGGTGCGGGCCCCGGCCAGCGGCAGCCGGAAGTAGTCGCGCAGCTCCGGTTCCGCGGCCACGCCCAGGCCGCGCGCCGCGATCTCGACGAGCGCCCGGTACGCCGCCGCCGGCTCCGGTGTCGGGGTGTTCATCACCGCGGCGGGCAGCACCCGCTCGGTGAGGTCGTACAGCCGGGCGAACTGGCTGGTCCGGCCCGCCGAGGTGATCTCGCCGGAGTAGAACAGCCACTCCAGCGCCTTCTTCACGTCCGACCAGTTCCAGCCCCAGTTGTCCTTGGGCTTGGGCACGTCCTGCTCGATCACGGCGGCGGTCACCGGGCCCCGGTCGCGCACCTCCTGCAGCACCCACCGCACCAGGTCCGGCCGCTGCGCGGCGATGTTGCGCGGCCCGCCCCACACGCCCTGCGCGGTCGCCATGCGCCACCGCATCAGCGGCTGCAGCTCTACCGGCAGCAGCGACGCCTCGTGTCCCCAGTACTCGAACAGCCAGCGCGGCCGGCGCGCGCTCGCCCCGTCCAGCACCGCCGGGTCGTACGCCCCGATCCGGCTGTACGCGGGCAGGTAGTGCGCCCGCTGCAACACGTTCACCGAGTCGATCTGCAGCAGCCCCGTGCGCCCCACGACCTTGCGCAGCTGCCGCGCCCCCACCGGCCCTTTCGGCCCCCGGTCCGCGAACCCCTGCGCCGCCAGCGCCATCCGCCGCGCCTGCGCCACCGTCACCGTCTCCACGCCGCCCGACGCTACCCCGCTCCCCCGACGACTTCCGCGAAGGAAGGGCACCTTGCCATCGCCATACGTAGAGGAAGGGCACCTTCTTAACGGTTTGCACCGGGTGAGCAGGCTTTCCTAGGCTCAGCGGCCATGGGGATCACCGTCCGTCCCGAGACGCCGACCGACTGTGCGGCCGTCGCGGCGCTGCACGTACGCGCCTGGCAGGTGGCGTACGCCGGAATCGTGCCCGACCACGTGCTCGGAGCCCTCGACGTGTCCGCCCGCACCGCCTGGCGGCTCGAACGGCTCGCCGACCCGGACAGCCCCTTCCGCAACCTCGTCGGGCTCGACGACGACACGGTCGCCGGCTTCGTCTGCCACGGCCCCTACCGCGCCCAGGAGCTGGACGGCAGCCCGCTGCAGCCGGAGTACGGCGAGATCCTCGCCATCTACGTGCACCCCGACCACTGGGGCACCGGCGCGGGCGACGCCCTGCTGCTGGCCGCGCTGGACGCGCTGCCGCAACCCGAGGTGCGGCTGTGGGCGCTCGCCGACAACCACCGGGCGCTGCGTTTCTACGCCCGGCACGGGCTACACCCGGACGGCCTTCGGGCGACGTACCGGCCCACCGGCAGCGACGTCGACATCCCCGAGCTGCGCTGCACCCTCCGGCGCGGCTGACCCGCCGGACCGGGCTGCCAGCGGCGTGCAGCACAGCAGCGCCAGGCACACCCAGACGTACAGGTTCGACCCGAGCAGCGTGCCGACCCCGCCGACCTCGCCCTCCCACAGCCAGACCACCCGGCTGGACAGGATCACGTACGACACCGCGGCCAGCCCCAGCAGCCACCACCGCCGCCTGCTGCCCGGCTCGGCGGCGAAGCCGCGCTCGACCAGCAGCACGAGCGCCGGGATCAGCCAGACCAGGTGGTGCACCCAGGTGACCGGGCTGATCAGCACACCGATGATGCCGGTGAAGGCGAGCCCGGCGACCTCGTCACCCCGCGCCACCGCCGCCCGGGAACGGACGAACCACACCGCCAGCACGGCCAGCACCAGCACCGCCCACAGCGCCTTGCTCGGGTGACCCGCGGTCAGCCGGGCCACCACGCCCTGCAGCGACTGGTTCGAGATGAACGACAGCACGCCGACCCGGTCGGTGTCCCACAGCGCGCTGGTCCAGAACTCGCGCGAGGCGTCCGGCGCGACCGCCGCCGCGCCCAGCGTGGCCGCCGCGGCCGTGCCGCTGGCCACCGCCGCCGCCCGCCAGCGCTTCGTGATCAGCAGGTACACGATGAAGATGCCCGGGGTCAGCTTGATCGCCGTGGCCAGGCCGATGCCCACGCCGCCCCATTTGCTGCCCTTACGCGTGAACAGCAGCAGGTCCGCCGCGACCAGCCCCAGCAGCAACATGTTGACCTGGCCGAACAGAAACGTCTCACGCATCGGCTCGTACACGGTGACCAGGCACAGCGCGACCGCCACCACGAACCACGGCGTCCAGCGCTGTGCGGCGATGACCGGGCCCAGCAGCAGCCGCAGCAGCCACCAGGTCACCAGCGCCGTCGCCACCGAGCTCACCACGATCGCGGCGGGCCAGGACAGCAGTGCCATCGGCAGCATGGCCAGCGCCGCGAACGGGGGGTACGTGAAGCCGTACGTGCTGTAGGGCCGGACGAAGTCGTAGATCTCGCCGCCACTGGTCCAGAACCGGACGGCGCCGTAGTAGACGTTCAGGTCGAAGAAGCCGTGCCGCTGCGCGAAGAGCGCGACGAACACCAGCGACGCGACGGCCAGTGCCGACACGGTCGCGATCTGCCGTCCGCGGCTCAAGCTCAGACCTCCTGATCAGTGCCCGGATGGGCTCGGTACGCTTTCGGGCGTGGCAGTCGGGTTCGTCCGACCGGCGCGTCCTGACGACGCCGGCGAGATCGCACGTATCCAGTTGGCGACCTGGCGGGTCGCCTATCGCCGGGTGCTGCCCAAACACGTCCTCGACGAGATCGACGAGGCGTTCCTGGCGCAGCGCTGGCTCGACGCGGTGACCACGCCCCCCAGCGCCCGCCACCGGGTCCTCGTCGCCGTGGAGCAGAACGCGGTCGAGCAGGCCGTCCAAGAATACGTGGTGGGATTCGCCGCCTCCGGTCCCTTCGACGACGGTGCGCTGGCCGCGGACGAGGATCACACGCCCGACCGCGAGAATGTGGCGGCGATCACGGACATGCTCGTCGAGCCCCGCTGGGGCCGCCGCGGCCACGGGAGCCGGCTGCTGGCCGCCAGCGTCGACCTGTGGCGCGGCGACAAGTTCGACAGCGCCGTCTGCTGGGCCTTCGACGCCGATGCCGCGACCCGCAAGTTCCTCACCTCAGCCGGCTGGGCCCCCGACGGCGCGACCCGCGCCCTCGACGTCGACGACCTCCTCGTCCCCCAGCTCCGCCTCCACACCACCCTCTGACCCACCCCGCACCACCACGGCCGCCCGCCCCGGTCCGCCGTGCCGTGGGGGTGCCGTGCCGTGCCCCGTTGATCATGAACTTATGGCACGGCTCGACGGCGCGTCATGTCCACAACTTCATGATCACCCAACCTCGCCCGAGCACCCCCGCCCCCGCAGGCCCGTCATGATCGCGACGATCTTGCGCGAGATGTCTGCGGGCAGGCAGGGGCCGGGAGCGGTCGGGTCAGAGGAGGTGGTTGAGGCCCAGGGTGAGGCCGGGGCGGTTGACGACCTCGCGGATGGCGAGAAGGACGCCGGGCATGAAGGAGACGCGGTCGAAGGAGTCGTGGCGGATCGTCAGGGTCTCGCCGGTGGCACCGAAGAGGACCTCCTGGTGGGCGACCAGGCCTGCGGCGCGCACGCTGTGGATGCGTACGCCCCCGACCTCGGCCCCGCGCGCGCCGGCCATCTCGTCGGTGGTGGCGTCGGGCATCGCCGCCTTGCCCGCCGCCTTGCGTGCCTGCTCGATGAGGCGGGCGGTGTGCAGCGCGGTGCCGCTGGGGGCGTCGACCTTCTTCGGGTGGTGCTGCTCGATGATCTCCACCGAGTCGAAGTAGCGGGCGGCGCGCTCGGCGAACTCCATCATCAGCACCGCGCCGATGCCGAAGTTGGGCGCGATCACCACGCCGACCCCGGGCTTCTGGTCGAGCCAGCCCTTGACCTGCGCCAGGCGCTCGTCGGTGAAGCCACTGGTGCCGACCACCACGTTGATGCCCTGGTCGATGCACCAGTGCAGGTTGTCCATCACCACGTCGGGTGCGGTGAAGTCCACCACGACCTGCGCGCCGGCGTCCGAGGCGTTGAACAGCCAGTCGCCCTGGTCGATCATCGCCACGAGGTCGAGGTCGTCGGCCTGGTCGACGGCCCGGCACACCTCGATGCCCATCCGGCCCCGGGCGCCCAGCACACCGACCCGCAGCAGCTCCACGTCATCAGTCACGCGCCCCAACCTAGCGGATCAGACCGCCTCGCCCGCGCCAACCACGCCTTTCTGGGATGCCTGCCAACCGGGACCGCCAACCGCCACTTGATCATGAACTTGTGCCCACGACACACCGCCGACCCGTGCCATAAGTTCATGATCAACCCGCAAGAAGGGTCAGGGCTGGAAGGCGGTCTCCTCGAAGGGGCCGACTACCGCGAGGGACATCGGGGTGTTGAGGATCTTGGCGGCTATGTGGTTGACCTCGTCGAGGGTGACGGACTCGATGCGGCGGAGGAGTTCGTCGACGGACATGAGGTCGCCGTGGAGGAGTTCGCCCTTGCCGAGGCGGCTCATGCGGGAGCCGGTGTCCTCCAGGCCGAGGACCAGGGAGCCCTTGAGCATGCCCTTGCCGCGGCGCAGTTCCTCGGCGGTGATGCCGTGGGCGGCGGCGTCGGACAGTTCCTGGCGGATCAGGGCGAGCACCTCCTCGGCTTTGGCGGGGGCGCAGCCGGCGTACACCGCGAACGTGCCGGTCTCGGCGTACTGCGAGGTGTAGGAGTACACCGAGTACGCCAGCCCGCGCTTCTCGCGGACCTGCTGGAACAGGCGGCTGGACATGCCGCCGCCGAGCACGTTGTTGAGCACCCCGAGCGCGAACCGGCGCTCGTCGTGGCGGTGCAGGGCCGGGCCGCCGAGCACCAGGTGGGCCTGCTCGGTGTCGTCGGGGCGCACCAGGGTGGCCGGGGCGCGGTGCTTGACCCGCGAGTGCGACGAACGCGTCGGCTCGGGTGAGGCGGCCACGTCGTCCCCGAGCGGGGTGCCCGCGAACGCCTCGCGGACCTGCTTGACCACGGTCGCGTGGTCGAGGTTGCCGGCTGCCGCGACGACGATCACCGGCGGGGCGTACCGCCGCCGGTAGAAGCTGTTGATCTGCTTGCGGGTCATCGGCGTGATCGTCTCGACGGTGCCCGAGATCAGCCGGCCCAGCGGGTGGTCGCCGTACACGACCTCGGCGTGCAGGTCGTGCACCTCGTCGCCGGGCTCGTCGGCGTGCATCGCGATCTCTTCGAGGATCACCCCGCGCTCGGTCTCGACGTCGGCCTCGGCCAGCACCGAGTCGGCGACCGCGTCGCACATGACGTCGATGGCCAGCGGCAGGTCCTCGTCGAGCACCCGCGCGTAGTAGCAGGTGTACTCCTTGGCGGTGTACGCGTTGGTCTCGCCGCCGACCGCCTCGATCTGCGCGGAGATGTCCAGCGCGGACCGCTTGCGGGTGCCCTTGAACAGCAGGTGCTCCAGGAAGTGCGAGGCCCCGCCGAGCTGGGGGGCCTCGTCGCGCGAGCCGACCCCGACCCAGATGCCGAAGGTCACGCTGCGCATCGCGGGCACGGCCTCGGTCAGGATGCGCATCCCGTTGGGCAGCGTGGTACGCCGCACCGTCCCGCCCAGCGGGTCGCTGTCGACGGTCCGGGTCACCGCCCGCGAGCCGCCCGTGGGGCGGGTGGCGGGGGCCGATCCGGTGGGCTGCGGCGCGGGCTCGCCGCCGGTGGTGAAGGCAGAAGACATGGGCGGCACGAGTTCCTCAACGGCGGGTAACGGGCACAGCCCGCGGGGAAGAAGTCCTTCCCCGCGGGCTGTGTTCTAGCTGTTCTTGCTGGTCACCGACTAGTCGCGGCGCTGGGTGCGCCGGCGCTCGCCGCCCTCGCGGGACGGGCGGTCGCCACCCTCGCGGCGCGGGCCGCGGTCGCCGCCACGGTCGCCACCGCGCTCGCCGCCCTCGCGGGGCGCCTTGTCGCTGACGATCGGGTTGCCGTCGGGGCCGATCTTGTCCAGGTAGACCTTGCCGCGCGCGTCGATGTCGGCGATGACGACCTCGACCTTGTCGCCGACGTTGAGGAAGTCCTCGACGCGGTCGACCCGCTTGCCGTCGCCCACCTTGGAGATGTGCAGCAGACCGTCGCGGCCGGGCAGCAGCGAGACGAAGGCGCCGAACGCCGCCGTCTTGACCACGGTGCCCAGGAAGCGGTCGCCCACCTTCGGCAGGGTCGGGTTCGCGATGGCGTTGATCCGGTCCACGGCGGCCTGGGCCGACGGGCCGTTGGTCGCGCCGACGTAGATCGTGCCGTCGTCCTCGATGGAGATCTCGGCGCCGGTCTCGTCCTGGATCGCGTTGATGGTCTGGCCCTTGGGCCCGATCACCATGCCGATCTTGTCGACCGGGATCTTGACCGAGGTCACCCGCGGGGCGTACTCGCTCATCTCACCCGGGGCGGCGATGGCCGCGGCCATCACGCCCAGGATGGTCTGGCGCGCCTCGTGGGCCTGCTGCAGCGCGGCGGCCAGCACGTCCGACGGGATGCCGTCGAGCTTGGTGTCCAGCTGCAGGGCGGTCACGAAGTCCGGCGTGCCGGCGACCTTGAAGTCCATGTCGCCGAACGCGTCCTCGGCACCGAGGATGTCGGTCAGCGTCACGTACTGGGTCTTGCCGTCCACCTCGTCGGAGATGAGGCCCATGGCGATGCCGGCGACCGGGGCCTTCAGCGGCACACCGGCGCTCAGCAGCGACATCGTCGACGCGCAGACCGAACCCATCGAGGTCGACCCGTTGGAGCCCAGCGCCTCCGACACCTGCCGGATGGCGTACGGGAACTCCTCGCGCGCCGGCAGCACCGGGATCAGGGCCCGCTCCGCCAGCGCGCCGTGGCCGATCTCGCGGCGCTTCGGCGAGCCGACCCGGCCGGTCTCACCGGTCGAGTACGGCGGGAAGTTGTAGTTGTGCATGTAGCGCTTGGTCTTCGCCGGCGACAGCGTGTCCAGCGCCTGCTCCATGCGCAGCATGTTCAGCGTGGTGACGCCCAGGATCTGGGTCTCGCCCCGCTCGAACAGCGCCGAGCCGTGCACCCGCGGCAGCACCTGCACCTCGGCGGTGAGCTGGCGGATGTCGCGCAGCCCACGGCCGTCCATGCGGACGCCGTCACGCAGCACGCGGTTGCGCACCTCGGACTTGGTCACGGACCGGAACGCGGCCGAGACCTCCTTCTCGCGCCCCTCGAACTGCGGCGCGACCTGGCCGACGACCTTCTCCTTGACCAGGTCGAGGGCCTCTTCGCGATCGGCCTTGCCGGCGATCTTCAGAGCCTCGGCGATCTCGGAGCCCGCCGCCGCCTTCACGGCCGCGTACACGTCGTCCTGGTAGTCCAGGAACACCGGGAACTCGGTCACCGGCTTCGCGGCGACCGCGGCCAGCTCGCTCTGCGCCCGGCACAGCTCGCGGATGGCGATCTTGGCGGCCTCCAGGCCGCCGGCCACGATCTCCTCGGTCGGCGCCTGCGCGCCGCCGGCGACCAGCTTGACGGTGTTCTCCGTCGCCTCGGCCTCGACCATCATGACGGCGACGTCGCCGTCCTCCAGCGCACGGCCGGCGACCACCATGTCGAAGGTGGCGCGCTCCAGCTCGGCGTGGGTCGGGAAGGCCACCCACTGGCCGTCGATGTGCGCCACGCGGGTGGCGCCGATCGGGCCGCTGAACGGCAGGCCGGACAGCTTGGTGGACATGCTGGCCGCGTTGATCGCGACCACGTCGTACGGGTGCTCCGGGTCGAGCGAGAGCACCGTCTCGACGACCTGGACCTCGTTGCGCAGGCCCTTCACGAACGACGGCCGCAGCGGGCGGTCGATCAGGCGGCAGGTGAGGATGGCGTCCTCGCTGGGACGGCCCTCACGGCGGAAGAACGAGCCCGGGATGCGACCCGCGGCGTACATCCGCTCCTCGACGTCCACCGTCAGCGGGAAGAAGTCGAAGCTGTCGCGGGGCTGCTTGCTGGCGGTGGTCGCGGAGAGGACCACCGTGTCGCCCAGTTGGGCGATGACGGAGCCGGCGGCCTGTCGGGCCAGCCGTCCGGTCGAGAAAGTGACCTCACGGGTGCCGAACGACCCGTTGTCGATCACTGCTTTGCTGGTCTGTTCGCCGAGGTTGTGCTCGGTCATGAAGCTGTGTGCTCCTTCTGTCGCGGCACGTGCCGCCCGTTGCCGGTAGGACAGTCGGTCTTCGATCGAAGCGCCCGGAGCTCGCTCCGGACACCACTACCGAGGACCGACCCAAACCGGCCGGCCTGGGTGTGTTGCTTGCGCCAGGCCCGGTGTTCCTCCCGACGGCGGGTCCGTGCCAGGTGTATTCAAACGTCGGGGGAGCGACTGGCGCCGCTCCCCCGTCAGAACTATCGGCGCAGGCCGAGGCGCTCGATGAGCGCACGGTAGCGGGCGATGTCCGACTTCTGCAGGTAGGCCAGCAGCCGCTTGCGGCGGCCGACCAGCAGCAGCAGACCACGACGGCTGTGGTGGTCGTGCTTGTGCTGCTTGAGGTGCTCCGTAAGATCCTGGATCCGCTTGGTGAGGACCGCCACCTGGACCTCCGGCGAACCGGTGTCACCTTCGACGGTGGCGTAGTCCGCCATGATCTGGGTCTTGACTTCAGCGTCGAGCGCCATGGTCTCCCTAACTGTGGGTTCTGTGCCACCCGATATCCCGCGGCGTCGTGCAGGCATACCAGGCCGACACCGGTGACCCGGTGTCCCCTCCAGGCTACCAGTCGGTGAGACACCACCCCGCCGGGATACGCAAACCGCGCGGAACCGGCGGCGAGCTGTGGCCGATCCAGCCCTCAGTAGAGCCGCCGCGAGAACCGATCGACCGCGAGCGCGAACGTCCGATCAAGCAGTTCCTCGACCTCAGGCCACCGCGCCTCCATCGTGTCAGGCGCGCCAGGGGGTGTTCACAGCCGCCGATCCTACGGCTTGGGCACGCTCAGCACCGCTCGCGTGCGGGCCACGTCGTCCTCGATCGCCTCGACCAGGGCCGCGACGCCGTCGAACTTCAGCGTCGGGCGCAGGTGGCTGACGAAGTCGAGGGCCAGGCGCTCGCCGTAGAGGTCGCCGGAGAAGTCGAGCACGTACGCCTCGACGCGCCGGTCCTGTCCCGCGAACGTGGGGTTCGTCCCGATCGACACCGCGGCGGGCAGGCGCTCGTTGCCGCGCACCAGCCAGGCCGCGTACACGCCGTCCGCGGGCACCGCCGCGTACTTGGCGACCATCAGGTTGGCGGTCGGGAAGCCGATCTCCCGCCCGCGCTGGTCGCCGCGGACCACGACGCCCTCCAGCCGGTGCGGGCGGCCCAGCACCGCCGCGGCCGCCTCCACGTCACCGGCGTCCACGCAGGCCCGCACGTACGTAGAGGAGTAGACGGTGCCGTCGCCGGTGACCAGCGGGGCCGACTCGACCGCGAAGCCGAACGTGCGGCCCAGCTTGGCCAGCAGCTCCACGTCCCCGGCCGCCTTGTGACCGAAGCGGAAGTTCTCCCCCACCACGACCAGCGCCGCGTGCAGGTGCTCGACCAGCACGTCGTGCACGAACCGGTCCGCGTCGAGTTTCGAGAAGTCGAGCGTGAACGGCTGCACGCACAGCACGTCGACGCCCAGGCCCGCCAGCAGCTCGGCCTTGCGCTGCGGGGAGGTCAGCATCGCCGGGTGCGAGCCGGGCCGTACCACCTCGGACGGGTGCGGGTCGAAGGTCAGCACCACGGCGGGCAGGCCCATCTCGCGGGCCCGCTTCACGGCGTGGCCGATGGTCTGCTGGTGCCCGGTGTGCACGCCGTCGAAGACGCCGATGGTGACGACCGCGCGGCCCCAGCCGCCCGGCGCCGCGTCATACCCCCGCCAACGCTGCATCACTGCTCGCCTCCCACCAGGACGATCTCCGCCTTGGCCCGGCCGCCGCGCTCTGACATGACGGCGAGCGCGGCCCCGTCCGGGCCCACCACACCGTACGGCCCGGCCTGGCCGACCGCGGGCAGCGGCCCGCCGTGCGACACGATCTTCGCGGCGTCCGCGTCGACGGTGCGCACCGGCATGGCGCGGCGCAGGGCCTGCGCCAACGGCAGCGCCACCGGGTCGGCGAGCTCCGCGAGCTGTTCCAGGGTGTACGCCTCGGCGAGGGTGAACCCGCCCACGGCCGTGCGCCGCAGCGCGATGAGGTGACCACCGACACCCAGCGCGGCGCCCAGGTCGCGGGCGATGGCCCGGATGTAGGTGCCCGACGAGCAGGCCACCTCGACGGCGACGTCGACGACGTCTTCGGTCCGGGTGATCTCGGACACGTCGATCCGGGAGATGGTCACCCGGCGCGCGGGCAGCTCGACCTGCTCGCCCTGGCGCACCCGGTGGTACGAGCGCACCCCGTTCACCTTGATCGCGCTGACCGCCGACGGCACCTGGTCGACCTCGCCCGTCAGCGCGGCCAGCCCGGCCCGGATCTGGTCGTCGGTGACGTGCCCCGCGGGGGTGGTGGTGGTGACGTCGCCCTCGGCGTCGTCGGTGACCGTGTCCTGCCCCAGCCGGATGACGCCCCGGTAGACCTTGGCCGTGCCCACCACGTACGTGAGCAGCCGGGTGGCCTTGCCGACGCCGAGCACCAGCACCCCGGTCGCCATCGGGTCCAGCGTGCCGCCGTGGCCGACCTTGCGGGTGCCCGCAATGCGGCGCACCCTGGCCACCACGTCGTGCGACGTCATGCCGCCCGCCTTGTCGACCACGATCAGCCCGTCGGTCACCGGGCGCTGTTCCCTCTTCCCACTGCTCACAACAGACCAGCCTAGGGCGAGGTGGGAACCGGGCTCGGCACGGCCCAGCCGCCGGTGCGCATCCTCAGCAGCAGGGCCACGAAACGCACCACCATGAACATGGTCAGCCCTGCCCACACCCCGCTCAGGCCGAGGTCGAGGTAGTACGCCAGCCAGGTCAGCGGCAGGAAGCCGGCCACCGCCGCGACGATCGTCAGGTTGCGCAGGTATGCCACGTCGCCGGCACCGATCAGCACCCCGTCGAGGGCGAACACGAGTCCGCCCAGTGGGAGCAGCACCAGGAACCACGGCCAGATCAGCGCCGTCTGCTCCCATACCGCGGGATCGTCGACGAACAGCGCGGGCAGCACCGCCACGCCCGCGCCGAGCACGACGGCGAACGCGACCCCGCACCAGCCGCCCAGCCAGGCGATGCGGCGCGCGGTGCGCTTGGCCGCGGGCGCGTCCCCGGCCCCCAGCTCCGCGCCGACCAGCGACTGTGCGGCGATCGCCACCGAGTCCAGCACCAGCGCGCTGAAGAACCACAGCTGCAGGGCGATCTGGTGGGCGGCCAGCGCGGCCGCGCCGAACCGGGCCGCCACCGCCGCCGCGGACAGGAAGCAGGCCTGGAAGGCCGCGCCCCGCACGATCAGGTTGCCGTTGACCGACAACTGGCGGCGCAGCACGTGCCAGTGCGGCGCGAGCGGCACCCGCTCCACGACCAGCGCCCGCAGGAACAACCCGCCCGAGGCGGCCTGCGCGACCACGTTGGCCCAGGCCGAGCCGACCATGCCCCAGCCCAGCCCGTACACCAGCAACGGGCACAGCACGGCCGAGGCGAGGTTCGCGCCGAGCACGTACCGCAGCGGGCGGCGGGTGTCCTGCACCCCGCGCATCCAGCCGTTGCCGGCCATCGCCAGCAGGATGAACGGCGCGCCCAGGCAGGCGACCCGCAGCCACAGCTCGGCCTGCGCGGCGACCTCGGCGGACTCGGGGCCGTTGCCGGACAGCGCCCGGGTCAGCGGCCCGGCGAACAGCTGCGCCGCGACGACCAGCCCCAGTCCGGCGAGCACGGCCAGCCAGGACGCCTGCACGCCCTCCTGCACGGCCCCGGCCCGGTCGCCCGCTCCGAAGCGGCGCGCGGCCCGGCCCGTGGTCCCGTACGCCAGCACGTTGCCGAGCCAGACGGCCAGCCCGAGCACGGTGCCGGCCATGCCGAGCGCGGCCAGCGGCACGCGGCCCAGGTGGCCCACCACGGCGGTGTCGACCAGCACGTAGAGGGGTTCGGCGGCGAGCACCACCAGCGCCGGCAGCGCCAGCGACGCGATCCGGCGGTAGTCGGTCGCGGATTGCTGTCGCACAGCGGTCACGGTACTGCCGCGGCGGGCTCCAGGCCCGAATCGGTGACCGGATCGACAGCCGGCCCGGGGGCGGCCAGGTAGTCCCTGCGGCGGCGGGCGAGTTCGGCCGGCGCGCCGATCGCCGTCCGGTCCTCGGGCACGGCGGCGTAGTGCCGCAGCAGGTGGAGGAGGAACGCCCGGTCGACGTCGAGCGGGTTGAGCGGGGCGCGAACGGTCCCCAGCCCTCGGCCGGGCACGTCCACGGCGAGCGACAGCTCGTCGGCCAGCCCTGAATTCGTCACCCGCACCCCGGTGAGCTGTGCCCACGGCACTCGCCGCGTGCGGAGGCGACGGACGAGCACGGCACCGGGTGTGAGCACGACCCGTGCCGGGCGCAGTCCTGTCAGCACGGCGAGCAGCAGGGCTCCGACGGCCACACCGTCAGCGCCCACGCCCCACGCGTACCCGGCGAGCGTCAGCAGGTAGGCCGGGGCCGCGAGGCTGCGCGGCGAAGCGGCGGTCACGAAGCCCGCCGGGGCCAGCGGGGCCAGCACCGGCGCGCGGCGCAGCCGCCACAGCGGCCGTACGGCGAGGTGATGGCCGACGACGATGGACAGTGCCACCCCACCGGACAGCAGCTGTCCGATCCAGACTTCGTCCGGCAGGCTCGCGACGACAGCGGCGGCCGGCAGGCCGGCACCGCCGGCGGCCCAGGCCGCGATACGCTGCCGGCGGGTCTGCAGTGCCAGGTCGGCGAGGATTTCGTCGATGGCGGGGGCCGCCGGCGCGGCTGTCGAGGACATCACGACAGCGTAGACGCAGCGATCACCCCGCCGGGTCCCCGTTTCCTGCGGGGTGGACTACTGCCGGGTGTCCATGGAGGTCTGCAGGGCGCGGCGGGCCTGCTCGCGCTCGCGCTCTTCCTCGGTGGGCTGCGGCTGGGGCTTCTTCGACGTGGGCATGGCACGGTCCTTCCAGAACAACAACGGGTCAACTTCGTCGCGCGATCGCGTCAGGGACGCGCCGTGCTCGTCTAGTCCGCCGCCGCTCTCGGGATCGCCGAGCTGTATCGCCGGTGTGACTGCCGCGGAAGCCGCAGGTCGTTGTGGACCACAGGCGGTACCGCTAGAGGCAAAACTATCGTTCAGGTCCACATCCTGCACAGCTGTTCCCACATCACGGAACGTCAAGCACACGACACCCCTGCTGAACGTCGCCTTAACGCACGACCAGTCGGATATGTCCGATTGCTGATCCATCACATCCACACCGACCGCACTCGCCCCGCGCCGCAACTCTCAAAGAGTCGCGGCGTCGAAGGACCTAAAGCGCCGCAACTCTTCAGGGTTGCGGCGCGCGGAGGCGGGGCGCGCGCGGAGGCGGGGGGCGGGTCAGCGGGCGAGGAAGTGCCAGCCGAGCCAGAACCAGAAGCTGAGCAGGGCGAGGCGGCCGACCGGGATTCCGCCGATGTCATAGCGCATGACGAGGGCGGATACGTCGCCGATGGTCGGGATGCGGGAGTCCGGGCGGCGGGCGGCCCACTCGACGGCGAGCACCGCGAGCCCGGCGAGCACGAACCCGGCGATGGCGAGGAAACGGGTCAGAGTCATCGGCGCACCAGCCCCCAGAAACCGGCGAGCCAGGCGAAGTACGCCATGGACCGCAGCAGGTAGCCGTCGAGCAGCGGGTCGGCCAGCAGGGACAGCGTCGGGTAGTCGTGCGTGGAGCCCATGGCGAAGGTGACGATCTCGGCGATCGCGAACACGCCCACCGGGACCAGCCACCACGCCACCCCGGGCAGCAGGGCCACCGGCGCGGCCCGGCGCGGCAGGCGCGAGGACAGGCCCGCCAGCATCAGACCGCCGCCCAGCGCCAGCACGTACAGGTTCGCGGCCAGCGAGAACGAGGGAAGCAGCCCGCCGATCAGCGCGAACGGGACGAACACCGGCAGCATGACCTGTGCCCGCGCCCAGGGCGACACCGGCTCGACGGTGAGCTCAGGACGCTGTTCCATGACCTGATTGTGCTCCGTTGACCGGTCTTCCGGGAGATCTTTCCACCCGGAAGCCGGTCTCGGTGATCAGCTTTGCGCCGCCAGGCGGTCGCGTACCGCGTCGATGATCTCTTCGGCATTGCCGTGGCCGGTGAAGCCGGCCGCCAGCCGATGCCCGCCGCCGCCCATGGCGACCGCGATCAGGCTCACGTCCGCGCCGCCCTTGCTGCGCATGGAGACCGCCCACTCGGTGGGCGCGACCTGCTTGAGCAGCAGCGCCACGTCGGCCTCGGCCACGCAGCGCACCGAGTCGATGAGCGCCTCCAGCACGTACGGCGGCTGGTCGTGCTTGGCCAGGTCGGCCAGCGTGGCCACGGCGTACACGAGCCCGCGCCCGCCCGCCGACGCCGGCTCCAGCTGGGCACGGCCCATCACCTCACCGAACAGGCGCACCGCGCCGAACGGGCGGCTGTCGAAGATGCGGCGCGAGATGGCCCCGACGTCGATGCCCGTCGCCACCAGCCGTGCCGCGAGCTCGTGCACCTCGGGCGTGGTCAGGTCGAACTTGAACGAGCCGGTGTCGGTGACCAGGGCGATGTACAGGCACTCGGCCATGTCCCGGTCCAGCGGCACGTCCAGGCGGCGCAGCAGTTCCGCGGCGACCACCGAGGTCGCGGCGGCGAACGGGTCGACCAGCGACACCTTGCCGAAGCCGGTGTTGGAGGCGTGATGGTCCAGCACCAGGCTGACCGTCGCCGTCTCCAGCCGGTCCACCAGCGCGCCCAGCCGCGACTCGCTGGCCGCGTCGAAGGTCACCAGCAGGTCCGGGGCCGGGTCGGCCTCGGACTCGGGGATCAGCAGGTCCATCGCCGGCATGTGCAGCGGCTCCGGAACCGTGAGCGGGCCGGGGAAGGTGCACTGCAGCGAGGTCACGCCGAGCCGGCGCAGCCCCTGGGCGAAGCCCAGCATGCTGCCCAGCGCGTCACCGTCGGGGTTGACGTGGCACACCAGCAGGACCCGGGCCCCCGGCCGCAGGCCGGAACGCACCGCGTCGACCGCGGCGGCCCAATCCTGCTCGGTCGGGCGGCCCGTGGTCCCGGCGGCCGGCGTGGTCGCCTTCACCGCTGAGCTGCCGCGCGCAGCGCCGGCTCGTCCTCGTCATCGTCGTCCGACGAGCCCTCGTCGTCGTCTTCCTCGACCTTGTACGGCTGCGCCTCACCGGCGTACGCCGCGCCCGCGGCCAGCTGCTGCACCTGCTCGTCGCGCTGCTTCGCCTCGGCGAGCAGGTCGTCGATGTGCTTCACGTGCTCCTGCACGTCGTCGGAGACGAACGCCAGCGACGGCGAGTGGCGCAGGCCCAGCGCCCGGCCCACCACGCCGCGCAGCATGCCCTTCGCGCTCTCCAGCGCCGCGGCAGTGCCGGCCTGCTCCTCGGCGTCGCCGAGCACGGTGTAGAAGACGGTCGCCTCGCGCAGGTCGGCGGTGATCCGCGCGTCCGTGATCGTGATCATCCCCAGCCTGGGGTCCTTGATCTGGGTACGAACCGCCGATGCGACGAGCTCTCGCACTCGCTCCGCATGCTTGCGAACCTTGGCCGGATCAGCCATCACGTCACCTCCGCGACCGACGACCACGGCGCGCCCGCGCCGACTCACGCCGGCCGCGGTGACGAGCCAGGGTCGAAACCAACACCATGACACTACCCGCCGGGCCCGACCCTCATTCGTGGGAGCGGAGCCCGGACGCCTAACCAGCCCAGGGACTGTGATCACGAATACACCTGCGGCCGTCCTCTGTTCGGCCGCGCCCGCGAAGGCGGGCGCCATTCAATCGTCGTCGCCGTACCAGCGGCGTTTGACCGAGAGGACCTCGACCTCCGGGCGGCCCACCACGAGGCGCTCGCAGTTGTCGAGGACCTCATTCACGTGGGCCGGGTCGGCGGCGACCACGGCCACGCCGATCTCGGCGCGCCCGTGCAGCTCCATGGCCCCGACCTCGGCGACGGCCACCTCGTACTTCTTCAGCGCCGCGATGATCGGACGGATGTACGACCGCTTCTCCTTCAGCGACCGGGAGTCACCCGGCAGGAGCAGGTCGAAAACGGATGTTCCGGTATGCACGAGCGATGACAGTACGCCAGGTCACACCTTGCGGGCCACCAGAATGTCCCGGGTGATGGCCTGGTCGACGCGGTGCTCGAAGCCCTCGTAGTCGACGGCCTCCAGTCCGTGCTCCTCCAGCAGGTCCAGCGCGTCCTCGCGCGGGGCCACATGGGTGTTCCAGGAGATGCCCAGCGCGCCGCCGGGGCGCAGCAGGGACGACCAGCCCGGCAGCGCCTCCTCCAGCAGCTCCTGCGGGCCGCGGGACAGGCCCTTGGCGCTGCGGCTGCCGTGGACCACGCCGTACGGCAGGTCGGCCGCGATCACGTCGACCGAGTTGCCCTTCAGCAGCGCCCGGGACTGGATCGTGTCCGCTTCGAAAAGCGAGAGGTGCTGCGGCTGGTCCCGCACGTCGCCGATGCGGGCGTCGAAGCGGCGGCCGAGCCGCTTGCCCTCGCGGCGCAGCGGCGTCATGTCGGTGGTGTGCTTGATCCGCTTGTTCTTGAGCCAGGTCTTGAGGAACGCGCTGTACGCCTCGACGTCCTTGCCGTCGAGCTCGATGCCGACCGCGTCCCAGCCGTACATCAGCGCCTGGTTGAGCGTGGTGCCCCGGCCGGCGACCGGGTCGAGCACGGTGAACCGCTTGGTGAGCAGCTGATCGGCCCAGGACGTGGCCAGCACGGTGACGTTGAGCAGCAGCTTGGTGAAGTGCTCGTTGGTCTTGCCGGCGTACTTCTGGATGGTGATCAGGTCGTCGTCGAAGCGGTCCAGCGACGGCTCGCCCAGCGGCCGCAGCAGCCCGCCCTCGACCATCTCGAACAGGGCGTACGCCGACGACAGGTTCGCCAGCACCCGCAGCTCGTCGGCCCCGAGCACACCGTCCTCGACCTCGAACGTCAGGTACGGCCGCCCCGCGAACTCGACGACCTCGGCCGGCTCGATCCGCCCGCCCAGCGCCCGCTCGGAGAACACCGCCAGCTCGGCCGCCATCAACTCCGGCGCCGACTGCGTGTAGACCCGGTTCGCCGACGGCGCCACCAGAAGCCCGTACCTAGCCACCTGTGCCAACTCCCTCCGCCGCCTTCTCAACGACGATCACGCCTGAACTGTTGCCCGCTCACCACGCCTGAGCTGCTACCCGCGCACGCGCGGACATGGAGCGGGGCGGGACTCCGGTGCCGAACAGCACCGGGGCCCCGCCCCGCGTCACGGGATCACACCCGCGGCTTCTCGCGCATCTCGTAGGTCTCGATGATGTCGCCCACCTGCAGGTTGTTGTAGCCACCCAGGGTCAGACCACACTCGAAGCCCTCGCGGACCTCCGTCGCGTCGTCCTTGAACCGCTTGAGCGAGCTGATCGAGGCGGTCTCCGCCACGACCGCGCCGTCGCGGACGACCCGCGCCTTGGCGTTGCGGCGGATGAGACCCGACCGGACGATGCAGCCGGCGATGAGACCCACCTTGGACGAACGGAAGACCTCGCGGACCTCCGCCGAACCCAGCGCGTGCTCCTCGTACTCCGGCTTGAGCATGCCCTTGAGGGCCGCCTCGATCTCCTCGATGGCCTGGTAGATGACCGTGTAGTAACGGATCTCCACGCCGTTGCGCTCGGCCAGGTCGCGTGCCTGGTCCATCGGCCGCACGTTGAAGCCGATGATGATCGCGGTCGAGTTCGCCGAGGCCGACGCCAGGTTGACGTCGTTCTCCGTGATCGCACCGACGCCGCGGTGGATGATCCGAAGCTGGATCTCCTCCGGGATCGGCAGCGCGACCAGCGCGTCCTCCAGTGCCTCCACGGAACCGGAAACGTCGCCCTTGATGATGAGGTCGAGCGAGGTGCGCTCGCCCTCCTTGATCTTCTCGAGCAGGTTCTCCAGGGAGACCCGACCGCGCAGGCTCGCCTGCTCGGCCGCCCGCTTGCGGGCCTGGCGCTGCTCGGCGATCTGGCGCACGGTCCGGTCGTCGTCGGCGGCCAGGAAGGTGTCACCCGCACCCGGCACCGCGGTCAGACCGAGCACCATGACCGGACGGGCGGGGCCCGCCTCGGCCAGCGGGTGGCCGTTCTCGTCGAGCATCGCCCGGACGCGACCGTAGGCGTTGCCCGCCACGATCGAGTCGCCGACGTTCAGGGTGCCCTTCTGCACCAGGACCGTCGCCACCGGGCCGCGGCCCTTGTCGAGCCGGGCCTCGATGGCCAGACCCTGGGCGTGCCCGTCGATCGGAGCCAGCAGCTCCAGCGACGCGTCCGCGGTCAGCAGCACCGCCTCCAGGAGGCCGTCGATGTTGAGACGGCTCTTGGCGGAGATGTCGACGAACATGGTCTCGCCGCCGTACTCCTCGGCGACCAGGCCGTACTCGGTCAGCTGCTGACGCACCTTGCCCGGGTTGGCCTCCGGCTTGTCGACCTTGTTCACCGCGACCACGATCGGCACATCGGCCGCCTTGGCGTGGTTGAGCGCCTCGATCGTCTGCGGCATGACGCCGTCGTCGGCCGCCACGACCAGCACGACGATGTCGGTGGCCTGGGCACCACGGGCACGCATGGCGGTGAACGCCTCGTGACCCGGGGTGTCGATGAACGTGATCGCCCGGTCTTCACCCTCGTGCTGAACGTGCACCTGGTACGCGCCGATGTGCTGGGTGATGCCGCCGGCCTCGCCCTCGACCACGTTCGCCGACCGGATCGCGTCCAGCAGCTTGGTCTTACCGTGGTCGACGTGACCCATGACGGTCACCACCGGCGGCCGGCTGACCAGGCGCTCCTCGTCGATGTCGGCGTCGAGGTCGATGTTGAAGCGCGCGAGCAGCTCGCGGTCCTCGTCCTCGGGGCTGACGATCTGCACCTCGAAGCCGAGGTGCTCGCCGAGCAGCATCAGCGTCTCGTCCGTGCACGACTGCGTCGCCGTGACCATCTCACCCAGGTTGAACATCTCCTGGACGAGCGAGCCCGGGTTGGCGTTGATGCGCTCGGCGAAGTCCGACAGCGACGCGCCGCGCGGCAGCCGGAGCTGCTGCCCCTGGCCACGCGGTGCGCCCGAGCTCATCGTGGGCGCGGACAGGTTGTCGAACTCTTGACGCCGCTGCTTCTTGGACTTGCGGCCGCGCGACTTGCCGCCGCCACGACCGAACGCACCGGCAGCGCCGCCACCACGGCCGCGACCGCCGGCACCGCCACCCGGACGGCCTGCGCCACCCGCCGGCGGGCCACCGGTGCCACCACCGGGACCGCCGCGGTAACCGCCGCCGCCACCGGGCGCGCCGCCACCGGGACGGAAGCCCGTGCCGGCGCCACCGCCGCCACCGGGACCGCCACGGAAGCCGCCACCGCCGCCGCCACCGGGGCCGCCGCGGAAGCCGCCGCCACCGGGACCGCCGGGACGGCCCGCGCCGCCACCGGGACCACCGGGACGACCCGCGCCGCCGCCCGGACGGGCCGGACGCTGGCTGGGCATCGACGCCGGGTTCGGCCGCGGCGGCATGGAAGCCGGGCTGGGCCGAGGCGGCATCGAGGCCGGGTTGGGACGCGGCATGCCGGCCGGGGACGGACGCGACGGAGCGCCGCCACCCTGCGAGATGCCGAACGGGTTGTTGCCACCGCTGCGCGGCGGACGACCGGCGCCGGGAGCGGCCGGACGGCCCTCACGGTTGCCGCCGTCGGGGCGCGGACCGCTCGGACGGCCGTCGCGGCCGCCCTCGGGACGCGGGCCACCGGGACGCCCGTCGCGGCGCTCGCCACCGGGCACGCCGGGACGGCCGGCCGGAGCCGCCGGACGGCCTGCGCCGGCCGCGCTGGACCCGGGACGGGGCGGCATGAAGCTGGGCTTCGGGCCGTCGCCGCGGGGCTGGTCCTCACGCTGCTTGGCGGCCTGCTGGGCCGCCCGGACGGAGGCCTCCTGCTCGGCCTTGAGCGCCGAAGCGCGGGCCTCGGCTGCGGCGACCTCGATGTCATGGGCGCTGGCCGGCTTCGTCACCGGGGTCGGCGGGACCATGGAGGTCGGTGCCTTCGGCTTCATGGGCGCCGAGGGCTTCTTGGGGGGCGCCGGCCTAGCCGTCACCCGTGGTTCGTTCGCGGTCGCCGCCGTGGTCGCCGCTGCCGGGGGCGCCGACGGCGCACTCGGGGCGCTGGGCGCTCCCGAGCCGGCCGCGAAGGCGTCCTTCAGCCGACGGGCGACGGGAGCCTCTACGGTGCTCGACGCGGACTTGACGAACTCGCCCATCTCCTTGAGTTTGGCGAGAACGTTCTTGCTCTCGACGCCGAGCTCCTTAGCAAGCTCGTGTACGCGGGCCTTGCCTGCCACTGCACTCCTCACTCCGAGGTCGCACGGGCAGTGACCCGCTACGACCTCACTTGTGCACTTGAAGCCTGATCATTTTTGCGACTTCATCGTGTGCCCATGCCGGTAGTCCTACCTTGCTTGATCCTCAGACGGGGCTGATGAGGCCGCCGCCTACGGTGGTCCGCCACCCCGTGATGGTCTGGCGGTGATCCTTCGGATCGGTTCGTGATCCCTGAACCGGTCACGGTCCGTGGATCGCCCCGGCCAGCTCCCCGGTGTCGATGACCCCGGTTATCCGCAGCGCGCGCCCGAAGGCACGACGTCGCAGCGCCAGCTCGAGACAGGCCGCTGTCGGGTGCACGTGGGCACCACGGCCGGTCAATCTGCGTCGCGGGTCGGGTCGGAGACTGAACTGGTCAGCTCCCGACGCCACCGCCACGACGCGGAGCAGTTCGGTAGCGGACGCCCGCTGCCTGCATCCGACGCACGTGCGCACCGGAGGCGGCACAGGCGTGACTGATGAGGCCGCCACAAGCGGTGCGGGCCGCGAGCGTCGTACCACCTGATGAGTCTACCCCTACGCGGAGACGGGAGTGCCGCCCGGCTCCGTCTCGTGATCGGCCGCGGGACGCGGTCCGCGCGGCTGCGCCGACCCGGAGTCGGCCGCGTCGGAGCGGATGTCGATGCGCCAACCGGTCAGACGGGCAGCCAACCTGGCATTCTGCCCCTCCCTGCCGATCGCCAGCGAGAGCTGGTAGTCGGGCACCGTGACGCGCGCCGCACGCGTTGCGAGATCCACCACTTCGACCTTCAGGGCCTTGGCCGGGGAGAGCGCGTTGCCCACGAACTCCGCCGGGTCGTCCGACCAGTCGATGATGTCGATCTTTTCGCCGTGCAGTTCACTCATCACCGCGCGCACGCGCTGGCCCATCGGGCCGATGCAGGCGCCCTTCGGGTTGACCCCGGGCACGGTGGACCGTACCGCGATCTTGGTGCGGTGACCGGCCTCGCGGGCGATCGCGGCGATCTCGACGGTGCCGTCGGCGATCTCTGGAACCTCCAGTGCGAACAGCTTCTTCACCAGCGCCGGGTGCGAGCGCGACAGCGTCACCTGCGGGCCGCGGAAGCTCTTGGCCACGTGCACCACGACGCAGCGGATGCGCTGGCCGTGCGGGTAGGTCTCGCCCGGCACCTGCTCCGACTGCGGCAGCACGGCCTCGACCTTGCCCAGGTCGACCGAGACGATGCCCTTCTCGGTACGCGTCTCGTGCGCCTGGATCACGCCGGTGACCAGGTCGCCGTCGCGGTTGACGTACTCCCCGAAGTGCACCTCGTCGGTGGCCTCGCGCAGGCGCTGCAGGATGACCTGCTTGGCCGTCATCGCCGCGATCCGGCCGAAGTCGTGCGGGGTGTCGTCCCACTCCCGCAGCAGCTCACCCTCGCCGCCGTACTCCTGCGCGTACACCACGGCCGCACCGGACTGGCGGTTGATCTCCACGCGCGCATGCGACTGCGCGCCCTCGGTGTGCCGGTACGCAGTGAGCAGCGCAGACTCGATGGCCTGCAGGATGGTCTCCTCGGAGATCTCCTTGTCGCGTGCCAGCGCCCGGAGCGCCGCAAGATCGATGTTCACCGCTCTTCCCCCTCGTCGTCCCGCTCGTCGTCGTCGAGCTCCTCGTCGTCGGACGAGTCGTCGTCGAACTCCGCGAGCTCCTCATCGGAGATCTCGTTCATGCGCTTGAACTCGACCTGGACACGCCCCGGGCCCAGCGCGTCGAAGCTCAGCGCGTGCTCCTTGCCGTCCACGTCGAGGGTGATCCCGTCGGCGTCGGCGTCGAGGACCCGGCCGGTCAGCGACTTCTCCCCCGCCTTCACCTTCACCAGGCGGCCCACGTTGCGGGCCCAGTGGCGCGGCAGCGTCAGCGGCCGGTCGACTCCGGGCGAGGAGACCTCCAACTGGTACTCGCCCATGATCAGATCTGTGCCGGACTCCTCGGCCTCGTCCAGCGCCCGCGACACCGCGCGGGACACGTCGGCGATGGCGTCCAGACCCACCCCGCCGTCACCGTCGATGACCACCTGGACCAGGTGCCGCCGGCCGACCTGCTTGACCGACAGCTCCTCCAGGTCGTAGCCGGTGCCGGCCACCACGGGGTCGATCACGGCCTGCAACCGGGCGCGGCGCGCCGCCAGTTCGGCCGGAGAGGTCCTGGCAGGAGCCGGTGCCGCCGTCCGGGCAGGCGCCTTGCCCGCCGGTCGGCCTGAGGCACGGCCACGCTGAGCCATCTGGGGCACCCCTCTCGGTGATTCATCGACTGCGCAGAGCGTAACCCGCGAGCACGCGGCAACGACCAGCGGCGCGCTGCGGTCGCCGCGTGCGGCGTCCGACACGTGATCACGGAGTGGCAGCGGCGGCTGGCTTAAGGAAGACTGGCGCGGTGCGTACGCGGGGAAATGATCATAGCTGGTCGGCGGGTTTCCGACCGAATCGACGGCGGCTGCTGCGGGCGAGCGCCGCGACGGCGGCGGCCGGGCTCGCCGGGGCCGCACTGGCCGGCTGCGACCTGCTCGACCCGGGCCCGGACACCCCGCCCGCGCCGGATGCCCTGACCGGCCTGCTGGCAGGCACCTATGCCCTGGTGGCGGCCTATGACGCCGCGCTCGCCGCGGACACCACCCTCACCACGCTGCTCACCCCGCTGCGCGAGACCCACCGCACCCACGCCGCCGCCCTGGACGCGATCATGAGCCCGCGGCCCTCGCCCAGCTCGTTCACCGCGCCAAGCACCGCCCCGGTGACCGGCGACCGCAAGGCGATCCTGAAGAGCCTGCGCACGGCCGAGGCGTCCGCCGCCAAGCAGGCCGCCGAGGCGTGTGTAACGACCACCACATCGCGCGCCGTACTTGTCGGCGAGATCGCCGCCGCCCGCGCCACCCACGCCGAGGTGCTCGTATGACCCGGGCCACCCCGCCAAGATCATCGGACTTGCCGGGCAGGTGTGCGTATCTTGAGGCCGGTTTCGCCCAGGTGCCTGGCAAGTCGGGCGATCATGACCGCAGGCAGGAGAAGGCGTGAGCGAGAAGCTGGTGGAGCGGCTGCAGGCGGCACTGAGTGCCGAGCACAGTGCGATCTTCGCGTACGCCCGGCTCGGGGTGCGGCTCGACAAGTCGGCGCAGAAAGAGGCCCGAACCGGTGAGGAGATGCACCGCACCCGGCGTGACGCGCTGCTCGTGCAGCTCGCCGAGCTGAAGGCGACCGCGCCGGTGGCCCAGGCGGGCTACGCGCTGCCGTTCCCGGTGACCGACAACGCCACCGCGCTGAAGCTCGCCGCCTACGTCGAGGACGGGGTGGCGGCCACCTGGCGGGCCGCGCTGGCCGACGCCGAGGGCGAGGTGCGCCGCCGGATCCTGGTCGCCTACACCGACGCCGCGGTACGCGGCACCCGCTGGCGCAAGCTCGCCGAGATCGCCCCGGCCACCGTGCCGTACCCGGGTCGCAAGACCCAGTAGCAGGCCTTCCGTCCCACCAGGGGCGGGCGTCTTGCCTTCCGCATACCGGGTATGCATACTCAGTAGCCATGTCCATCCGGCATGGTTTGCTCGCCCTGCTCGAACGCGGCCCCCGCTACGGCTACCAGCTGCGCGCCGAATTCGAAGACTCCACCGGCTCCACCTGGCCGCTCAACATCGGCCAGGTCTACACCACCCTCAACCGCCTCGAACGCGACGGCCTCGTGCGCGCGCTGCCGGAGAACGACGGGGGGCAGCGCCCGTACGAGATCACCGGGGAGGGCCGCACCGAGCTCGCGCTCTGGTTCGCGACCCCGATCGCCCGCGCCGACCGGCCCCGCGACGAGCTGGCGATCAAACTCGCCCTCGCCATCACCACGCCCGGCATAGACGTGCAGGCGGTGGTGCAGACCCAGCGCAGCGCGACGATGCGCGCGCTGCAGGAGTACACCCGGCTCAAGCGCACCGACGCCGAGCTGCCCTGGCGGCTCGTGCTCGAGGCGATGATCTTCCAATCCGAGGCCGAGCTGCGCTGGCTCGACCACTGCGAGACGGCCCTGGTGCGCTACGAGAAGCCCGCCGCCGCACCGCTGCCGTCACACGACGACACCCCACGGGAGGCCCGGCGATGACCGCCGTCCTGCAACTGCGCGACGTGCACCGCACCCACGGCACCGGCGAGGCGGCCGTGCACGCCCTGGCCGGAGTGACCCTCGACGTGCTGGCCGGGGAGCTGGTGGCCGTCATGGGCCCGTCCGGCTCCGGCAAGTCCACCCTGCTCAACCTGGCCGGCGGGCTCGACGCCCCGGACACGGGCGAGGTGCTGGTCGAGGGCCTCGCCCTGTCCACGCTGCGCCGCAGGGAGCTGGCCGGGCTGCGCCGCCGCAGTGTCGGCTACGTCTTCCAGGCCCTCAACCTGCTGCCCAGCCTCACCGCCGCGGAGAACGTGGCACTGCCGCTGGAGCTGGACGGCGTCTCGGCCCGCAAGGCCCGCCCGCTGGCCGAGACGGCACTGTCCGAGGTGGAGCTCGACGGGTACGCCGACCGCTTCCCCGACGAGATGTCCGGCGGCCAGCAGCAGCGCGTCGCCATCGCGCGCGCCCTGGTCGGCGAGCGCCGCCTGGTGCTGGCCGACGAGCCGACCGGCGCCCTGGACTCGGTGACCGGCGAGGCGGTCCTGCGGCTGCTGCGGGCCCGCGTCGACGCGGGGGCGGCGGCGGTCCTGGTCACCCACGAGGCCCGGCACGCCGCCTGGGCCGACCGGGTGGTGTTCCTGCGCGACGGCCGGATCGTCGACGCGTCCGGCCCGCTGACCCAGCCCGAGCAGCTGCTGGAGACCGCGTCATGAGGTGGCTGCGGGGCTGGGCCCCGGCACTGCGGATGGCACGCCGGGAGGTGCTGCGCTCCCGGGGCCGGTCCGCGCTCGTCGTCGCCATGATCGGGCTGCCGATCGCGATGATGTCCTTCGTCGCGGCCGCGTACGACATGCACCGGCTGACCCCGGTCGAGGAGCTGACCCGCCAGATCGGGCAGCACGACGCCCAGGTCGAATGGATCAGCGACGGCCCGCTCACCCAGTCGCCGGCCGGGGACGGATACGAGAGCACCGGCGCGCCGCGCCCGTCGTCGCCGAGCGCAGCCGAGCTGCTCGCGGCGCTGCCAGCCGGCTCGACCGTCAGCCAGATCACCGAGGGCGGGGTCGACGTCCACACCCCGGACGGCATCGGCGGTGTCAGCGCCCGGGGCGTGGACCTGACCTCCCCGCGGCTGTCCGGTTTCGTCGAACTGCTGGACGGCTCCGCGCCGACGCGCAACGACGAGGTCGCGCTCAACGAAGGGCTGGCCGACCGGCTCGGCGTGGGTGTCGGTGGCACCATCCGCACGGCGCGGCCCGATTACACGTACACCGTCACCGCGATCGTCGAGTTCCCGACCTCCTTGCGCGAGACGGTCGTCTTCCGACCGGGCATCCTGCCGCCCTCGGCCCGCTGGGTCGTCGACACGCCCGCACCCCTGCTCTGGGCCGACGTTCAGCAGCTCAACCAGCGCGGCATCCTGGTCAAGAGCCGCGCGGTCGTCCTCGACCCGCCCACCGTGCCGGACGTCGTCGTGGCGGGCAACAGCAGCGACGTCGAGGAGATCGCCCTCGGCGCGATCCTCGTCGTGCTGATCATGCTGGAGGTCGTGCTGCTGGCCGGGCCGGCCTTCGCGGTCGGCGCCCGGCGGCGCAGCCGCGACCTCGTGCTGGTCGCCGCCACCGGTGGCACCCCCTCCCACCTGCGGCGCATCGTGCTCGCCGACGGGGTGGTGCTCGGCCTGGCCGCGGCGGTCGCCGCCGTCGCGGTCGGCATCACCACCGCGGTGCTGACCCTCCCGCTGTTCGAACAGAACCTGGTCCTGGCCCGCGCCGGGGGCGTGCGCTTCTTCCCCGCCGCTCAGCTCGGCGTCGTGGCGCTCGCGGTCGCCGCGGGACTCGCCGCCGCGATGGTGCCCGCGTTCACCGCCGCACGGCAGAGCGTCGTCACCGTGCTGGCGGGACGCCGGGGCCAGACCCGCTCCCGCAAACGCTGGATCACCCTCGGCCTGGTCCTGGTCGCCGTGGGCGCGGCGATCGCCGTCGCCGGGGCCGCAACGGCAGGCACCACCGCCATCATGGCCGGCCTGGTGCTCGGCGAACTCGGTCTGGTGCTGCTCACCCCGTCGCTGGTCGGGCTCATCGCCCGCGCCGGACGGTGGCTGCCGCTCGCGCCGCGCATCGCGCTGCGCGACACCGCCCGCAACCGCGGCTCCGCCGCACCCGCCATCTCGGCCGTGATGGCCGCGGTCGCCGGGGCGGTCGCGATCGGGGCGTTCCTCGGCAGCGAGCAGCAGCAGGCGTACGAGAGCTACGACCCGCGGCTGCCCGTCGGCAACGTGCTGGTCCAGCAGATGGCCGAGAACAGCGCACCCGAACCGGACGTCGCCCGGATCTCCGACGCGGTACGCCAGGCACTGCCCGGTGCGCGGCCGTACGTGCTCCAGTCGGTCGTCTGCGCCGACCGGGCCAAGGAGCACTACTGCTCGCCGGAGCTCGAGTTGCCGCCGGCGCAACGCTGCCCGGCCGTCGAGGACCCGAACACCACGCCGGAGGAACGGGACCGGGCCGCTCGGGAGGATTCCCGTTGCGCCTACCAGATGGGCATCGGCTCGATGCAGTTCGCGGTCATCGACGACGTGGCCGCCCTGGCGGCGATCAGCAGCGCGCCCTCGGCAGACCTGGCACCGGCCCGGCAGGTCCTGGCCGCGGGCGGCATCGTGGTCGCCGACCCCAAATACCTGGACGACGGCATGGTGACGGTCTTCGTGACCGACTGGAAGGAGCAGCAGGAGGGCGTACGCGGCACGCCGGTGACCGTGCCCGGCGCGGCGCTGCCCGGCGGCACGCAGACGGCCGCGTTCGCGGTCACCACGCCCGCGCTGGCCGAACGGCTGGGTCTCGGCCTGCGCCGCGACACGGTGCTGGCGGCTGTCGGGCACATCCCCTCCCCGGCCGAATCCGAGCACCTCAGGGCCGCCGTGCACGCGGTGGCCGACAACCTCAACGTGGACATCGAGCTGGGTGCGCAGTACCGCGAGGAGCCGGTGATCTGGGTCCTCGCGGTGGTAGCGGCGCTGGTCGCGCTCGGCGCGGCGGGCATCGCCACCGGCCTGGCCGCCGCGGACGGCCGCGCCGACCTGGCCACCCTCGGCGCTGTCGGGGCCAGCCCGCGGGTAAGGCGGCTGCTGTCGCTGAGCCAGTCCGGGGTCATCTCCGGGCTGGGCGCGCTGCTCGGAGTGCTGGCCGGCGCGGGCACCGCAGCCGTGCTGATCTTCGCCATGAACGCGGGCGGCCACATCCGCATCGGCGACGTCCCGATGCGGCTGGTCCTGCCCTGGGACACCATCGCCGTCGTGCTGGCCGTCCCGCTCGTGGCGATGGCCGCCGCCGGCCTGCTCACCCGCTCCCGCCTCCCCATCGAACGCCGCCTGTGACGGCGAAGGAAGGGCGCCTTCACATCGCTCCGCGCTGTGGAAGGCGCCCTTCCTCACGCCTGGTGGCGGCTGAGCCGGTCGGCCGCACCACAGACATGAAGACTTTTCAGTCGCGGCCGCTTGCGGCACACTGTGCCGATGCTCCCCCGCCTTGCCCGATACCTGGGCCACCGCCGCTGGTTCGCCCGTACGGGCAGGTTCCTCGTCCCGGCCGACCGCGCCGTCGCCAAGCTGACCAAAGGCCGGGTCGTGGCGCTGGGCCTGCTTCCCACGCTGATCCTCACCACCACCGGCCGCAAGTCCGGCCAGCCCCGCACCCAGCCGCTGGTGTACGTCCGCGACGGCGACAACTACGTGGTCATCGGCTCGAACTGGGGCCAGCAGGGGCACCCGGCCTGGTCGACGAACCTGCTCGCCACCCCGGACGCTGTGGTGACGCTGGGCGGCAGGGAGATCCCGGTGCGCGGGGCGCTGGCCGAAGGCGACGAACGCGACCGCCTGTGGCGGATGCTGCTGACCGTCTGGCCCGCCTACCAGACCTACCAGGAGCGCGCTTCGAACCGGGTGATCCGGATCTTCAGCCTCGTGCCGCGCTGAGACGGGCCGGGTTGGGCCCATGGTCCGAGCCGCGTGCGACGCCCGACCCGGGCACGGTCCCGTGGTCGCCTTCGCGAACCCGTGCCGCCGCTGGGGTCGCACCGGCGCAATGCTCCGGAACCCGCGGCTCAGCGGTCGTTGGGTGCTGAGAAGGGCACCTTCTATAACGCGAAGCGTTAAGAAGGTGCCCTTCCTTTGCCCGTCAGGCGGTGTTGACGCCGATGGCGGCGCCGATGAGGTAGGTGGCGCCGGCGGCGGCCGCGCCGAGCAGGAGCTGGCGCAGGCCGGCGGACCACCAGCGGCGGCGGGTGAAGCGGGAGGTCAGCGCGCCGACGACGAACAGGCCCACGCCGCCGATGCCCAGCGCCAGCCACAGCGACTCGCTGCCGAACAGGTAGCTGAGCAGCGGGATCAGCGCGCCGACCGAGAAGCAGACGAACGACGAGATCGCCGCCGTCCACGGGCTCGGCTTGCTGTCCGGGTCGATGCCGAGTTCCTCGCGTACGTGCATGCGCAGCGCCTCGTCGGGCTGGGCGCGCAGGTCCTCGGCGAGCTGCCGGGCCAGCTCCGGCGAGATGCCCCGGTCGATCCAGCGCTGGGCCAGCTCGGCCGCCTCGGCGGCCGGGTTGTGCCGCAGCTCCCGGCGCTCCTTGGCGACCTCGGCCTCGATCTGCTCGTTGGCGGTGCGCACGCTGGCGTACTCGCCGAGCCCCATCGAGATGGCCCCGGCGACCAGTCCGGCCACGCCGGTGAGCACGACGGTGTGCGCGCTGACCCCGGCACCGCCCACACCCGCGATCAGGCCGATGTTGGTGACCAGCCCGTCCATCGCGCCGAACGTCGCCGCGCGCAGCCAGCCGCCGGAGACGTCGGCGTGCTCGTGGTCGATCGGCTTGACGGCCTCGGGCCGGGGACCCTCGGGCGGCACAGGCCCGGCCGCGCGCGCACCGCTCTCGGCGGTGACGGCGGGGTCGGGCTTGTCGGGGTTCACGGCAGCGTCAGGATGTCCGCGCCGGACTCGGTGACCACCAGCGTGTGCTCGAACTGGGCGGTCCAGCGGCGGTCCTTGGTGACCACGGTCCAGGTGTCGCGCCAGGTCTCGTACGCGATGGAGCCGAGCGTGATCATGGGCTCGATGGTGAACGTCATGCCCGGCACCATGATGGTGTCGGCGTTCGGGTTGTCGTAGTGCGGCACGAACAGTCCGCTGTGGAAGGACTGGCCGATGCCGTGCCCGCCGAAGTCGCGCACCACGCCGTAGCCGAAGCGCTTGGCGTACGACTCGATGACCCGGCCGATCACGTTGATCGGGCGGCCCGGCGCGACCGCCTTGATGCCCCGCATCATCGCCTCGTGGGTGCGCTCGACCAGCAGCCGGGCCTCCTCGGCCACGTCGCCGACGCAGAAGGTCGCGTCGGTGTCTCCGTGCACCCCGTCCTTGAACGCCGTCACGTCGACGTTGATGATGTCGCCGTCCTCGATCACCGTCGAGTCCGGGATGCCGTGGCAGATGACCTCGTTCAGGCTGGTGCAGCAGGACTTGGGGAAGCCCTTGTAGCCCAGCGTCGACGGGTACGCGTCGTGGTCGAGCAGGAACTCGTGCACCAGCCGGTCGATCTCGTCGGTGGTGACCCCCGGCTTGGCGTGCTCCCCCGCGAGCTGCACGGCCTGCGCCGCGATCCGCCCGGCGACCCGCATCTTCTCGATGGACTCGGCGTCCTGGGTGAGCGGGCCGTCCCAGCGCTTCGGCTGCTTGCGGCCGACGTACTCGGGACGGGGGATGTGGGCGGGCACCTCCCGCCACGGGGAGAGCTTGCCTGGGGTCAGCGTCGCACGGCCGTTCATGCCCTGAACTCTAGCGCTCGGCGAAGACGGGGGCTCCGTCGATGCTGTGCGCGTTGCGGGTCGCCCGGTAGTGCTCGCGCTGTTCGGGGGTCTTGTGGTCCCAGAACTGGACGAGCAGGTCGCGGTCGCCCTCGTACGACATCAGCGGCACGCCGTAGCCGCACGAGTCCGACACCCGGGTGACGTCGATCACGACGATGCTGCGCAGGCCGACGTGCGGCGGGGCCGGGAACCGCGCGATCAGCTCGGCGGCCCGCGGGTCCTCGGCGAGCACCGCCTCGCCCTGCCCGTGCAGGCGGTAGATCTTGGGCGGCCCGTCGAACGCGCACACCATCAGCACGATGCGGCCGTTGTCGCGCAGGTGGGCCATGGTCTCGATGCCGGAGCCGCCGTACTCGTAGTAGGCCACCTGGTGCGGGCCGAGCACCGCGAACGAGTCGGTCAGGCCCTTGGGGGAGACGTTGACGTGGCCATCCGGGTCGGACGGCGCGGTCGCCACGAAGAAGACCCGCTGCGCCAGCAGGAAGTCACGGATCCGGTCGTCGATCAGCTCGTACACCTTGCCCATGCCGCGACGCTACCCCGCTCGGAGCCCCTCCGCCGCCCCGCACCACCTGACGGGACACCGCCCCGCCCCGCCCTGAATGGACGCTGGCCTGTCGCATCGACTCAGACGAGATCGAAGTCGATGTGACAGGCCGCGTCGATAGAAAACCGGCGGCGGCCGGCGAGAACGGATCCGGTCAGACGGTCGCGAAGAACTCCGCGCGGTTGGCGCGGGCGTGGCGGACCTGGGTGGCCGCGTTGACCAGTGCCAGGAACAGCGCGTTGGTCGCCATGTCCTCCGGGTGCCACTGCACGCCGACCGCGAACGGGTGGTCCGGGTGCTCGACCGCCTCGATCATGTCGTCGGTCGTGCACCAGCCCGTCGGCACCAGCCGCCCCGGGTCTTTGACGGCCTGGTGGTGGTACGAGTTCACGACCGCCTCCGGCCCGTACAGCTCCCGCAGCCGCGAGCCGGTGGCGAAGTTCACGGGATGCTCGGCGTACACCTTCGTCGGCCCCGTCGTGGAGTGCTGCCCCGTGCCCGGCACGTCGGGCAGGTGCTGGTGCAGCCGCCCGCCGCTGGCCACGGTCATCACCTGCATACCCCGGCACACGCCGAGCAGCGGCAGGCCGGTCTTCAGGGCGACGCGCACCAGCGGCAGCTCGCCCGCGTCGCGCAGCGGGCTGGTGTACACCTTCGGGTGCGGCGTCTCGCCGTAGCGGGCCGGTTCCACGTCGGCCCCGCCCGCCACGATCAGGCCGTCGAGGCCGTCGAGGACCTCCACGCCGCCGTCGGGCTGCGGGGGCACCAGCACGGGCCGCCCGCCGGCCTGGGTCACCTGCTCCACATAGGCCCAGGGCACCAGCGCGGCGCGGGTGTCGTGAACGAGGAATCGGGCGGCTTCCACATAGGTGGTGATACCGATCAACGGTCTGGTCACATCGCTCACAACGGCGTCACATAGGCCCCGGTAATGCCCCCGTCCACGACGAACTGGGAGGCGGTGATGAATGAGGAGTCGTCGCTGGCGAGAAACGCTACCGCCGCGGCGATTTCGGCGGGCTCGGCGAACCGGCCCATCGGCACATGGACGAGTCGGCGAGCGGCCCGTTCCGGATCCTTCGCGAACAGCTCCATCAGCAGCGGAGTGGCGACCGGGCCGGGGCACAGCGCGTTGACGCGCACTCCCTGCCGGGCGAACTGCACGCCCAGCTCACGGCTCATCGCGAGCACGCCGCCCTTGCTGGCGGTGTAAGCGATCTGACTGGTGGCCGCGCCCATCAGGGCGACGAAGCTGGCCGTGTTGATGATGGAGCCCTTGCCCTGGGCGAGCATGTGCGGCAGGGCGTACTTGCAGCACAGGTAGACGCTCGTGGTGTTGACCCGCAGCACCCGCTCCCAGGCGTCGAGCCCGGTGTCGAGGATCGAGTCGTCGTCGGGCGGGGAGATGCCCGCGTTGTTGAACGCGATGTCGACCCGGCCGCGGCGGGCCGCCACGCCGTCGAACAGTTCGCGCACCTGCTCTTCGTCGGAGACGTCGCACTGCACGAACTCGCCGCCGACCTCCTCGGCGATCTTCTTGCCGGCCTCCTCCGCGAGGTCGACGGCGACGACGTACGCGCCCTCGGACGCGAACCGCCGCGCCGTGGCCGCGCCGATGCCGCTGGCCGCCCCGCTGATGACCGCCACCCGGTCCTGCAACCGCCCCATGCCCTGCCTCTGCCTGCCTTTCGCTGTCCGATGACCGGTGGCGCCCGCGACCCGTGCTTACAGCGTGCGGGATGCGGGCGGGGCACCGCTGGTTTTTCACTCGGTGGAGATGAAGACGTTCTTCGTTTCGGTGAACGCCAGCGGGGCGTCCGGCCCCAGCTCGCGGCCCAGTCCGGACTGCTTGGCCCCGCCGAACGGGGTCCAGTAACGCACCGAGGAGTGGGAGTTGACGCTGAGCACCCCCGCCTCGACGCCCCGGGCCAGCCGCAGCGCGCGGCCCACGTCCCGGGTCCAGATCGATCCGGACAGGCCGTACTCGGTGTCGTTGGCCAGCCGCAGCGCCTCGTCCTCGCCGTCGAACGGGAGCACGGACAGCACCGGCCCGAACACCTCCTCGCGCCAGTGCCGCTCATCGGGGTCGCGCGCCGCCAGCACCGTCGCGGGGTGCCAGAAACCGGCCCCAGCGGGCGCGTCGCCGCGCATCAGCACGTCCGCGCCGGCCACGTAACCGGCGACCCGGGCGCGCTGCTCGGCGGTGATCAGCGGGCCCATGCCGGTGGCCGGGTCCATCGGGTCGCCGCAGCGCCAGGCCGCGACGTGCGGCTCCAGCAGGGCCAGGAAGTCGTCGTACACCTCGCGCTGGACGAGCAGGCGGGAGCGGGCGCAGCAGTCCTGCCCGGCGTTGTCGAACACGGCCCCGGGCAGCGCGGCGGCGGCCCTGTCCAGATCCGCGTCGGCGAACAGCAGGGTGGAGCTCTTGCCGCCGAGCTCCAGGGTCACCCGGGTCAGGTCGGCGGCGCAGGCGGCCATGATCTGGCGGCCCACCTCGACGGACCCGGTGAAGCAGATCTTGCGTACGCCCGGATGGGTCACCAGGGCCTGCCCGGTGACCTCGCCGTGGCCCGGCAGGACGGTCAGCACGCCCTCGGGCAGCCCCGCCTCCAGTGCCAGCTCGGCCAGGCGCAGCGCGGTCAGCGGCGTCGTCTCGGCCGGTTTCACGATCACGGTGTTGCCCGCGGCCAGCGCCGGGGCGAAGCCCCACGCCGCGATCGGCATCGGGAAGTTCCACGGCACGATCACCCCGACCACCCCCAGCGGCTCGTGGAACGTCACGTCCACGCCGCCCGCGACGGGGATCTGCCGCCCGCACAGCCGCTCCGGCGCGCCCGCGTAGTAGTCGAGCAGGTCGCGTACGTTGCCGGCCTCCCAGCGGGCGTTGCCGACGGTGTGCCCGGCGTTGCGCACCTCCAGCAGCGCCAGCTCCTCGACGTGCGCGTCGACCACGGCCGCGAAGCGGCGCAGCAACCGGGCCCGGTCGCCCGGGGAGACCTGCCGCCAGCTATCGAACGCCTTCGCGGCGGCCCGCACCGCCGTGTCCACCCCGGTCGCGTCGACCGGCTCCACCGAGGTGATCAGCTCCTCGGTGACCGGGTTGATGATCTTCACAGCCGCTCGAACCCCCGCACCAGTTCCCAGTCCGTCACCGCGGCGTCGTACGCGGCCAGCTCCACCTGCGCGGCGTGCCCGTAGTGCTCCACCACCTCGTCACCGAACGCCTCCCGAGCCACCGCGCTCGACTCCCAGCGCAGCAGCGCGTCGCGCAGCGTGGCGGGCATCCGGGCGGCCGACGGGTCGGCGTACGCGTTGCCGGTGAACATGGGCTCCAGCGGCAGCTCGTGGTCCATGCCGTGCAGCGCCCCGGCCACCAGCGCCGCGATCGCCAGGTACGGGTTCACGTCCCCGCCCGGCGAGCGGTGCTCCACCCGCAGCGAGTGGTCGTGGCCGACCAGGCGCAGCGCGCAGGTGCGGTTGTCGCGACCCCAGCGCAGCGCCGTCGGCGCGAACGAGCCCGCCTGGTAGCGCTTGTACGAGTTGATGTTCGGGGCGTACAGCACGCTCATCTCGGCCGTCGTCGCCAGCAGTCCGGCCAGCACCCGCTCGCCGAGCGGGCTCAACCGGTCGTGGTCGGCCATCACCGGCCTGCCGTCGGCGTCGCGCAGCGAGAAGTGGATGTGGCACGAGTTGCCCTCGCGCTGGTTCGGCTTGGCCATGAACGTCAGCGACATGCCCTGCGCGGCGGCGATCTCCTTGGCCCCGTGCTTGTAGATGCTGTGCTGGTCGGCCGTCTTCAGCGCCTCGGCGTACCGGAAGGCGATCTCGTGCTGGCCCAGGTTGCACTCGCCCTTGGCGCTCTCCGGGGCCAGCCCTGCCCCGGCCATGCCCAGCCGGATCGCCCGCAGCAGCGGCTCCACCCGGGACGTGCCCAGCAGCGAGTAGTCCACGTTGTAGCCATTGGCCGGGGTCAGCCCCTGGTAGCGCTTGGCCGCCGCCTGCTCGTAGGTGTCGGCGTAGACCACGAACTCCAGCTCGGTCCCGATGTACGCGGTCAGCCCGCGCTCGGCCAGCCGGTCCAGCTGCCGCCGCAGGATCTGCCGCGGCGACTGGACCACCGGACTCGCGTCGTGCCACAGCACGTCGGACATCACCAGCACCGTGCCGGGCAGCCACGGGATCGGGCGCAGCGTGTCCAGGTCAGGCCGCAGCACGAAGTCGCCATACCCCTGCGACCAGCCGGAGACGGCGTACCCGTCCACCGGGGTCATCTCCACGTCCACCGCGAGCAGGTAGTTGCACGCCTCGCTGCCGTGCCCGACGACCTCGTCCAGGAAATACGCCGCGTGCAGCCGCTTGCCCTGCAGGCGTCCCTGCATGTCCGTCATGGCCAGCAACACCGTGTCGATGTCGCCCGCCTCCACCATCGCGCGCAGGCGCTCCACCGACCACATGCACACAAGGTCTACCGCCCGCACCCACCTACGTCAACAAACCCGAATGCATCGCTGCTCGTGGCGGGGCACGCAAAGTTGTGACGGACCCCTTCCGTTCGGGGGTCGCAGCGGGTACCACTGACCAGATGGGAGCGAGCGCACGGGCGGTGATCATCGGGGGCGGCGTGGTCGGCTGCTCCCTGGCATACCACCTCGGCCGGGCCGGGTGGCGCGACACCGTGCTGCTGGAGCAGCACGAGCTCACCGAGGGCAGCACCTGGCACACCGCCGGGTTCGTGACCTCCATGCGCGGACCGGACGGGCCCGGCTGGCATGCGCGGCTGGCCGGATACCTGCCCGCGCTGGCGGCCATGCTGCGCGCCGAGACCGGCCACGACCCGGGCTGGCGTCCGGTCGGCGGGCTGCGGCTCGCACTGAGCCACACCCACGTCGACGAGCTGCGCCGGCTGGCCCGCCGCGCCGACGAGCTGGGCGTGCCCCTGGAGCTGCACGGCGCGTCGGCGATCATGAACCGGGTCCCGCGGCTCGACCTGTCCGACGTGCAGGCCGCCGCCTGGCTGCCCGGCGAGGGCTTCGTGCGCCCGAAGGACTTCGTGAACGCGCTGGTCGCGGGGGCCGTCGCGCACGGGGTCAGCATCCGCACCGGGGTGCGGGTCACCGGCATCGATACCACCGGCGGGCAGGTCCGCGCGGTGCACACCAGCGACGGCGTCATCGAGACCCCGCTCGTGATCAACGCGGCGGGCGCGGCGGCGGGAGCCGTCGGGGCGATGGCCGGCGTCGTGGTGCCGGTCGTGCCGATCCTGCACCAGTACGGCGTCAGCGAGGTGCTGCACCCCGCCCTCGACCCGGACGCCACCCCCACCTGCCGGATCCCCGAGCAGTCGCTCTACCTGCGGGCCGCCAACGGCTGCGTCATCGTCGGCGGCAGCCGCCCCGACCCGGTGCCCGCCTGGCCGGCCGGCGACGCCGAACCCCTGGCCAAGGCCCGTGAAATGGCGGCACCCGACGAGGCGGCGTTCGCCCCGCTGTGGCAACTGGCCGGCGAGCGGATGCCGGAACTGCGCCGCACCAAGCTCGCGAAGATCATGCACGGGGTCGAGGCGTTCACTCCCGACGGCGTCCCGCTGGCGGGCCGCTCCGCGCTGCCCGGCCTGTGGATCGCGGCCGGGTTCGGCCTGCACGGCATGGCCCTGTCCGGCGGCATCGGCCGCCACCTGGCCGAGTGGATCACATCAGGCACCCCGAGCTGGGAACTCGACGCCCTGCTCCCCGAACGCTTCGGCGCCCCCGCCGCCAACCGCGACTGGACCACCTCCCGCGCCCTCGACACCCTCCGCCGCTGACCCCGCCTTGCCCGAAGGAAGGGCACCTTCCCATCGCCATACGTAGAGGAAGGTGCCCTTATTAACGCCGAGCCCGCGCCGCGTGCCGTCGACGGCGGAAGAGATCGCTGGTTGAGGTCAAAACCTGCGGTCTGACCACAGATCATGACCGGAACCAGCGATCACCATCGCCGTCACCGGCGGCAGGTGCGGCGGGGTCACTCCGTCGACGGCTTGGCGGCCGGGGCGGCGGCGGGGCCAGGGCTGGCGACGGTGCTGGCCAGCTGCTCCCAGATCATGCCGGTCTGGTGGGCCAGCGCGCCGACCACGGCGGGCACGACGGGCAGCAGCCAGTCGGCGACCCAGCCGTGGTGGGCCAGGTTGAGCACGACGATCGCGGCCACCGCGCCGCCCACACCGTGCGCGCTCGCCCGCCAGGCCGCCCGCCCGGAGTGGGAGATCGCGGCACGGCGGGCGGCCTTGTCGCTGAGGTTGGGAAAGCCGGACAGCGCCTTGGCGTCGCGGCGGCCGAAGTTGAAGCCCGACACGGCGAGCGTGACCGCGCAGCCGGTGACCACCGCGGCGAGGGTGTTGCGGGTCAGCAGCATCAGCAGGGCGGCGGACGCGCCGCCGGTGCCGACGGCGACCACGGCGCGGATCCACTCCTGCTTCTCTCCGGGATACCAGTAGTACTTCGTGGTGGTGTCAGAGAGCTGTTTTACGATCCGCCCCATAGGGGTAGTCACCTCGCCGGCCGTCACAATCGGTCAGCCACTATCGTTACTTAACGTAGTTAGCTAGGTGCGCAAAGTCACGAAAATGGTCGTGGCTTCGGCGTGGCGCGCCGTCGGCCGGACCGTCAGAACAGGACGGTCGCGAACGCGCCCACCTGCCGGAAGCCCAGCCGCTGGTACACCCGGCGGGCCGGGGTGTTGAAGTCGTTGACGTACAGGCTCACCGTCGGCGCGACCCGGCGCAGCGCATCGCGCACCACGGCCGCCATGCCGGCTATCGCGAAGCCGCGCCCGCGCCAGGACGGGTCCACCCAGACCCCCTGCACCTGCGCGGTATGCCGGGTCACCACCGCCAGCTCGGCCTTGAACACCACCGTGCCGTCGACGATCCGGGCGTACGACCGCCCCGCCTTCACCAGCTCCGCCACGCGCCCGCGATAACCCCGTCCGCCGTCGTCGCCCAGCGGCGACACCCCGACCTCCTCGGTGTACATCGCCACCGAGGCCGGGAAGACGAGATCGACCTCGTCGGGCCGCACCTGGCGCACCAGCGGATCGGCCGCCACCGCGGGCGGGTTCTCCACGACGAGCAGCGGCTGGTCGGCGCGCACCGTGCGTTCGGGACCCCACGCGGGCCGCAGCAGGTCCCACAGGCCGAGGACCGCCCCGGACTCCCCGACCAGCGACGCGCACACCCGCGGCTGCCCGGAGACCATCTCGGCGAACGCGGCCACGGCGGCGGCGTCAGCGCCCACCGGGGAGACCTGCCCGCCCGACCAGAGCACCGCCTCCGGCTGCCGGCGGCTGCCGTAGCCGTAGAGCCGCCCGTCGGCACGCCAACCCAGCCCGCGGATCGCCACCCGCTCAGCCACCTGCGCCGCCGCGATCGGATACGCCGCCAGCAGGCGTTCCACTGCGGCGCGGTCAGCTTCGGCCAGCTGCCGCACCGGAAGGGTGAGCATGACCACAGCCTAATGAGATCCGCGCGGCCCGCCAGTGGTATCCCCGGTAAAGCAGGTTGTCGCCGACACGTTGCCGATATATCGTAAACACATCGCTGATACGTCAGCGATAGTCAAAGAGATCCGCACCAGCGGACGACACGATGAGGAGAGCCGGACATGTTCCGACGACACCACGGACACGACATGCACGAACACGGCCACGGGCACGGCCACGACCCGCGCCTGTTCGCCTTCGGCCCGATGCGGCCGCCGTTCGGCCCCGGCGGCTTCGGCCACGGGCGCGGACACGGCCGGGGACGCGGCCGCCGCGGCAACACCCGCGCGGCGGTGCTGGGCCTGCTCCTGGAGCGCCCGATGCACGGCTACGAGATGATCTCCGAACTGGAGACCCGCACCGGCGGCGTCTGGCGCCCGAGCCCCGGCTCGATCTACCCCACCCTCCAGCTGCTGGAAGACGAGGGCCTGATCGTCAGCGAGGAGACCGGCGGCCGCAAACGCTTCACCCTCACCGAAACCGGCCGCACCGAGGCGGAGCGCGCCGGCGAGTCCGGCCACGGCCGCCCCTGGCAGGACTTCGACGCCGAGCACATCGCCCAGTCCCAGGAGTTCCGCGAGGCCGGCTTCGCCATCATGTCCGCCCTGCGCCAGGTGGCCATGACCGGCACCCCCGCCCAACGCCAGCAAGCCCTGGAAACCCTCCAGGACACCAAGCGCAAGCTCTACTCGATCCTCGCCTCATGACCCGCGCCGCCCCCACCATCGCGACGATCTTGCGCGAACGGTGGGGACGACACACTCCCGCCGGTCAGATCGGTAACAGTTCACGCGAGATCGTCGCGATCTTGGCCGATGGGGAGAGATGCGAGAAAGGCCCCGTTCCTGAGGAACGGGGCCTTTCTCGGGGTTCAGCGGGTCAGTGGACCGTGACCACCGCGGGGGTGGGCTCGTCGTCGCCGAGCGGGTCGATGCCCATGTCGGCGGCGATCTTCATGGCCTCTTCGACCAGGGTTTCGACGATCAACGACTCGGGCACGGTCTTGATGACCTGGCCCTTGACGAAGATCTGGCCCTTGCCGTTGCCGGAGGCGACGCCGAGGTCGGCCTCGCGGGCCTCGCCGGGGCCGTTGACGACGCAGCCCATGACGGCGACCCGCAGCGGTGCCGGGAAGCCCTCCAGAGCCGCGGTGACCTGCTCGGCGAGGGTGTACACGTCCACCTGGGCGCGGCCGCAGGACGGGCACGACACGATCTCCAGGCCGCGCTCCTTGAGGTTCAGGGCCTCCAGGATCGCGGTGCCGACCTTGATCTCCTCGACCGGCGGGGCGGACAGCGACACCCGGATGGTGTCACCGATGCCCTCGGCCAGCAGCGCGCCGAACGCGACCGCCGACTTCACGGTGCCCTGGAACGCCGGGCCCGCCTCGGTCACACCCAGGTGCAGCGGGTAGTCGCACTGCTGCGCGAGCAGCCGGTACGCCTTGATCATCACTACCGGGTCGTTGTGCTTGACACTGATCTTGATGTCCCGGAAGCCGTGCTCCTCGAACAGCGAGCACTCCCACAGCGCCGACTCGACCAGCGCCTCCGCGGTGGGCTTGCCGTACTTCTCCAGCAGGCGCTTGTCCAGCGAGCCCGCGTTCACGCCGATACGGATCGGCACACCGGCCGCCGAGGCCGCCGCGGCGATCTCCTTGACCTTGTCGTCGAACTGCCGGATGTTGCCCGGGTTCACCCGCACCGCCGCGCAGCCCGCGTCGATCGCCGCGAACACGTACTTCGGCTGGAAGTGGATGTCGGCGATCACCGGGATCGGCGACTTGCGGGCGATCGCGGGCAGCGCCTCGACGTCGTCCTGGGAGGGCACGGCCACCCGCACGATCTGGCAGCCGGAAGCGGTGAGCTCCGCGATCTGCTGCAGGGTCGCGTTGACGTCGGAGGTCAGGGTGGTCGTCATCGACTGCACGCTGACCGGGGCTCCGCCGCCGACCGGCACGCTGCCGACCATGATCTGTCGGCTCTTGCGCCGCGGCGCGAGCGGCGCGGGGGGAGCTGCCGGCATACCCAGGTTGATCGCAGTCACAGCACACTCACTTGTAGATCGAGATGGGGTTGACGAGGTCCGCGGTGACGGTCAGCAGGGTGAACGCACCGAAGATCAGGATGACCGTATAGGTCAGAGGCATCAGCTTGAAGTAGTCGACCCGGCCCGGGTCGGGCTTGTGCAACCGCGCGTACACCCATGAACGAATTCTCTCGAACCAGGCGATGAACAGGTGTCCCCCGTCCAGGGGAAGCAGCGGCAGCAGGTTGAAGATGCCGATGAACAGGTTGAACGCGATGAACAGCCCGACGAACATGCTCCACGCGCCCTCGTTCACCGCCTCGCCGCCCAGCAGGCTGATGCCCACCACGCTGATCGGGGTGTTCGGGTCGCGCTTCTCGCCGCCGATGGCCGAGAACAGCGCCGGAATGCGCTTCGGGAACTCCTTGAGCGCCTCGAACGTCGCGCCGACCATGGTCCCGGCGTACTGTGCGCTGGCGCCGACGGCCTCACCGGGGCCGTACTTGACCAGGTAGGGAACGGTCGCGTCGAGGCCGACACCGATCGCGGCGACCTTCTGCACGCTGCCGTCGGTCATCTCCCGCTCGACCGCCGCCGGTGTCACCTGCAGCGTCTGCGGCGAGCCGTCGCGCAGCACCGTCATCGTGGCGGCCTGGCCGACGCCCAGCGGGCGGATCTGCTTGATCGCCTCACCCCAGTTGGCCACCGCGGTGCCGTTCACGGCGATCAGCTTGTCGCCGTCGCGCAGGCCGGCCTGGCTGGCCGGGCTCGCCGGGTCCTTCGCCTCACAGGCGCGCAGCGGCAGGGCGGTCACCACGCACGGCTGCACCTTCAGCACGGCCGGCTGGCCGGCGCTGGGCTCCTTGCTGGGCAGGTCCGGGTTGGGCAGGCCGGAGAAGACCGCCAGGCCCCAGATCGCGACAGCGGCCAGGATGAAGTGCACGATCGAACCCGCCGACATCACGATCGAGCGCTTCCACACCGGGAAGCGCCACATCGCCTTGGGGTCGTCGGCGTCCTCGTCCTGCGGCGTCATGCCGACGATCTTGACGAACCCGCCGAGCGGGATGCCCTTGATGCCGTACTCGGTCTCGCCGCGGCGGAACGACCACAGAGTGGGACCGAAACCCACGAAATACCGGGTCACCTTCATGCCGAAGGCCTTCGCCGTGCCCATGTGGCCGGCTTCGTGCAGGCTTACGGAGATCAGGATGACAAGCGCGAAGAGGGCGATCCCCAGGGCGTTCATCAGGCGCTCTTCTCCTTGATCAGGTCATGCGCGCGCGTGCGCGCCCAGTGCTCCGCGGCGAGCACGTCCTCGACGGTACCCGGTTCGTCATAGTCGGGCGCACCGTCGAGGATCTCCCCCACGGTGTCGACGATGGCCAGGAACGGCAGACGGCCCGCTGTGAAAGCCGCCACACACTCCTCGTTCGCGGCGTTGTAGATCGCCGGCCGGCAGCGCCCGGCCCGGCCCGCGGCCTTGGCCAGCTCCACCGCCGGGAAGGCCTCGTTGTCCAGCGGGCGCAGCTCCCAGTTGTGCGCGAGTGTCCAGTCGACCGGCGCGGCCGCCTCGGGCACCCGGTCGGGCCAGCCCAGCGCCAGCGCGATCGGCAGCCGCATGTCCGGCGGGCTGGCCTGGGCCAGCGTCGAGCCGTCGGTGAACTCGACCAGGGAGTGCAGCACCGACTGCGGGTGCACCATCACCTCGATGTCGTCGTACGCCACGTCGAACAGCTCGTGCGCCTCGATCACCTCAAGGCCCTTGTTCACCAGCGTCGCCGAGTTGATCGTCACCACCGGGCCCATGTCCCAGGTCGGGTGCTTGAGCGCCTCCTCGACGGTGACCGCGCCCAGTTCCTCGCGACGGCGGCCGCGGAACGCGCCCCCGCTCGCGGTCAGGATCAGCTTGCGCACCTCGGCCCGGGTGCCGCCGCGCAGGCACTGCGCCAGCGCCGAGTGCTCGCTGTCCACCGGCACGATCTGCCCCGGCTTGGCCACGGCCCGCACCAGCGGCCCACCCGCCACCAGCGACTCCTTGTTGGCCAGCGCCAGGATGCGCCCCGCCCGCAGCGCGGCCAGCGTCGGCGCCAGCCCCAGCGAGCCGACCACGCCGTTGAGCACGATGTCCGCCGGCCACTCGGCCAGCTCCGTCATCGCCTGCGGCCCGGCCAGGATCTTCGGCAGCTTGAAGTCGCCCGACGACCACCCGCGGCGCTGCGCCTCGGCGTAGAACGCCAGCTGCAGGTCCTGCGCGGCGGTGGACTTGGCCACCCCGACCGCCTCGACGCCCAGCTCCAGCGCCTGCTGCGCCAGCAGGGCCACGTTGCCGCCGCCCGCGCCCAGCGCCACGACCCGGAACCGGTCCGGATTGCGGCGCACGATGTCTATGGCCTGGGTGCCGATCGACCCGGTGGAGCCGAGCAGCACGATCTCGCGGGGGATCATGCCTTCATTCTCGCCGACTCCCGTTCACCGGTGTTCAGCCGGGCCCTACGGGGACGCCCGCTCGTCGCCCCGTGCGCGACGACGGGGGCGGAGCGACAATGACGATGTGTCCGACTCGCCACTCCACAAGTTCACGCTGGTGCTGGAGCCACTTCCGGGACCGCCCGCGCCGGCGGGCGGTTATCAGCGCCTGCGCGAGACTCCACCTGACGGATGCCGCGTGATCGAAGACGGCCCACCTCTTGTGCTGGAGTGCCACCGCCTGGCTCCGTCCCGCGCGGACGCCGTCGTCGGGCTGGTCGCCGAGATCCGCGAGCGATACGGCATCGCACATGCCGACGATCTGGGGATCGAGAAGCTGTGGGAGTGGAGCGCGGATGATTTCGGTTCGGACGTGACCGTTCAATTGCTGCTCATGGCCCTGCGCCGGGCGGAACTGCTCGGTTGGGGCGTCGAAGATGCGGTGCGGCTCATGCGCGGGTCCCGGACTCGATCATGAATCCGGCGAAGATCATGTGGCGTTCCTGATCACGTACAACTCGGCTTCCAGGTCGTACCAGCGGTGGGTGCGGCCGACGCGGGTCATGCCGATGCGGCGCATCACCGCGAGCGAGGGCGTGTTGTCCGGGCGGGCGATGGCATGGATCTCCGTCAGCCCGAGCGTCCAGCCGTACGCCAGCACGGCCCGCGCCGCCTCGGTGGCGTACCCGTGCCCCCAGCAGTCGGGGTGGAAGTGCCAGCCGATCTCGACCTCGCCCCGGCCCGGACCGTCGGCGGGCTCAGGAAGTGGCTTGAGCAGCACCGACCCCGCTACCAGACCGAAGTCACGAGACTCCACCGCCCACACGCCGTAACCGGGTGCGGCGGCGTAGTACTCGCGCCGCCGGTCGATGACGAGCTGCGACTGCGCCGGTCCGGACAGCGGCGCGGGCATGCCCAGCCAGCGGGTGACCTCTTCGCGCCGGTAGATGTCGTAGTTGCGGGCCAGGTCGGCGGGGCTGTCGGTCCACTCCCGGATGACCAGCCGCTCGGTTTCGAGGCGCACCTCAGACCTCCGCGGGCGGGGGCATGTCGGCGGGACGGCCGACCAGGTGGGCGTACCGGTCGACGACCACCGCGATCGCCGCGTCGTCAGCGGGCGAGATCAGCCCGCGCGGCACGGTGACGCCGCCGACCGAGCGGACGTGGAAATGCCAGTCGTGCGCGGTCCGGACGACCGGGGACATCAGCGCCCAACGGTAGAAGAACTCGCCGCTGGCCAGGATCAGCCGGACCCCGTCGGCGTCGATGCGCACCGTCATCGGCGCGTACCAGAAGTCCGGGGTCCTGCGCAGCCACAGCCAGGCGGTCAGGCACACCTGCCCGACCAGGGCAACCCCGAGCAGGGACAACCAGACCGCGGCGTACGGGAACGGCCCGCCGAGCTTGCCCCACAGGTCGAACGCCCACGCCGCGACGGTCAGGCTGATCAGCGCCACGACCACCATCCTGCGGTTCTGGTAGCCCTTCTCCGTCCAGGCGACCCGGCGGAACCCGCCGCGGTCCCACATCCACGTCACCTCGACGAGGTCCTCGCTGTGGATCTGCATCGGGGCAGTATGGCCACCGGGCCTGCCCGGGTCAACGCCGTTGATCCCGGTCCGCGCCAACGGATCGGGCGGGCCGGGTCACCGCGTGCGCGACGGCGCGGCGAACCGCTTCACGGGCCCCGGAACGGGCCGGTGACCTCGTACGTGATGCCGCCGGACCCCCACTTAGCGCCGGAGACGCCGCGCTGGGACGAGAAGTAGAGCCGGTCTCCGGCCGGATTGAAGGCCGGTCCGGTGATCTCCGAGGCGTCCTGCCCGGTCAGGCGCAGGAACGGCGCGACGACCCCGTCCGCGGTGATCACGTTGATCTCCATGTTGCCGCCGTCCTCGGCCACGTACAGGTCGGCGTTGCGGGGCGAGCCGGTGATGTTGTCCACGCCGGTCAGCGGTGGCGTGCCGGTCACCAGCGAGTCGTCGTACGCCAGCGCGACGGTCGAGGCGGCGGCGTCGTACGCCCACACCCGGTTGTCGCCCTTGGTGGTGAAGTAGCAGGTCCCGTGGTCGTACCAGCAGCCCTCGCCGCCGTCGAACCGCAGCGCCGCGCCGACCTGTCGGCGGGTGGGGACCGGCAGGCCGTCCCGGTCCGGCACGTCGCGCCAGGTGACCGGGCCGGAGGTGGCGCCCACCGGGGCGCACAGCACCTGCAGCCGTCCGGTGCCCAGGTCGCCCCACGTGTCCGGGACGAAGCGGTAGAAGCAGCCGTCCTCCTCGTCCTCGGTGAGGTAGACGACCCGGCGGTCGGGGTCGCAGGCGGCGGCCTCGTGCTTGAACCGGCCCATCCTGGTCCGTTCCCGGGCGGGCCGCACGCCCCACGGGTCGGTCTCGACGACCCGGCCCAGGGGGATCTCCTCGCACGACAGCCAGGTCTGCCAAGGCGTGGCCCCGCCGGCGCAGTTCACGCTGGTGCCGGACAGGATCCGATACGCGGAACCGACGCCGCCGTCCGGGCCGAACCTGATCGCCGACGCGCCGCCGCCGACCGGGACCTCCGAGTTGGAGACGTAGATCCAGCCCGCGCCGTCGGCGAAGCACGCCCCGCCGTCGGGGGCGGCGTGCCAGGTGTACGGCGTGCCGGGCACGGTCTGGCCGGACCGTGCGACGACCCGGCTGGTGAAGCCGACGGGCAGCGCCACGCCGTGGGCGTCGGCCGCCGACAGCTCGCCGTAGGGACCGACGCCCGGCTGGGCGAGCGCAGCGAACGCCTGCTGCCACAGCGCGCCCGAGAACGCCGCCACACCCGCGCCGGCGACGCCGGCCCGCAGCACCTGACGTCGGTCCATCACGTTCCTCCCGTCCGCGGTCAGGACCGGAACGGCCCGGTGACCTCGTACGTGATCCCGCCGGACGAGGAACCCGAGGTGCCCCGCTGGGACGAGAAGTAGAAGCGGTTCCCGGCCGGGTTGAAGGCCGGTCCGGTGACCTCCGAGGAGCTCTGCCCGGTGATGCGCAGGAACGGCGCGATGACGTCGTCCGGAGTGATGACGCAGATCTCCAGGTTGCCGCCGTCTTCGGCGACGAACAGGTCCCCGCTGGTCGCGCTGCCGGTGATGTTGTCGACCCCGGTCAGCGGCGGCGTGCCGCTCACCAGCGAGTCGTCGTACGCCAGCTCGATCAGCGCGGTGGCTGTGTTATACGCCCAGACTCGATTGTCGCCCTTGGTGGTGAAGTAGACGATGCCGTTGTCGTACCAGCAGCCCTCGCCGCCGTTGAACCGCTTCACGCCGCTGACCTGGTTGCGGGTCGCCGTGGGCGAGCCGTCCGGGTCGGGCACGGTGGCCCAGGTGAGCGTGACGGACGTGCCGGAACCGCCCTTGGCGACCTGAAGCGTGCCGGAGGCGAGGTTTCCCCAGGTGTTCGGGATGAACCGGTAGAAACAGCCGTCACTCTGGTCCTCGGTCAGGTAAATGACCTGGTTCACCGGATCGCACGCGGCGGCCTCGTGCTTGAACCGGCCCATCGCCGGGCGGGCCGCGGCCGCGTTCACGCCCCACGGGTCGGTCTCCCAGACCCGGCCGGTCGTCGTCTCCTCGCAGGACAGCCAGGTGTTCCAGGGGGTGTGCCCGCCGGCGCAGTTGGTCGAGGTCCCGGACAGGATGCGGTAAGCGCTGGTGACGGTGCCACTGGAGTTGAACTTCACGGCCGACGCCCCGCCCGCGGACACCTCGGAGTTGGACACGTAGATCCAGCCCGAGCCGTCGGCGAAGCACGCCCCGCCGTCGGGGGCGGCATGCCAGGTGTACGACGTGCCGGGCACGGTCTGGCTGGACCGCGCGATGACCCGGCTGGTGAAGCCGGACGGCAGCATGATGCCGTTCGCGTCGGCAGCCTGCAGCGCCCCGTACGGGCCCGGACCCGGCTGGGCGGGTGCGGCGAACGCCTCTTTCCACAGCGCGCCCGAGAAGGCGGCGGCCGCGCCGCCCACGACCCCGGCGCGCAGCACGTTACGACGGTCCACGATAGACCTCCACGTTTGTCGATGTCTGTCAGTGGGCAGGCTAAGAGCCCCAGACGTCGCGCATCCCGTGGTCAGGTGAACGCTCTATGGCGCAACGGTTTCCAGCCGCGGCGGCACCCCCTCAAGATCTGTTCTTGTGGACGCTGGATGCCCCCATAGGGGCGCCGTGCGTCCACAAAAACGGATCACAGCTTGAGCAGAGCCCGCAGATGGGCAGTCTTGGCGTCGAACTCGCGGTCGATCCGCTCCAGCGGCCACCGCCCGTGCCCGCCCCACAGGCCCAGGAACGCCAACTCGCCGAGCTGCGCGCTGGTGTACCCGAGGTCGTCGGCCGGCCGGTTGCCCTCCTGCCACTCGACCTGCCACCCGCCCAGCCGGTTCTCCATCGCGTCCCGCCATCCCCGGGCGTCCCACTCGTCCGGTCGGCCGTAGGCGGCGACGACGTGCGAGCGGCAGGCCTCCGCGAGCGCGGAATCATCCAGTGCGGTGGCGGTCCGCGCGGTCAGCGCCAGCACGTTCTCCACCGGGCCGTAGCGGGTGAAGTTCCCGTCGAAGCGGTAGGCGAGCAGTTCGCGTCCGACGGCCAGCAGTTCGCCCTCGCGGCGGTGCAGGTGCAGCCGCGTCGTCAGCTCGTCCAGCCGCCGCAACGCCTCCAGGCGGGTGAAGCTGAGCCGCTTGAGCGCCATCGTCTTCATGCGCTTCAGGTCCCGCTGGGGTTCGTCATCCGGGGCGAGCGCCGCGCTCAGCGCCAGCCGGGCCTGATCGGCGAGTTCACTCAACGACGACATGGCCGCGAATCCTAAGCGGCCCCACCGGTTTCCGGAACCACCGTCTGCCGGTATGAAAGCTCGTACCGGTGCGCGCCTTTGACGAGCACACTCGCCTCGATCGGGCGTCGGCCTGCAGTAAGAACGGTGCGCGTGGTGCGCAGCACCGGAACCTCGCCGGGCAGGTAGAGCAGGCGGGCCTCTTCCGTGGTGGCCGGGCGGGCCGAGATCTGGTCGGTCCACTCGACCGGCGGATGTCCCGCATCGGCCAGTAGGCGCGGCACGCCACCGCGGATCAGCCTCCGCTCCGCCAGCGCGGTGCCGCGCGCAAGCTCGAGCGGAAAGTACAGCCAGGCCAGCTCGACCGGCTCGTCGTCGAGCAGCAGCACCTGCTGGCGCAACTGGACCGCCGCACCCTCGGCGAGCCCCAGCGCCGACCTGACGGCCGCAGGCGGTCGGACCTCACGCACGTCCAGCAGGTGCACCCGGCCGCGCCCTCGCCCGACGCTGTCGATCCAGCGGGAACCGCCGCCAGGCTGGGCCGGCGGCATGTACGCGGCGGGCTCGATCGCCAGCGGCGACAGCTCACGCACGAACACTCCCAGCCCGGCTCGGCCGACGACGAACCCCTCGTCCTTGAGCACGGCCAGGGCGCGCTGGACCGTCTGGCCCGTCACCGCGAACCTGGTCATGAGCTGCTGCGTCGACTCCAGGCGGGCGCCGGGCGGCAGATCACCCGACATGATCAGTGCACGCAGCTCGGCGGCGATCTGATGGTGGCGCGGCCTACTGTCGCGATACGCCATCGTCGCCCACCTTCATCCGGTACCGGAACACCCGGCCCTCGGGCCGCATCACCATCGCCGCGACCTCGTACGCTCTGCCATCGCGGTCGCGGGTCACCCGGAACAGTTCCACCACCAGGCTGCTGTCCGCGAGGTCGAGCGATGCCGTCTCCGCCGGCGTGCCCGGTCGGACCGCCAACTCCTCGGCCACCTCGTCGGGCAGGTAGCCGAGCGTGGCGAGCAAGGTCGGCGCGCCGCCGCGAATGCGCCCGGCCTCGGCCAGCCCGGTTCCGCGCGCCACCTCCAGTGGGTAGTACGAGTCGGCCAGCTCCACCGGTCGCTCGTCGAACAGCACCAAGCGGCGGCGCACCACCACGAGGGGACCGATGACGTCCGCCACGGCAGGCGGCGCGGACACCTCGGCGACCTCCAGCAGCCGCTGCGCGCCCACCCCGCCGAGCTGCGCCGCCTCCACCGTCCACGCGTCGGGCGCACCCACGGGCTGCGGCAGGACGTAGGAGACCGATTCGCCGGAGGGTTCCATGACGCGCACTCTACCCGTCGTATACCTTGATGACTTAAGTAGTAAGGCAGTAAGGTTCCGGGCGACAGCCGTCACTCCTTCGATCGGAGTCACCCATGCGTGCCGGACCGGCGGACCACCTGTCACACCTGCCATATGGCGAGCTCGCCGTGGCTCTCTATCACTCCCCCATGCCCGATGACGCGGGCGCGGTGCGCGCGGCGACGCCCGCACAGATCGAGGAATGGGTGGGCAAGGGCATCGCAGCGGCCGGAGACCTGGACCGGGTGGCCGCACTCGCACAGCGTTCCCGCGAACTGGTGACCCTGCGGGCCAGGGGCCGGGCCACAGACGTACAACACCACGAGTACGCCGCCATCTGGCCGTCCCGTTCCCGCGCACACCTGGCCTGCGGGCTCGCCTATCACGTGGTCCGGCGGCGGCTCGCCGATCGGGGATTTCGCTGACCGTCGGGCCGCGCTTCCCGGATACGCGAAAGATCGCTGTTTCGGGTCAGAAAGTGGTGCCTGACTGCACTTTCTGACCCGAAACAGCGATCATGGCCCGTAAGCCAGCCGGCCGAGCGGCGGGAGTCAGGCCTCCTTGAGGCCGTAGCGGCGGTAGACCAGCTTCAGCGGGCCCGGCGCCCACCAGTTCCAGCGGCCCAGCAGGCGCATCGTGGCCGGCACCAGCACCGCCCGGACCAGTGCCGCGTCGATCGCCACGGCGACCACCATGCCGACGCCGAGCACCTTGATCGTCGTCGTGCCACCGGTCGCGAACCCGCCCAGCACCACCATCAGCAGCAGCGCCGCAGCCGTGATGATCCCGCCGGTGCGCTGCAGCCCGGACGCGACGGCCTGGGTGTTGTCACCGGTCGCGTCCCACTCCTCCCGCACCCGCGACAGCAGGAACACCTCGTAGTCGGTGGCCAGTCCGAACAGGACCGCCAGCATCAGCACCATGTTCCCGGGTTCCAGGAACCCGGTCACCGTGAAGCCGAGCCACTCCGACAGGTGCCCGTCCTGGAAGATCCACACGACGACGCCGAACGACGCCCCGATCGAGATCACGTTCATGAGGATGGCCTTCAGCGGCAGCACGACCGAGCCGAACGCCAGGAACAGCAGCAGGAACGTGCTCACCGCGACCATGGCCAGCATCCACGGCAGCCGCCCGCCGAGGGAGTCGAGCTGGTCCAGGTCGGCCGCCGTACGCCCGCCGACCAGCATCCGCGTGCCGTCGGGCACCGGCAGGTCCCGGATCGCCTGCACGACCTCGCGAGCGCTCTCATCGGCCGGCTCCCCGGGGTACGACGCCGTGATCAGGGTGGCGTCGCCCTTCTGCGCCGCGATCATCGCGCTGGGCACGTTCGGCACGGCCTGGACGCGGGCCAGCATGGTGTCCGCGCCGGGGCCGAGGATCAGGACGCTGATCGGGGCGGCGCTGCCGCCGGGGAACTCGGCGGCGATGCGCTCGGTGACGGTGCGCGACTCGGTGCCCGCGGGCAGCACGCGCTCGTCGAACCCGCCGAACTGCGCCCGCAGGAACGGGGTCGCGGTGAGGGCGAGGACCGCGGCGACGCCGAGGGCGTACAGCACGGGTCGGCTCATCACGCTGCGGGCGATGCGGGCCCAGCCGCCCTCGCCCGCCGGACGGGCCTGGAACCACTTCGGCAGCGGCACACGCAGCGCGTTGATCTTCGGGCCGAGCACGGCGAGCAGGGCGGGCAGCGCGGTGAGCGCGGCCAGCATCGCCACGAGCACGGCGGCCATGCCGCCCCAGGCCATGGACTTGAGGAAGTCCATCGGGAAGATCAGCAGGCTGGCCAGGGCGAGTGCCACGGTCAGACCCGAGACCAGCACGGTACGCCCCGCGGTGGCCAGCGTGTGCGCGACCGCGTCGGCGGGGCTGCGCCCTGCGGCGAGTTCTTCCCGGAACCGGCTGACCACGAACAGCGCGTAGTCGATCGCCATACCCAGGCCGAGCATCGTAATGATGTTGACGGCGAACACGGACACGTCGGTGACCTGCGCGAGCAGGCGTACGGCGATGAACGCGCCGAGCACCGCGAGCACGCCGACGAACAGCGGGGTGGCCGCGGCGACCAGTCCCCGGAAGATGAACACGAGCAGCACCAGCAGGATCGGCAGGCTGATCAGCTCGGCCTTGGTGATGTCGTCGTTGATCCGGGTGTTCGCGTCGTCGAGGAATGGGATGAGCCCGCCGACCTCGGTGTGCAGGCCGTCGGCGGCCAGGTCGTCGCGCAGCGCGGCGAGGTCGTCGAGCTTGCTGTTCTCGTCCCCGTCGCGCAGCTGGATCGCCAGGTAGGTGGCGTGCCCGTCGGTGGAGGTGAAGCGGCCGGGCACGCCCGGGGTGTGCGCGCCGACGACGCTGGCGATCTCGGGCCGCCCGGACAGCTCGGTGGCGACGGCGGTCACCGCGCCGGAGAACGCGGGCTGGTCGTAGGTCAGACCGTCGGACGAGTACAGCGCCAGGATGTCGACGTCCTGCCGGCCGAGTTGGGCGGTGATCTCCCGGTGCGCCCGGCTGGACGCGCTGCCCGGGTCGTCGAACCCGCCGCTGATCAGGTCGCCGAACACGCCGCCGCCCCACGACGCCCCGATGACCAGCACCGCCGCGGCGATCCCGAGCACCAGCCAGCGCAAGCGGACTACCGCTCGCCCCCACCACGCGAACATCGCGTTCCTTCCCGGAACAGATATGATTGTTTACGCCACTCATTTGAGTGAACGGTGTTTACTTTCGCGGACGACGTTCACTCCGGTCAAGGGAGCTCCATGTCGGACACCTCACACCGCCGCGAGCGCCTGCGCGAGCGCACCCTGACCGAGATCAAGGACCTCGCGCGGGCGCAGCTGGTCGCGAGCGGTCCCGCCGGCATCTCGCTGCGCGCCATCGCCCGCGACATGGGCATGACCGCCGCCGCGCTCTACCGGTACGTGCCCGCGCTGGACGCCCTGGTCATCGAGTTGTGCACGGACCTGCACAACGAGGCGCGGATCGCCTGCGAGGCCGCCCGCGACGCGGACCCCGACCTCGATCCGCTGCACCGGCTGCTGGTCATGGCCCGGGAGCTGCGGCGCTGGACGCTGGCGCACCGCCCCGAGGCGACCCTGATCTTCGGGCCGCCGCTGCCCGGCGTGGAGCAGTTCCACCAGCAGTGCGACGACCTGCAGTGCGCGGGCGCGCAGCTCGGCCAGATCTTCGTGGAGCCCCTGCTGGAGCTGTGGCAGGCCGGGCGGCTGCCGAAGGTCCCGCACGTCGACCTGGACCGCCTGGCCGGGGCGCTGCCCGCGCACGGCGAGCTGCCGATCGAGGTCACCGCCGTTTTCCTGACCTCCTGGATCCGCCTCTACGGCGTGCTCGCCGCCGAACTGTTCGGCCAGCTCACCTGGGCCGCCACCGACACCGAGCCCCTCTTCGAAGCCGAACTCGCCGCCTTCGCCACCCAGGTCCCCCCAGCCGCCCCCGCCGCCGCAACTCTTGAAGAGTCGCGGCCTCAGGGCAGTCCGGAGCCCGCAAGTCTTTAAGAGTTGCGGCAGGCGGACGGGTTGCGGCAGGTGGGGGGTCGGGTGGGCGGTGGTTCACTGATTGGCCGGTCAGGAAGGTAGGCTCGCGCGCTATGACGAGTGACACATCCGGTCCGCAGTTGCCCGAGCGCGCCCGCGTGGTGGTCGTCGGCGGCGGCATCATCGGCACCTCCATCGCCTACCACCTGGCGCACCTGGGCTGCGCGGACGTGGTGCTGCTGGAGCGGGACAAGCTCACCTCCGGCACCACCTGGCACGCCGCCGGGCTCATGGTCACCTTCGGCTCGATGTCGGAGACGTCGACGGAGATGCGCAAGTACACCCGTGACCTGTACAGCCGGCTGGAGGCCGAGACGGGCCTGGCCACCGGGCTGAAGCAGGTCGGGTTCGTGCAGGTCGCCACGGACGCGGACCGGCTGGAGGAGTACCGGCGGGTGTCGGCGTTCAACCGGCTGTGCGGCGTCGACGTGCACGAGGTCTCGCCCGGTGAGGTCAAGGGCCTGTTCCCGCTGGCGAACGTGGACGACGTGCTGGCCGGGTTCTACGTCGCCGAGGACGGCCGGGCCAACCCGGTCGACGTCACCATGTCGCTGGCCAAGGGCGCCCGGATGCAGGGTGTGCGCATCATCGAGAACACGCCCGTGACCGGAGTCCTGAAGAAGGGCAACACCGTCACCGGCGTGCGCACCCCGTACGGTGACATCGAGGCCGAATTCGTGGTCAACTGCGCGGGCATGTGGGCCCGCCAGCTCGGCGAGCAGGCCGGGGTGAGCATCCCGCTGCAGGCCGCCGAGCACTACTACCTGATCACCGAGCCCATCGAGGGCATGCACGGCGACCTGCCGGTGCTGGAGGACCCGTCGTCGTACGGGTACTTCCGCGAGGAGGGCGCCGGGCTCATGATCGGCCTGTTCGAGGCGCTGTGCGCGCCGTGGAAGGTCGAGGGCATCCCGGACTCGTTCTCCTTCGGCGAGCTGCCCCCGGACTGGGACCGCATGGCGCCGTACCTGGAGAAGGCGATGGCCCGCATCCCGATCTCGACCGAGGTCGGCGTGCGCAAGTTCTTCTGCGGCCCGGAGAGCTTCACCCCCGACCTGGCCCCGATCGTCGGCGAGGCCCCGGAGCTGAAGAACTACTTCGTCGCGGCGGGCCTGAACTCGATCGGCATCCTGACCGGCGGCGGCATCGGCCGGGCCATGGCGCACTGGATCCTCAACGGCCGCCCCGACATCGACGTGACCGGCATGAACATCGACCGGCTGCACACGTACCAGAGCAACCCGGCCTACCGGGCGACGCGCACCGTGGAGTCGCTGGGCATGGTCTACGCGGCGCACTACCCGGGCAAGTCCATGGAGACCGCCCGCGACGCCAAGCTGTCCCCGATCCACGAGCGGCTGCGCGCCCAGCGCGGCTACTTCAAGGACGTCAGCGGCTGGGAGAGCCCCGACTGGTACGCCCCCGAGGGCCGGGAGCCGAAGGTCGAGAAGCTGTCCTGGGGGCGGCAGAACTGGTTCGGCAACTGGGCCGAGGAGCACCGGGCCGCCCGCGAGGGCGTGATCCTCATGGACATGTCGTTCATGGCGAAGTTCCTGGTGCAGGGCCGGGACGCGGGGGCGGCACTGGAGCGGCTGAGCGCCAACCGGGTCGACGGCGACGCCGGGACGATCACGTACACCCAGTGGCTGAACTCCGGCGGCACGCTGGAGGCCGACCTGACCGTCACCAAGCTGGCCGACGACCGGTTCTGGGTGGTCGCCTCCGACACCGCGCACCGGCACGTGGAGACGCGGATGCGCCGGCACTTCGAGGCGACCGGGGCGCATGCGTTCGCGACCGACGTGACCGGGGCGTACGCCCAGATCAACATCCAGGGGCCCCGCTCGCGGGAGCTGCTCGCGGCCGTGACCACGGCGGACATGTCGAACGAGGCGTTCACGTTCCGGTCCGCCCGGGAGATCGACCTCGGGTTCGCGCGGGCGCTGTGCATCCGCATCACCTACCTGGGCGAACTGGGCTACGAGCTGTACATCCCGGCCGAGCAGGCGGTGCACGCGTACGACCGGCTGGTCGAGGCCGGGCGGCCGCTGGGGCTGCGGCACGCGGGTCTCAAGGCGCTGTCCAGTCTGCGGATGGAGAAGGGCTACCGGGACTACGGGCACGACATCGACAACACCGACTCGGTGCTGGAGGCGGGGCTCGGCTTCGCGGTCGCGCTGGACAAGCCGGGCGGGTTCATCGGGCGCGAGGCGGTGCTGGCGAAGAAGGCCGAGGGGCCGCTGCGCCGCCGCCTGCTCCAGGTGCTGGTGACCGACCCCGACGCGATGATGTTCCACGCCGAGGTGGTGCGGCGCGACGGCGTGCCGGTGGGCTACATCAGGGCCGCGTCATACGGGCACACACTCGGCGGGGCGGTCGGGCTCGCGATGATCGACGCCGGGGACGTGCCGCTGGACCAGGCCTGGATCGACGCGGGCACGTGGACCGTGGAGATCGCCGAGCGGGTCTATCCCGCCATCGCCTCCCTGCGCCCGCTCTACGACCCGAAGAACGAGCGCATCAAGCTGTGAAAGGGACGTCGGCCTGTTCCGTCGAGGCCGCGAAACACTCGACGGGACAGGCCGACGTCGTCGCAAGGCGGCCCCCTCGGCACGCCCTGCCGGGGCCCGGCGCGGTCCGGGGGTCGTGACCGCGCCGGGATGCCGAGCGGCTAGAAGTTGCCGGTGTAGAGCAGGCGGTTCGGGGAGCCGCTGCCCGGCGAGCCGACGACGCCCGTGGTGGCGTTGGCGATCAACGCGGACTGCACCTGCGCGGGCGTCGCGCCCGGGTTGTTCTGCAGGTAAAGCGCGACCGCGCCGGCCACGTGCGGGGTGGCCATCGAGGTGCCGCTGATGGTGTTCGTGGCGGTGTTGTTGGTGAACCACGACGAGGTGATGTTCACGCCCGGGGCGAAGATGTCGACGCAGGTGCCCCGGTTGGCCCAGGAGACCTTGCTGTCGTTGCTCTGCGTCGCCGACACCGTGATCGCCTCGGGGACCCGGGCGGGCGAGTAGTTGCAGGCGTTGGCCGCGAAGATGCCCAGGATGCCGTTGCCGGCCGCGATGGCGTACGTGACGCCGTCGGCGATCGACGCCTTCACCGCGTTGTCCAGCACCGTGTCCGCGCCGCCGCCGAGGCTCATGTTGGCGACCGCGGGCTCGCCCGGGTCGTGGTCGGCGGTCACCCAGTCGATGCCCGCGACGACCTGCTCGGTGGTGCCGCTGCCCTCGGCGTCCAGCACCCGCACCGCGACCAGGGTCACGCCCTTGGCCACGCCGTACGTGGTCCCGCCGACGGTGCCCGCAACGTGGGTGCCGTGCCCGTTGGCGTCGTCGGCCGTGCCGCCGTCGATGGCGTCGAACCCGGACACCGCCCGCCCACCGAACTCGCTGTGCGCGAACCGGATGCCGGTGTCGATGATGTACGCCCGCACCGACGACGCGGTGTTGGAGTAGGTGTAGGAGTTGCTCAGGGGCAGGTTGCGCTGGTCGATACGGTCGATGCCCCAGGTGGCGGGCGACTGGGTCGCGCTGGCCCGGTGGATCATGTTGGGCTGCACGAGGGCCACGGCCGGGTCGGCCGCGATGCGGCGGGCGGCCAAGGCGCTGCCTGTGAACGAGAAGCCCTTCAGGCCCGCCCGGAACGTCTTGCGCAGACTCGCCCCGTGCCGTCCGGCGAGCGCGGGGGCCGCGGAGACGTCGGCGCCGGGCTTGAGGACCACGACGTAGCTGTCGGCCACGACCTCGCCGGTGACGGCGAGCACGGGGGCCTCCGGGGGCGCTGCGGCGGCCGCCGCGGGCAGGGCCGTGGCACCGGCCAGTACCAGCGCGACACCCAGCACGAACGTGCGGGCACGGTTCATGGTTGGTTCCTCCCCTGTCGGACCGGCGGCCCGCGGCACTGGCTCGTAGCTGATGACAGGACCCGCCGGAACTGTTTTGGAGGAACGTATACAGCGGTTATGAATATTTGAAGACTTATGTTTATCGCTGTCTTGCGATTCACTGGAAAGGTTGGGGACCCGCCCCCAGGCCCGGCGACGCGCCTTCGCCACTCAGCAACATCCACTTGACCTGCATAAACGCCAACGGACCGAGCTGTGGCGCGGTGACGGGCGGGGTCGCCTTGACCGCATCGGCTTTCATGTCGGTGACACGGGGAGGTACGCCGATGATGACGACGGCGCAACGGTGGGCGATCGCGTTCGCCTGGCTCGGCATGGGCACACTGGTCGGGGTGTACGCCGAAGGGGCCGCGCTGTGGACCGGCGTCGGACTGCTGGGCGCGGGCCTGCTGCTCGCGCTGCTAAGGCCCGGGGGCGACGCGACCCTGCTCCCCACTCCTGTGCGGACCAGCTTCGACGGGCAGCTGGGGCTGGACGGCCTCGGCACCCGGGTGCAGCAGATCCTGCGGCTGGCCGAGGAGCAGGCCGACGACCACCTCGCGGAGGCCCGGCGCGAGGCGCGGCAGATCGTGGCGGCCGCCCACGCGGAAGCCGCCCGGGTCAGAGGCAGTCACCCCTGACCCGAGGGCGGCGCCCTTGACGAACGTCTAGGCCGCCGGGGCCTGCTCCGGCTGCCCGGCCTTCTCGGAGCGGATCTCATGGCCGACGCTGGTCAGGCAACGGCCGGTGGCCAGGTTCCACTTCCAGCCGTGCAGCTGGCAGGTGAGCTGGTCGCCCTCGACGATGCCGAAGCGGGTCAGATCGGCCTTCAGGTGCGGGCAGCGCCGCTGGAACGACCAGCCGCCCACGGTGATGTCCTCCGCGTCGGGCCGCTGCGACTCGTACCAGCCCTCGGCGTACTGCAGGCGCTCCTCGGACAGGCACTTGAAGAACGAGTACACGAACTCGTTGTACTGCCCGATCCGGGCCGCCGAGAAGCGGCAGGACAGGAACAGCGAGTTCACCCAGTCGCCCTCGTCGATGTGGAGCAGGTGCTCGATCAGCCGCCGCTCGGTCCGGAACCGGTAGCGCACCTTCTCGTCCGCGGCGAT
>NZ_JBEZDT010000011.1:0-104297 GCF_040648455.1 Catellatospora sp. NPDC049133
GGGGGGGGGGGGGGGGGGGGGGGCGGGGGGGGGCCAACGGGAAACCCCCCCCCCGCTGGGGGGGGCGGCGCTTTCGGCGTGGAGTGGCGAGGCGGATCAGGCCTCGGGGTTCTCCTGGATGTTGCGGGTCACGTTGGGGTCGACCGGGATGCCGGGGCCCATCGTGGTGGTCACGAAGACCTTCTTCAGGTACTTGCCCTTGGACGCCGACGGCTTGGACCGCAGCACCTCCTCCAGCACCGCGGCGTAGTTGTCGACCAGCTGCTCCGCAGAGAACGACGCCTTGCCGATGATCAGGTGCAGGTTCGAGTGCTTGTCCACGCGGAAGGTGATCTTTCCGCCCTTGATGTCGGCCACCGCCTTGGCGATGTCCATGGTGACCGTGCCGGTCTTCGGGTTCGGCATGAGGCCGCGCGGGCCCAGGATCCGCGCGATCCGACCGATCTTGGCCATCTGGTCCGGCGTCGCGATCGCGGCGTCGAAGTCCAGCCAGCCCTCCTGAATGCGGGCCACCAGCTCGTCGGTCCCGACGGCGTCGGCGCCGGCGGCGGTCGCCTCGGCGGCCTTCTCGCCGGAGGCGAAGACGATCACGCGGGCGGTCTTACCGGTGCCGTGCGGCAGGTTGACCACGCCGCGGACCATCTGGTCCGCCTTGCGGGGGTCGACGCCGAGGCGCATCGCGACCTCGACCGTGGCGTCGAACTTGACCTTCGTGGTGTCCTTCGCCAGCTTGATCGCCTCGACCGGGGTGTACAGCTTGTCCCGGTCGACCTGCTCAGCGGACTTGTTGTAGCTCTTGCCGTGCTTCATTTCTCAAGATCTCCTGTGGTTGTGTCGAGCCCTCGGCGGGCCCTCCCACGAAACTTCGACCGTCAGGCGGCGGATGCCGCGTGCGGCATTCAGTCCTTGACGGTGATGCCCATCGACCGGGCGGTGCCGGCGATGATGCGCTCGGCCATGTCCAGGTCGTTGGCGTTCAGGTCGGACATCTTCTTCTCGGCGATCTCGCGCACCTGGGCACGCGTCACCGAACCGACCTTGGTGGTGTGCGGCACGCCGGAGCCCTTGGCGACACCGGCAGCCTTGATCAGGAGACGGGCGGCCGGCGGCGTCTTCAGCACGAACGTGAACGAGCGGTCCTCGTACACGCTGATCTGTGCCGGGACGATGTCACCGCGCTGCGACTCGGTCTGGGCGTTGTACGCCTTGCAGAACTCCATGATGTTCACGCCGTGCTGGCCCAGCGCCGGACCGACCGGCGGAGCCGGGGTGGCCTGGCCGGCCTTCAGCTGCAGCGTGAACGTCTTGACGAGTTTCTTCTTCGGAGGCATGTCTACTTCCTGGGACTTGTCGACCCGCCCGTTCGGCGGATCAGGGTGGTTTACACCGGACCGGCCGGTGCGTTCGCGCGCACGGTCAGCACGCGGCACAGGCCGGACGTTCTAGGTTAGCGCATACTCGCGGACGCCTATCCGGCGAGGTGGGCCATCGCACCTGAGGTGACCTGCGGAGCGCCGGAAACGCCGCGCGGCGGGGCCCCGAAGGGCACCCGCCGCGCGGTCACATCCGCAACTAGATCTTGGCGACCTGGTTGAAGTTCAGCTCGACCGGGGTCTCCCGGCCGAAGATCGACACCAGCACCTTGAGCTTCTGCTGGTCGGCGTTGATCTCGGAGATCGTGGCCGGCAGCGAGGCGAAGGCGCCGTCGGTGACGGTGACCGAGTCGCCGACCTCGAAGTCCAGCACCCGGACCTCGGCCTTGGCCTTCTTCTGGCCGGCACCGGGCTGCTCCACCGCGGGCAGCAGCCACTTCAGCACCTCGTCGAGGCTCAGCGGCGCCGGGCGGTCGGCCCGGTCCGTCGCACCCACGAAGCCGGTCACACCCGGGGTGTTGCGCACACACGAGTACGACTCGGGCGTGAGGTCCATGCGGACCAGCAGGTAGCCGGGGAAGACCTTGCTCTGCACCTGGGTGCGCTTGCCGTTCTTGACCTCGACCTCTTCGCGGGTCGGAACCTCGACCTGGAAGATGAACTCCTCCATGTCGAGGCTCGTGATCCGGGTCTCGAGGTTGGTCTTGACCTTGTTCTCGTAACCGGCGTACGAATGCACGACATACCAGTCGCCGGGCGCGAAGCGCAGCTTCTGGCGCAGCTCGGCGGCGGGGTCGAACTCGTCCTCAGCGGGTGCCGTCGCAAGTGCGGGCTCGTCGGTCACCGCGACCGCGGAGGTCACCTCGGTGTCTTCCGTCTGGGCCGTCTCGTCGTACTCAGGCACGTAGCCGCTCACTTCCGTAGTTTGTGTTACTTCGCGTCGCCGAAGACGAACAGCACGCCCTTGGCGTAGGCGAGGTCCAGCAGCGTCACGACAGCCATCATGAACGACACGAAGATCAGGACCACCGCGGTGTACGTCAGCAGCTCGTTCCGCGTCGGCCAGATGACCTTACGCAGCTCGGCGACGATCTCACGGACAAAACGTCCGATACGGCCGAAGAAGCCGACCTTCTCGGCCTTCTCGGCGCTCTTGACCGCGCGGGAGCCCTTGCCGTCCGTCACCTTGCGGGACTTGGTCGCGGTGCCACCGCCGGAGACGCCGGACTCGTCGTCCTGGGTGTCGTCGTCGACAGCGTCGTCGAACACGTCGTCAACGTGCTCGGCCGCGGCGTCCTCGCCACGTCGGTTGCTCTCGGCCACTTCGCCCTACTTCCATCTCGCGGGGTGGTGTCGGAACCGTGAAGGGACACGATCCCGTGTGCCCGACGCAGTCGCACGAGGAGCACCTGTCACATCTGACCCGCCCCCACGCTGTGGGGCCGATACGGGCCATACGACCATGGTCCACCAGCCGAGGTCGTCGCGGAAGACAACCGGTGGGCCGATTCCCATGATCGCCCACCGCGGGCCGGTAGGCCAGAGCCAGCAGGGGCGACAGGACTCGAACCTGCAACCTGCGGTTTTGGAGACCGCTGCGCTGCCAATTGCGCCACACCCCTGTGCGGGAAAGAGCACCCTGCCGGAGGCCGAAAGCCACCGGCGGAGTTCACTAACCCCACGGCCGACCAGTGTACGGGTAGACAGGCGAGTGGGCCAACTGGCACTCCCTATTTTCTCTCGGCACCGGCCGGCCGCCCAATCGAGCCGTCCTCAGATCTGCTTGACCACGACCCTGGCCTGCGCCAACACCTTCTCGCCCGCACAGGTCGCGGTGAGGTCGAAGGTCACCAGATCGTCCTCGGACACGCTCTTGATCACCGCGGTGAACTCCACCTCGGTGCCTTCATCGGTGTCGGGCACCGGCACCGGACGGGTGAACCGGACCCCGATGTCGAGCACCGCGTCGGCGGAACCGACCCAGCCGGTGACCGCCCGGCCCGCCAGCGCCATGGTGTACATGCCGTGCGCGATCACCCCGGGCAGGCCCACGCCGACGGCGGTGCGCTCGCTCCAGTGGATCGGGTTGAAGTCGCCCGACGCGCCCGCGTAGCGGACCAGGTCGGCCCGGGTCACCCGGAACGTCTGCAGGGGCAGCTGCTGCCCCTTCTCGTACGCCATCTCACTCACCATGCCCTCGGACGACGAGCTTGCACACCACGGTCACCACGGGCTCGCCGGCCGGCGTGGCCAGCTCTGCGCGGGTGGTCAGGAAGTCGTGCCCGCCGCGGTGCGTGATGTCGTCGATGCTGCTGACGACGACCAGCTCGTCCCCGGCGACGATCGGGCGGCGGTACGAGAAGCGCTGGTCGCCGTGGACCACGCGGGTGTAGTCCATGCCCAGTTCCGGGTCGGTGACGATCTGCTCCATGGCGGCGAAGCTCAGGATGATCGGGAAGGTGGGCGGGGCCACGACGTCGCGATAGCCGGCCTTCTGCGCGGCCTCCACGTCGTGGTACAGGGCGTCCTCCGCGCCGATGGCGGTGGCGAACTCCCTGATCTTCTCGCGGCCCACCTGGTAGGGCTCGGTCGGCGGATAGGTCCGACCGGTGAATGACTGGTCCAACGGCATACCCGTGAACCTATGCCAGCAGGGGGCGGCCCGATGGGCCGCCCCCTGCTGGGAACGTCTGCTCGACCGTCAGGTCAGCGGGTCTCGCGGTGCGCGGTGTGCTTGCCGCAGCGCGGGCAGAACTTCTTCAGCTCAATCCGATCCGGGTCGTTACGCCGGTTCTTCTTGGTGATGTAGTTCCGCTCCTTGCAGTCCACGCACGCCATGGTGATCTTTGGACGTACGTCAGTCGCCTTGGCCACGGGAGTGCCTTTCTAGAACAAGCTTCTTTGAGTTACCGGCATGCCACGATAGACGACGTCCATCCAGACATGCAAAAAGGCTCGCCATGGCGACCCTCACACCGCGACCAGGGAATATCTCACCGATCTGCGATCTCGCGTTGACTGGCGACACGCGCCAGCGATTCAACACAGCGTAGCGGTGGCCGGAATTGAACCGGCGACACAGCGATTATGAGCCGCTTGCTCTGCCATCTGAGCTACACCGCCGTGGCGGGCACTCCCGGTGGATGCACCGGGAGTCCGGTCGAGCCCCCTTACGGAATCGAACCGTAGACCTTCTCCTTACCATGGAGACGCTCTGCCGACTGAGCTAAGGGGGCGTGCTCGTTGCCAGGTGATTTCCCACCTCGCCGCGCGCCTTGGTAAGAGTACACAACAACCAGCCGCCGCGGAAATCGGGTTACCCCCGGCGCGGCGCGGTGTGGCTCAGCCCACCGCACGCAGGCGGCGAACCTCGCCCAGCGGGGTCGGTTCGGCATCGGTCTGAGCGCCCAGCCAGGCCTCCAGCCGCTCGTACGGCAGCGGCCGGCTGAACAGGAAGCCCTGCCCGATGTCGCAGCCGATCTCCTCCAGCAGCTCCAGCGTCAGCTCGCTCTCCACACCCTCGGCGACCACGCTCAGCCCGAAGTGCCGCGAGATGTCCACCACGGCCCGCACGATGGCCAGGTCACCGGGGTCGGTGGCCATGCCCTGCACGAACGAGCGGTCGACCTTCACCTCGTGCACCGGCAGGCGGCGCAGGTAGGACAGGGACGAGTAGCCGGTGCCGAAGTCGTCCACGCTCAGGTGCACGCCGAGGTCGTAGAGCCGGCGCAGGGTCGGCAGCAGCCGGTCGACGCCGTCCACCACGCCGTCCTCGGTGATCTCCAGGGTCAGCCGGTCGGGGGACACGCCGTACTCCTGGAGCAGCTCGTCCACCCGGTCCGGGAAGGCCGGGTCGACCAGCGTGCGCGGCGAGAGGTTCACCGCCACCGACAGCGGCCGGCCGGCGTCCACCCACTGGCGGGCCCGGCGCAGGCCCTCCCGCAGCACCACCTCGGTCAGCCGGGCCAGCTGCCCGGTGTGCTCGGCCACCGCGACGAAGTCCTCCGGCTGCACCGCGCCGTGGGTCGGGTGCTCCCAGCGGGCCAGGCACTCGACGCCGACCAGGCGGCGGTCCCGCAGCGTGACCTTGGGCTGGAAGTAGACCTCCAGCTCGTCGTTGTCCAGGGCGCGGCGCAGGTCTCCGGCCAGCCCGAGCCGGCGTACCGAGCGCGACTCCAGTGCCAGGTCGAACAGTTGCACCCCGCCGGCCAGCGCCTTCGCCGAGTGGGTCGCCACGTCGGCGCGCTGCAGCAGCGTCGCCGGGTCGGAGCCGTGTTCCGGGTGCAGGCTGAGCCCGACCGCCGTGTCGACGTCCAGTGTAAGCGAGCCGAAGGTCATCGGGTCCTGCAGCTGGCCGCGCAGCTCCGCCGCCAGCTGCAGCGCCGCCTCGGCGTTGGGCAGGCGCAGCGTCACCACGAACTCGTCGCCGCCGACCCGGCCCACCAGGGCGGCGGGCGGCGACAGCGTGCGCAGCCGGGTGGCGACCTCGGCCAGCAGCTGGTCGCCCGCGGCGTGGCCGAGCGAGTCGTTGACGTCGCGCAGCCCGTCGACGTCGAACATCAGCACCGCCACGACCTCGCCGGGCGCCCGGACGCGGACCGCCTCCTCCAGCGCCTGGTTGATGCGCCGGCGGTTGGGCAGCGCGGTGAGGGCGTCGTGGTACGCGTCGAACCGCAGCCGGTCGACCAGGCGGTTGTTCTCCACCGCCACCGCGGCGTGCGCGGCGATCGCCTCCAGCAGGCGGACGTCGTTGGGGTCGAAGGACAGGTTGTCACCGAGCCGGCCCGCCACCTCGAGCGTGCCGATGACGGCCGAGCTGGCCCGCAGCGGCACGACGATGGCGTCCTTGGTGCCGTGCTCGCGCAGTTGCGTCCGCAGCTGGTCGTCGCCGAGCTTGGCACTCGCGGCGACCGTCTGCCCGGTCTCGACCGCCTGCTTTCGCAGGGACTCCGGCGTGCCCGCCACGTCGAGCAGGCCCTTGTCGTCGGCCCGCGCGCTCAGCAGCACCTCGGGGTGGCGGCCCTGGGCGGGCAGCCACAGCGTGGCGTACTCGGCCTGCAGCAGCCGCCGAACCCGGCCCAGCAGGACGTCGGGCAGGGTGCCGTCATGCGGGGTGTCGGAGATGGCGCCGGTGAGGTCGTAGATCTCGGTCAGCGTGCGGTGCTGGTTCGAGGAGCGCGCATACGACCGGTACATGAGGAAGAAGAACGCGACCAGCACGGCGAGCAGCAGGTAGGCCGCCGGGCCCTGCTGCAGGATCACCAGCACGGCCAGACCGATGGTGGTGTTGACGACGGCCACGACAGCGCCGGGCACCGCCGTGGAGGCCAGCTCCTGCGGCGCGAGACGGCCCTGCACCAGGCTGATGACACCCGCGACGCCGGCGACCTGCACGGCGTCCGTGGTCAGCACGGCGACGGCCAGCACGGCCCACGTCCCCGGGTCTCTCGGGTCGATCGGGCCGCCGCTCAACACGACCAGGTTCGCGCAGGCGGTGCCCGCGGCCATGAGCGCGATGTTGAAGGCGGCCTTGACCGGCACCGTGCCGCGGCGCCACTGGACGAACGCGTAGACCAGCACTCGGACCACGAGCAGCGTCACCGGCGGCAGATAGGCCAGGGCGAGCACGAACGGGATGTCTGCCAGCGTGACGACGAAATGATGGCGCCGGATCTCGAACTGGACCACGGCCATCTCGGCGCCGAGGAAGAGCCCGAGGAATACCAGCGCCAGGTCCCAGTCGCCCACGGGCGGCGCGACGCTCCGGTTCACCACCAGCGCCGTCAGCCCCAGGGTGATCAGGACGAGCGGTCCGGTGATCAGCCACGCGAGCTCCGCGGAACGCTGGGCGCGTCGGATAGCTCTAGCCAATGCCGTTGTCCGCTCCGCTCAGACCGATCTGGGACCACGGGGCCTGCCCGTCAGCCCCAGTCGGTGGACTCCGTACGGACAATGGGGCCGTCCAGGTCCTGCTCGCCGCGGTCCGGCTGGACTGGCTGGACGATTCCCCAGTCGGTGCTGAGCAGCTCCGCCGCCGGCTCGGCCGGCTTGTCCGGCGTCCCCCGGTCCGCCTGAGCCGGGTTCGCGACGCCGAGAGCAGCCGCGCTGAGAGCGAGGAGGACAGCTCCACGGCTCATCAGACGGCCAAGCCTGCGTGTGCGCATCTTCGACTCCATAGGACAGCAGAAAAGATAAGGGACTGCCATGGATCGTGCCACAGTCGCTGGCACGGAGGAAGTCCGGATGACGTGCCACGCCGCCGACACGCGGATAATTAGCCGTTCGGTGGTGATTCGAATATCCGGCCGAACCAGCCCTCCCGACGGCAGGTGCGCGAAGCAACACTGTACGTCCCTGGGCAGGCCCCGAACAGTCTTTGACCGTGGTTCGAACATGTGTACGATACCGCCATGATGCGACTGGTAGAGCACCGCTGGAACGGAACCACCGCCAGCTACCGGCGCCAGGACGTGTTCCTGCGCGTCAACCCGGCCGGGCCATGGGAGGTCGAGCACCGCCAGCACGGGCGCTCCGTGATGCGGGAGTACGCCACCGAGCGGGAGGCCCGGAGGGTCGCCGACGGCCTGTGCGCGCAGGGCGAATGGCGCAACCTGGAGCACCTGCACCGCTGACCCGCCGGAGCCGCCACCGCGAGGCGTCCCCTCCCACCGGTCAGCGGGCCAGCAGTGCCACGAAGTCGTCCACCAGCTTGATCTGCCGCTGCGGCGGGAACCGGGCCGGGTCGAAGAGCGCCTGCACCACCAGCCCGTGCGCGAACCCGGCCACGGTGGCCACGACGTCGTCGGGATCGGCGTCGGCCGGCAACTGCCCCAAGCGGACGGCCGCCTCGACATGCGGCCGCAGCATGCCCCGCCAGCGTTCGTATCGCCGCAGCTCGGCCGCGGCGAGTTCGTCGTCCCCGAGCGCGGCGTCCCAGAAGCTCACCCACACCCTGTTCATCGCGGCGATCTCCGGGTCCAGCGGCATCACGTGCAGCAGCGCGGCGCGCAGGCCGGGCAGCCCTTCACCCTCGGCCACCGGTCGCTCGCGCCGCTGCCCGTGCTCGTGCGCGACCTCCAGCGCATGGCGCATCAGCGCCTTCTTGCTGGGGAAGTAGTGCGTGAGCAGCCCGGTCGAGGCACCCAGCTGCGCGGCGACGGCGCGCAGGGTCAGCCCGCCGAAGCCCTTCGCCGCGAGCACCTCCCACACCGCCTGGGAAACGTCCCGACGCCTGGCGTCATGGTCACCGCGCGCGGGCATCGCCACTCCTCTGGTCCATCGGTTACGCTACGCCAACATACATAACAAACGTTTGGTACGCGAGACTGGAGCCCCCCGTGCTGACCCACCGCCTCACCGACACCGCCGAGATGCGCGCCCTCGAACCCGCCTACGCCGAGCAGTTCACGGCCTTCATCGAGCGGCACCGCGCCCATCTCGCGCCCTGGCTCCCCTGGTCCGTCGCCCTCACCGACGAGCCGCTGACCCGGGCCTGGCTGCAGCGATACGCCGAAGAAGCCGCTCGCGACGCCGGCCGCATCTACGGAATCTGGCTCGACGGCGAACTGGTCGGCGGCACCCTCTTCCGCACGTTCGACGTCCGCTTCTCCACCGCCGAGATCGGCGTCTGGCTCGCCCCGCACGCCGAGGGACGCGGCCTGATCACCCGGGCCGCCACGCGCATGATCGCCTGGGCGATCGACGAGCGTGGCATCAACCGCGTCGAGTGGCGCACCGTGCCCGGCAACGCGCGCAGCATCGCCTGCGCGAAGCGGCTCGGCATGACCCTCGACGGCGTCCTGCGCGAAGCCTTCCCCTACCAGGGCGTGAAGCACGACGCACAGGTCTACTCGCTGCTCGCCGCCGAGTGGCGGGCCCGAAGCCGCCGGTAGGCTCCGGCCGGTGACGACACCCTTCGACGACTACGAGCGTCGCCTGTGGCGGGACCGCGCCGCGGCGTACCGGCGCAGTTTTGCCGCCCTGTGCGGGCACACCGCCGGGGCACTGCTCGACGCGGCCGAGGTCGGCGAGCGGACCCGGCTGCTCGACGCGGGCACGGGACCCGGCACCGTCGCGGCGCTCGGCTTGGCGCGCGGCGCGGTGGTCACCGCGGTCGACGCCGAGCAGAGCATGGTCGAGGCGGCCCGCCACGAGGCGCCCGGCGCCGACGTACGCCAAGGCGTGCTGCCCGACCTGCCGCTCGACGACCGGTGCTTCGACGCCGTGGTCGGCAATTTCGTCGTCAACCACGTCGGGGACCCCGCTGCGGCGGTCGCGGAACTGCGCCGCGTCACCCGCTCGGGCGGCCGGATCGCGGTGAGCGTCTGGCCGGCTCCCGCACCACCGCTCCAGCAGCTCTGGGCCACCATCGCGGCTGCCTGCGGCCTGCGCCGCCCGGAATCCGCACCGCTGGTCGCCGAGGAGCTGAACTTCACCCGGGACACCGACGGACTCGCGAACCTGCTGCGCGGTGCGGGCCTGGCGGAGGTCTCCGCGCACACCGTCACCTGGATCCACCGCGCCGACCCCGAGGACTGGTGGGCCGGACCGGCGAACGGGATAGGCGTGCTCGGCGCGATGCTGGCCGTCCTGGACGACGCGGCGGTCGCGGAGGTCAAGGCGTGCTACGACCGGACCGTGGCGGCCCATCTCGACGAGGGCGGCCGGCTCGCGATGCCCACCGCCGCAGTCATCGCCGCAGGCCAGGTCCCCTGATCGAAGGCCGCCCAGAGCCGGCTTTCGCGGCCGGGCGGCGGCCACGCATCGACGAACTCATACGTTCGTCCGATCCGGGGCTGCACGCTCGGCCCCTTACCCCTATCCTCGCGGGGTGTTCGAGAACCTCAGCGTCCCTGAAATCCTGTTCCTGTTCGCCGCCGCCGCCCTGCTGGTCGTCGGTCTGGCCTACCTCGGCGGCCGGACCTTCGCCCGGCGGCGGCCCTCCGGCCAGACCCCCGACTGACCGGCTGTTCCACCAAGCGGCAGCGCGCCTAGCGGCTGCCGACCGGCTCCGGCGGCGACACGTCGGCCGGACCGGGTGACGGCGCACCGGCGCCTTCGTCGGCATCGCCAGCGGAGGCGCGGGCGTCGGCCAGCACATCCGCGGGGACGTGCCGTTCGAGGAATCGCCGGGCCAGCCGGGTCGACGGATGGATGGCGACGGTGGCGAGCAGGATGATGCCGGCGATCACCAGCCAACCGGCCGCGCCCCAGCTCAACGCGAGGAAGGTGTACACCGCCGGCGCCCAGACCTTGCCGAGGGTGCCGCTCAGCTCGGCCGCGCCCTGATAGGCGCCGCGCTGGCGCGGATCCATCAGCTCGGCCTCGAAGGACCAGCTCGCCGCCGACAGGTAGAGCTCGGCCCCGGTCACGGTGACGTGGCCCAGCCAGACCAGAGCGATCGTCACCCAGCCGACGGTGTCGTGCGTGGCTAGCGTGATCAGGCAGGAGAGCACGAAGAAGGCCGAGGACAGCCGGATCGCCTTGAGCGCGGTCGGCAGATCCTTGACGCCGCGCGAGGTGACCATCGGCAGGAAGATGCACATCACGGTGTTGGTGGCGAACAGGAAGGCCAGCAGCACCCGCGGCGCGTCGGTCTGCTCGACCAGCCAGAGCGGGATGACGACGTTCAGCAGCACCTGGTTGGTCCAGAACACCCCGCTGAAGAACGTGGTGAGCAGCCAGCCCGTGTTGCGCAGCGGACCCGGGCCGGGAATGCGCACCTTGCGGTCTTCCGGAGTGCGCTCGTCGTGTGAAGCCTTGGGCAGCCGGGTGACGGCAGCGGCGTTGACCAGGAAGACCGCGGCGGTGAACCAGGGCAGCGCGTGCAGCACCTCGTTGGAGTGGAACGCGAGCGCGATACCGCCCATCACCGAGCCGAGGGTGAAGCCGAGGTTGAGCGCGGAGTACATGTAGGCGCGTGACTTCACCCGCTCGTCCGGCGGCAGCACGTCGATCGTGTATGCCCCGTAGGCGGCGGCGCCGAGCGCGCCGATCACCTCCATGCCGACAGCCATCAGCACGTAGCCCTTGAAGTCGGTGATGAACGGCCAGACCGCGAACATCGCCGCCTGCCCGGCAGCGCTGACCGCCCACATCTTCTTCGGCCCGTACCGATCGACCAGCTTGCCCATCGGCACCGCGGCGAGGAAGGCGGCGATGCCGGCGAGCGTCAGGCCGAGACCGACCTGGGCAGCCGACAGTCCGACGATCTTGGTGAAGAACACCGCCGAGCCCGTCATGAACGTGCCCTCGCCGAGCGCGAACAGCAGCGACTGCACGGACAGGCGGCCCGCCAGGGGCGACGGGGGGCGAGCACGACTGAGAAGGGCGGAGAGCGTCACGCGGGGATTCTCTGGGTGCGGTGCGACAGTTGTCGCCCCAATTAACCCGTCCCCGCCACGCTCGCCGCCACATCCCACAGCGGAATCGGCAGCGCCGGCCGATGCAGGCCATGCGCGCCGCCCGCACCGACATCGAGTACGTGCACATCCACGAGGCGTACGGGCTCGCGTTCTGGCCCATCTACCCGACCACCATGCCCGGCCCGCACCGTCGCGGGCCGGGCCTTCATGCAGGAGGCTCAGTCGGACTTGGTCCGTCGTATCGCAGCCTCGATGCGCAGCAGAGCGCCGCCGATGAAAAGGACCCCGGCCACGGTCACGATTCCCTCCGGCCCGAGCTTCGTCGTGAACAGGCTGAGCAGCATGAAGAACGCCACAGCAATGCAGATGCCGCCCACGTTCCCGATCAAGGCAATCGATTTCTTCATCATGGTGCGAAGGGTATGAGCCGTGCGCCATCGCCGCCGCCCCTGCAAGCAGCCAGGGGTGACCGGTGGCGGTCGTGACCTCAGATAGGCCGCCTGCGGCGGCTCACCCTCTGTCGGCGGCTGCTCAACCTCGGCCCCGGGGAGTCGCACCCCGCCCACCATCCCCGACACAGCCGCAGACAGCCAGACTCAGCCGGACACGCCGGGACCACATACGAAACGCGGCTCTGACCGTTCTTGCCGGTCAGAGCCGCGTTCTTGCTGCTGGTGGCGGGTAGAGGATTCGAACCTCTGTAGCTTTCGCGACGGATTTACAGTCCGCTCCCATTGGCCGCTCGGGCAACCCGCCTGGTAACAGCGTCGCCAGCACCGCACGCGATGTTGGCTCGCTAAGGATAGCGGTATGTCCGCAGCCGTGTGCAAGCGGGTTGGACCATGAGCACGGCGCGCCGCCGGATCTGCTAAAACGGTACGCATGGCAGCTAACCCGTCGTTCGACATCGTCAGCAAGGTTGATCGGCAGGAGGTGGACAACGCTCTGCACCAGGCTGAGAAGGAGCTGGGCACGCGGTTCGACTTCCGTGACACGGGAGCATCCATCGCCTGGGCCGGCGAGGAGGGCGTGACCGTCCAGGCCAACACCGAGGACCGGGCGAAGGCCGCGCTCGACGTCTTCAAGGAGAAGCTGATCAAGCGCAACATCTCCCTGAAGTCGCTGGACGCCGGCGAGCCGAAGTCCTCCGGCAAGGTCTACAAGATCGACTGCAAGATCATTCAGGGCATCGACCAGGAGAAGGCGAAGGCCATCTCCAAGAAGATCCGCGACGAGGGCCCCAAGGGCGTCCAGGCGCAGATCCAGGGCGACCAGCTCCGGGTCACCGGCAAGAAGAAGGACGACCTGCAGGAGGTCATCGCCCTGCTCAAGGGAGCCGACTTCGAGGTCGCCCTCCAGTTCACCAACTACCGGTAGCAGTAGCCGGGATCACGGCTGACCCGCATCAACGCAGGCACGCCAGGATCCCGGCACAGCCCCGCGATTCTGTCGTACGGGTGTCGTACGTTGGTCCTGCCCTCGCGGGGGTTCGGGGCCCTAGCTACGCCCCGGAAGGCGCGGGGGTCCAAACGTTGAGGACACGAAAAGGCCTCGCCATGTGGCGGGGCCTTTCGCGTGCTGCGTCAGCGCATGTACTGGATGGGGCCGGAGCTGGCGGCCATGGCCTCCAGGCGCCGGACCCGCTCCTCCATCGGCGGGTGCGTCGAGAACAGCGACGCGATGCCGCCGCCCTTCAGCGGGTTGTCAATCATCAGGTGGGCAGAGCTGGCGAGCTGCCCCTCGGCGGGCAGCGGCATCTGCTGTACCCCCATGTGGATCTTCTTGAGGGCGCTGGCCAGGGCCAGCGGGTCGTTCGTCAGCTGCGCACCCGAGGCGTCGGCCTGGAACTCGCGGCTGCGGCTGATGGCGAGCTGGATGATCGTGGCGGCCAGCGGGCCGAGGATCAGCATCATCATCAGGGCCAGCGGGTTGGGGCCGTCCTCGTCGTCGCCGCCGAGCGGGATGAACCAGGCGAGGTTGGCCAGCATCGTGATGATGCCGGCCAGTGCTCCGGCAACGCTGGAGATGAGGATGTCGCGGTTGTAGACGTGCGACAGCTCGTGGCCGATGACGGCGCGCAGTTCGCGGTAGTCGAGGATGCGGGTGATGCCCTCGGTGACCGCGACCGCCGCGTGCTGCGGGTTGCGGCCGGTGGCGAAGGCGTTGGGTTGCATGGTCGGGCTGACGTACAGGCGGGGCATGGGCTGTCCGGCCTGCTGCGACAGTTCCCGCACCATCTGGTGGAGCTGGGGGAAATCAGCCTCGCTGACCGGTTGGGCGCGCATCGAGCGCAGTGCGAGCTTGTCGGAGAAGAAGTAGCTCACACCGTTCATGAGCAGCGACACGATGACGGCGATGAACAGGCCGGTGCTGCCCCCGAACCAGTAGCCGATGCCGAGGATGATCGCTGTCAGCAGGCCCAGTAGGGCTGCGGTCTTCAGACCGTTGTGGCTGTGCATGCCTTCCCTCCACGAGTGGCGCGGTGGGTGTGCCGCGCATCTGGTGCAACCAGTGCTCCTGGCATCCACGTTCCCGCTGCGGGCTGTGAACATGCTGAAAGTTCATGTTATCCGTTGCGAGCGGCTTGCCCGGTTCAAGGCAAATCAGCCGCCTCGCGGCAGGGTCACTCGGGATGGCGGTTCACATCAATTTTGATGTGGCCACATCAAAATTGATGTGAAGGCGCACACGACGCACCGCTCGCGCGGGCCGGGCGCGCTCGAAGCGCCGAACCGCGGCCGGAGCGTGGTCACCGCCAGGCGGTGACCACGCTGTAGACCAGTTGCGGGTCGACCGTCAGCAGCAGCCCGGCCGCGGTGGCCAGGCCGAGGGCGGCCACCGGAGCCCACGCCACGCGGGCGGCCGGGCCGGCATCGGATCCGCCGGACACGTCGGCCGCGCCGTAGAGCGCCGCGACGGGTCGCCAGTACACGGCGAGGCCGATGACGGAGACCAGGGCGACCAGTAGGGCGAGCCGGTAGGAGTCGACGCGCAGCAGCGCCTGGATCACCGTGATCTTGGCGAAGAGGCCGGCCAGCATCGGCGGCAGGCCGGCCAGGCCGACCAGGGCGAAGGTGAGCGCGGCGGCCCGCCAGGGCGCGGTCCGGCCGAGGCCGCGCAGGTCGGCGAGGCTGCCGCCGTCCGCCGCGTCCGGGCGCAGCGCCACCACCGCGCTGAACGCGGCGAGTTCCAGGACCAGGAAGAAGACGGTGTACGCGAGCGCGGCGTCGAGCAGCCCGTCGGCCTGACCGGCCAGCGCCAGCCCGGTGAGCCCGCCCAGCGGCGCGAGGATGAACCCGGCCTGCGCGATCGAGGACCAGGCGAGCAGGCGTACGGTGCGCCGCTGGCGCAGGGCGACCAGGGTGCCGATCAGCATCGACAGGGCGGCCAGCACGGCCAGGGTGATGCCGGCGGTGATGAACATGCTGCGGTCGTCGCCGGCCGCGCCGGTGGCCAGCACGCCGTCGACGACGATCAGGATCGCCACCACGCCGCCCAGCTTCGAGGCGGTGGACAGGAACGCGGCGACGGGCACGGGCGCGCCCTCGTAGGTGGCCGGGGCCCAGGCGTGCAAGGGCGCCGCGGCGACCTTGAAGCCGAGGCCGACCAGGATCAGCGCCAGGCCGGTGAGCGCGACGGGACGCCACTGCCCGGTGGCGAACAGCGGCGCGGAGACCAGGCCGCGCAGCTGCACGGTGCCCGAGGCGAGGTAGAGCAGCGCCGCGCCGAGCAGGGTCACCGCGGTCGCGGCGACGCTGTTGGCGAAGAAGGTCACCGCGGCCGCCGCGGCCTCGCCCGCCCGCCGCCGGTGCAGCGCCACCAGGGCGTACAGCGGGATGGTGAGTGTCTCCAGCGCCACGATCAGGGTGATCAGGTCGCCCGCGGAGGCGAGGGCGACGCCACCGGTCATCGCGCACGCGAACAGGAAGACCGTCTCGCCCGCGGGGGCATCGCCGCGGCGCAGCGCCGGGACGTAGAGCAGCAGCGCGCCCACGGTCAGCGCCGCCACCAGCACCGCCACCAGGCGGGCCCGGGAGTCGAAGACGAGCGCGCAGTCCACCGGCATGATCGCGTCGCTGCCGGGTGCGGCGAGGCCGGCGCAGAAGGTGCCGATCTGGCGCGGCTCGGTGAAGGCAGCGGTCACGGCGGTCGCCACCGCGCCGAGCAGTCCGACGCCGAGCGGCCAGCGCCAGCGCGGTTGCGTGATCAGATCCACCACCAGCACCGCGAGGGCGGTCCCGGCGGCGACCAGCAGGGGCAGCATCAGTTGCAGGTTCACGGCGCCACCGCTCTCGTCAGTGCGGCCACCGCGTCGGCGGACATGCCCAGCACCAGCATCGGCATCACGCCGAGCAGCAGTGCCAGGGCCACCAGCGGCGACCAGGCGACCAGTTCCGGGACGCGGGCCTCAGGTGCGCCCGCCAGCGCCGCGGCCTGCGGGCCGTGGCTGACCCGGCGCAGCAGGCGCAGCAGGTACGCCGCGGTCAGCGCGCCGCCGATCGCGGCCAGCACCGCCAGCACGGTCCACAGCGTGCCGTCGCGCTGCACGGCGGCCACCACCGCGAACGCCTCGCCCCAGAACCCGGCGAGGCCGGGCAGGCCGAGGCTGCCGAGGGCGGCGAAGCCGAGCACGCCGGCCAGCCAGGGCTGGCGTTCGCGCAGCCCGCCCAGGTCGGCGAGCAGGCCGGTGTGCGCCCGGTCCTTGATCGCACCGGCCAGGAAGAACAGCAGGCCGGTGAGCAGGCCGTGGGCGATGTTGCCGATCAGCGCGGCCTGCAGGCCGATCTCGTTGAGGGTGGCGATGCCGAGCAGCACGAAACCCATGTGCCCGACGGACGAGTACGCGATCAGGCGTTTGACCTCGGTCTGGGAGAGGCAGACCAGCGAGCCGATCAGGATCGCGGCGACAGCGAGCACGCCGAGCGCGGGCGCGAACGCCGAAGCGCCCTCGGGCGTCACGCCGACCCCGACCCGGATCAGGCCGTACGTGCCCATCTTCAGCAGCACCCCCGCCAGGATGACGCTGCCGACGGTCGGGGCCTCGGTGTGCGCGTCGGGCAGCCAGGTGTGCAGCGGCCACAGCGGGCTCTTCACCGCGAACGCGACCGCGAACAGCCCGAAGATCCACAGCTGGGCGTCGTGCGGCAGCAGACCCTGCTCGGTGGTGAGCCGGGCGATGTCGGCGGTGCCGGTCTGCGTCACCACGGCGACCACGCCGACCAGCAGCAGCACCGACCCGGCCAGGGTGTACAGCGCGAACTTCAGCGCCGCCGCGCGCCGGGCCGGGCCGCCCCAGCCCGCGATGACCGCCGCCATCGGCAGCAGCACCACCTCGAACGCGAGGAAGAACAGCACCAGGTTGAAGGCGAGGAAGGTGCCGAGGATGCCCACCTCGATCACCAGCAGCAGCGCGGCGAGCTGGTTGGCCCGCTCCGGCCGCTGCCACAGCAGGTAGCCGCAGCACAGCAGGGTCAGCAGCGCCGTCAGCACGACCAGGGGGTACGAGATGCCGTCCACGCCCAGGTGCAGCCGCAGTTGCAGGTCGGGCACCCATGGCTTGTCGACCTCGTGCCACAGCCCGGACGGCCGGGCGGTCTCCCGGCCCAGCAGCAGCGGCGCGGTCAGCAGCAGGGTGAGCGCGGCAGCGACGGTCGCCACGACCGTGCCGCCGCGACCACGCACGAGCAGCGCGGCGACCGCGCCGACCAGCGGCACCGCCAACGACCCGATCAGCAGCAACGCGGAAGTGTTCATGCCGCCACCCCAGGCCGTCCGAAGTCCTCGCTCATGCCTCCTCCTCGCTGCGCTCGTCGGTGGCATGTCTGCTGAGCCCGCTGATTCGCTCGCGGAGCTCGCTCATGCGAACACCACCGCCGTCACCGTCACCAGCACCGCGCCGATCAGCACCCCGGCCAGGGCTCGGGGCAGCGCCGCGCGGTGCCAGGCCGCCAGCCCGGCTCCGGCCCCGGCGGTTGCCCGGCCGAGGCCGTTGACCGCGCCGTCCACGCCGGACACGTCGACCGCGGTGACCGCCCTCGACAGGGCCCGCACCGGCCGCACCACGAGCCGGTCCTGCACCGTGTCCAGGCCGAGGCCGCCCGCCAGGAACGGTCCGGCCTGGCCGAGCACCGCCGCCGGGTCTCCGGCGTCCGCGCGACGCCAGCCCCACCAGGCGGCGGCCACGCCGAGCACGGCCAGGACCAGCGGCAGCACCAGCTCGACGCCCAGGTGGGCGAGTTCGTAGTCGGCGACCAGCGCGCCGACGCCCAGGCCCGCCGCGGGCACAGCGAGCAGCAGCAGCGGGGCGCGCATGGCCCAGCCGGGCTCGTGCGCGTGCACCGCGCTGTCGCGGGCCGGGCCGAAGAAGGTCAGCAGCCACAGGCGGGTGGAGTACCAGGCGGTGAGCGCGACGCCGAGCAGCGCGGCCAGCCACAGCGCCGGCTGGGTGTGCAGCGCGCCGACCACGGCCTCCTTGCTGAAGAAGCCGACGAACGGCGGCAGGCCGATCAGCGCGCCGAGGCCGATGGTCATGGTCCAGAAGGTCAGTGGCATGTCCTTGCGCAGGCCGCCCATGCGCGACATCAGATTGCTGCCCACCGCGTGGATCACGGAGCCCGCGCACAGGAACAGCAGCGCCTTGAACGCCGCGTGGGCCAGCAGGTGGAACATCGCCGCGTCGACGGCCTTCGCGGACAGCGCGGCCATCATGTAGCCGAGCTGCGAGACCGTCGACCAGGCCAGCACGCGCTTGATGTCGTCGGCGGCGGTCGCGGCCAGCGCGCCGAGCAGCAGCGTGATCCCGGCCATGGCCGCCATCACGGCCAGCGCCGTCGGGGAGGCCGCAAAAACCGGGAAGAGGCGGGCTACCACGTACACACCGGCGGCGACCATGGTGGCGGCGTGGATGAGGGCCGAGATCGGCGTCGGGCCGGCCATCGCGTCGGGCAACCAGGTGTGCAGCGGGAACTGCGCGCTCTTGCCGGCCACCCCGGCGAGCAGCAGCAGGGCCGCCGTGGTCACCGTCACGCCGGACATCGCCGGGACGGCGGCCAGCACCTCGGTGATCCGGAAGCTGCCGGCGGTCACGCCCAGCAGCACGATGCCGAGCAGGAAGCCGACGTCGCCGACCCGGGTGACCAGGAACGCCTTCACCGCGGCGGCGGGCGCCTCGGGCAGGGTGCGGTCGTGCGCGATGAGCAGGTACGAGCAGGCGCCCATCACCTCCCAGCCGATCAGCAGGGAGATCAGGTCGCCGGAGAACACCACGGTCAGCATCGCGCCGGTGAAGATCGAGATCTGCGCGGCGTACGGACCGTAGCGCCCGTCCCCGGCCAGGTAGCCCACCGAGTACACCTGCACGCACAGCGCGACCACGCCGACCGCCAGGGACATCAGCAGCGCGCGGGTGTCGACCAGCGCCGTCAGCGTCACCCCGAGGTCGCCGAAGCGCACCCAGGTCGCCGAGAACTCGCCCCGCGTGCCGTCGGCCAGCAGCAGCACCGTCAGCGCCAGGCTGATCGCCGCGCCCGCGATGCCCAGGGCCGCGCCCAGCGGCCGGTTGCGCATCGGCAGCAGCAGGCCCACCAGCCCGCACACCAGCGGGGCCAGCACCAGAGTCGCGATCATGCCTGCTCCCCGTCGAGCGCGAGCGCGGGCTCCTCGGACGGCGCGGCGGCGCGCGGCTCGTCGTCGAGCGCCACCCGGTCGGTGTTGATGTCCTGGCGCAGCCGGAACAGCCGCAGCACCAGCGCCAGGCCCACGCCCACCTCGGCCGCCGCGATCACGATGACGAACAGCGCGAACACCTGGCCGGTCACCCGCTCGCGCAGGGTGTCGCCGGTGACCAGGATCAGGTTCACCGCGTTGAGCATCAGCTCGACCGACATCAGCACCAGCACCGCGTTGCGCCGCCGCAGCACGCCGTACGCACCCAGCCCGAACAGCAGCGCCGCGGTCACCAGCGGGATCACCGGTCGGATCATCGGCTGCTCCCCTGCGCGACCGCGTCGGCCAGGGCATCGGCCGGCGGGGCGGACGGGCGCGACAGCACGATCGCGCCGACCAGCGCGGCCAGCAGCAGGATCGACAGCACCTCGAACGGCAGCACCCAGTCGTCGAAGACCGACCCGCCGATGCGCTCGGCCGTGCCGACCGCGGGCGGGGTGACCCGGAACTGCCCGAACACGGCGATGAACAGCGCCGACAGGCCCAGCCCGGAAGCCGCGCCGACCAGTGCCGCGGGCAGGGCCGGGCGGTCCAGGTCGGTGCTGCGGCCGATCGGCGCGCGGGTCAGCATCACCGCGAACAGCAGCAGCACGACCACCGCGCCGACGTAGATGAGCACCTGCACCCAGGCTGCGAACTCCGCGCCGAGCAGCAGGAACTCCACGGCGACCGCGCCCAGCGCGACGACCAGCCACAGGCCGGCCCGTACCAGCTGCTTGGTGGTCACCACCGCGAGCCCGCCCGCGACCGCGACCAGGCCGGCCACCGACAGCAGCACGTCCTGCAACGTCACGAGGCGCTCGCGCGCTTGGCCACGGCGGTCTCCTCCTTCGACGGCTCACCGAGCGGATCGTGCGGGGGCGGCGGCGGCACGGTGGCCATCCACTCGCCGAGCCGGTCCTTGTCGTGCATCAGGTCGCGGATGTCGTACTCGGCGTACTCGAACTCCGGCGACCAGTAGAGGGCGTCGAACGGGCACACCTCGATGCAGATGCCGCAGTACATGCACAGGGAGAAGTCGATGTCGAACCGGTCGAGGACGTTGCGCTGCCGGGGGCGGGCCGCGCCCGGCACCACGACCTCCTCCTTGTGTGAGTCGATGTAGATGCACCAGTCCGGGCACTCGCGCGAGCACAGCATGCACACCGTGCAGTTCTCCTCGCGCAGGGCGATCACGCCCCGGGAGCGCGGCGGCAGCTCAGGGGCCACGTCCGGATACTGCTGCGTCGTCGACGGGGTCACCAGGGTCTTCAGCGTGACCGCCAGACCCTTGCCGAGTCCCGCACCCGGAATGCTCATGTCTCTCATCCTGCCGTTTGAGGAGTCACCACGCGAGTAGCAGGTCAGCTCAGCGCCACGCGGACGCCGGCGGTCAGCACCAGCTGGGCCAGTGCCAGGGGCACCAGGACCAGCCAGCACAGGCGCTGCAGCTGGTCCTCGCGCAGCCGGGGCCAGGAGACCCGCAGCCAGATCACGACGAAAGCCACCGCGCCGGTCTTGAGCAGCATCCACAGCCAGCCGACGGACTCGGCCCACGGGCCGTGCCAGCCGCCGAGGAACAGCGCCGCGGTCAGCGCCGAGATGACCACGATGCCGACGTACTCGGCGAGCAGGAAGAAGGCGAAGCGCAGGCCGGTGTACTCGGTCAGGTAGCCGAAGACCAGTTCGGAGTCGGCGATCGGCATGTCGAACGGGGGGCGGCGGATCTCGGCCAGCCCCGACACGAAGAAGACGATCGTCGCGGGCAGCTGCCACAGCAGCCACCACGGCTCCCAGGCGGCCACGATGCCGGGCAGGCTGAGCGTGCCCGCGGCCATCGCGACACTCGCCGCGGACAGCACGAACGGCAGCTCGTACCCGAGCAGCTGGGCGGCCGCGCGCAGGCCGCCCAGCAGCGAGTACTTGTTGGCCGAGGCCCACGCCGCCATGAGCACCGCGATCACGCCCACACCGACCACGGCCAGCACGAAGAACAGGCCCACGTCGAGCGGCTGCCCGACCAGGTCACCGGGGCCGAGCGGGATGACCAGCAGCACCAGCAGGTACGGCAGCAGCGCCACGGCGGGTGCGAGCCGGAACACGGGGCCGTCCGCGGCACGCGGGGTCACGTCCTCCTTCTGCGCGAACTTCACGCCGTCGGCGATCAGCTGCGCCCAGCCGTGGAACGCGCCCGCGTACATCGGGCCGAGCCGGGCCTGCATGTGCGCCATCACCTTGTGCTCGGTCTGGCCGACCAGCAGCGGCAGCGTCAGGAACGCCACGGCCACCAGGGCCACCCTCAAGATCAATTCCCAGGTCATGACGCGGGACCCCACTCCCCCGGCGCGGGCACGCCCGGCGGGCGGATCGCCTGGCGCTTGGAGCCGGTCTCCGACTCGCCCGGCTCCTTGGCCCCGGGCCACGGCTTGGCGACCCGGCTGGCCAGCACGAAGCTCTTGCGCAGCGGGTGGCCCTCGAACTCGGGAGGCAGCAGCAGCGGCTCCAGCGGTCCGGGGAAGCCGATGCCGAACATCTCGTACGTCTCCCGCTCGTGCCACGCCGCGCCGGGGTACACGTCCACGGCCGACGCGAGCGAGGCCCCGTCCACCGGCACCCGGGTGCGCACCAGCACACCGTGCCGCGCGCTCGTCGACCACAGGTGCGCGACCACGTCATAGCCCGCGTCCAGCTCGTCCACGGCCGACAGCCAGTCGAAGAAGTCGCAGCCCAGCTCGTCGCGCGCGGCGGTCAGCGCGGGCAGCCACGATCCGGCGGGCACGTCGACGACCGCGCGGGCGTACGCTCCGCCGCCCGACACGCCCGCCTGTGCGCCCGTGACGGCCTCCGCCAGGCGCGCTCCGATCTCCTCCGGCGTCATGCCCGGCATCCTATGCCCGCGACCGCCCACCACGCCCCACCTCACCGGCGGCGACCGCCCGAACGGCCCTCCGGGACATTTGATCAGACCCGCTATGCTGCGGCGGATTTCTGACACCCCTGGAGCTGCCCGTGACCGAACACCGCGAGTTCGCGGAGTTCTACAGCGCGTCGTTCCAGAAGCTCGCCGCCGCGCTGTACGTGTACACCGGGGACCTTGCCGAAGCCCAGGACGTGGTGCAGGAAGCCATGATCCGTGCGCTGGCCCGATGGTCGACCGTGTCCACGTACGACGAGCCGGCCGCGTGGGTGCGCCGGGTCGCCTGGAACATCGCCACCAGCCGCTGGCGGCGCGTGCGCCGTGGTCTCGAACTCGCCTCCCGCGGGCACCGAGAGGAGCTCGCGCCGGGCCCCGAACCTGACCGGGTGGCCATCGTGGCCGCGCTGTCCGACCTGCCCACCCGCCAGCGACAGGCGGTGATCCTGCACTATCTGGAGGATCTGCCGATCGCGGAGATCGCTGCGATGATCGGCGTGGCCGAGGGCACCGTGAAGTCCTGGCTGCACCGGGCCCGGACCACCCTCGCCGACCGGCTGTCCGAGCTGGCCCCGGAGGAGGTCGACCGTGTCTGACGACCTACGCCGCCTGCTCGCCGACGCCGGTCGAGCCGCTCTGCCGCACGTACGCCCACCCGGCCACGAGGCCGCCCGCCGGACCCTGCGGCGACGCCGGGTCACGCGGGTGTCGGGGTTGGCCCTGGTGCTGGTGCTGGCGCTCGTCCTCGGCACGAACCTCATCCCGCGGTCCACGTCGCCGGTGCCGCCGCTGCTGCCGACCCCGTCCACGGGCCCGACCGTCGACCCGTCGGCCTCGCCATCCTGGCCCGCGGCGACGCCGACGGCCCTGCTGTCTACGACCCCCGTGCCGTCACCGGGCCCGGGTGGCTCGCCGTCACCCGGAACGCCGCCCAGCGGCACGCCACGGCCGAGCGGGCAGCCGGTGGCGAACCCGGACCCGGGTGCCAGCCCCTCCCCGTCTCCCGCACCGCCGCCCGCCTGCGTGGACATCGTGATCCCGCAGATCACCAATGCGGCGACGCCCGCCCCGACCTCGATCACGTTCAGCATCGCCCCGGCCGACCTGGACCGGCTCTGCGAGGGCTGGGAGATCCACGTGAGCTGGGCGGCCTACCACACCTACGACGCGGAGACCCAGATGTACACCAGCGGCGACGACTTCGTGCTCACCGCCGCGTCGCCGACCCGGACCCGCCGGCTCGGCGGCGAGTACGGCTGCCCCGGCGATCGCTACTTCTACTTCGGCAGCCTCCCGACGCTGCCCGACACGTTCCCCCGTGGCGAGCACCTCGACCTGCCGTCGTGGGCACCGGGCCGCACCACGGGAGTCTTCCTGCGCCACTACCTGGTGCCGCCGGAGGGCTGCTGAGACTGCGGCGTCACACGCCCGGGATCGCGCCGTTGCGGAACAGGTCGACGAAGAGCTGGTGGTCGCCGCGGGCCTGGGCACCGTACGCGTGCGCGAACCCGACCAGCCCGCCGACGAACCCGGCCTCGTCCCGGTCGAGTTCGGCCACGATCGCCTCCTCGGTGGAGAAATCGACCAGGTCGTGGCTCGACTCGTCGTCGGCGACCGAGTGCATGCGGGCCACCGCGCGGCCCAGCTCGCGCACCACGCTGACCAGCTCGTCGGGCTCGTTGACGTCGGACCAGTCCAGGTCGGCGGCGTACGGCGAGACCTCGGCGACGAGCTGCCCGACCCCGTCCAGCTCGGTGTAGCCCAGCCAGGCGTCCGCGGCGGCCTGCAGGGCGCGCTGCGACTCGGCGGTGCGGTGGCCCTGGTGCAGGAAGTAGCCGCGCACCCGCGCGTCGTCGATGTGCCGGGCCACGGCCGGGGTCTGCGCCTGCTTCATGTAGACGACCACGTCGTTCTCCAGCGCCTGGGTGTGCCCCTCCAGCAGCAGGCTGTACGACGGCAGCCCCGCCGAGCCGATGCCCACGCCCTTGCGCAGCACCACGTCCTTGATCGTGCGCTCGACGCGCTCGTGGCCGCTGTGCGCGTGGTGCGGGTTCAGTGTGCCGAGGTAGCCCCGGAAGGCCTCCTCCACCGCGGCCCGGGTCGGCGCGTCGATCCGGAACACGCCCTCGCGCTCGACGAAGCGGCGCTCGTACCGGTCGATCACGGTCATGCCCTGCAGCAGGTCCACCCGGGTGTTCAGGCGGGCCTGCTGGAGCACCCGGTGCAGCGGGCCGGTCGTGGTGGACAGGGTCAGCGAGCCGATGGCGTCGTCGCCGCCGAGCGCGATCGCGCGCAACTCGGCCAGGTAAGCCCCGGCGAAGTCCTTGATCAGGTAGCCGATGGTCTCGTCGGACAGCGCCTTGGCGTAACCGAGCAGGGCGATGCTGGCGCACAGCCGGCGCAGGTCCCACAGGAACGGGCCGACGTACGCCTCGTCGAAGTCGTTGACGTTGAAGACCAGCACGCCCTCGGCGTTCATGTAGGTGCCGAAGTTCTCCGCGTGCAGGTCGCCGTGGATCCACACCCGGCTGGTCTGCGGGGTCAGGAACGTGTCGTCGGCGTACTGCCCGGTCATGTCGGCGTAGAACAGGGACGCGCTGCCGCGGTAGAACGCGAACGCGCTGGACGCCATCTTGCGGAACTTGCGGCGGAACGCGGCCGGCTCCGCCGTCATCAGCGGCCCGAACTCGGTGACCAGCACGTCCAGGATCTGCTCGGATCGCGTCATGTGCCGAACGCTAACGCGCGACCGCAACCGGCCGCTGCGGAAACAGGACAGGTCAGGCCGGTGGTGACACGATCGGGGCGGTCAGCGCGGCCGGGTCGGGGCGGTGCACGCCGCCGAAGCCGGACTGCTCCGCGGCGATCTTCTCCTGCAGGCGCAGGATGCCGTGCAGCAGCGCCTCGGGGCGGGGCGGGCAGCCGGGCACGTACACGTCCACCGGAATGATCTGGTCCACGCCCTTGGTCACCGAGTACGAGTCCCAGTACGGCCCACCGCAGTTGCTGCACGCGCCGAACGAGATGACGTACTTCGGCTCGGGCATCTGGTCGTACAGCCGCTTGATGGCCGGGGCCATCTTGTCGGTGACCGTGCCCGACACGACCATCAGGTCGGCCTGGCGGGGGCCGTGCGCGAACGGGATCACACCCAGCCGCATGAAGTCGTGCCGCCCCATGCTGCTGGCGATGAACTCGATCGCGCAGCAGGCCAGCCCGAAGTTGAACACCCACAGCGAGTAGCGCCGACCCCAGTTCAGCACGAACTTGATCGGATCTCCGAGCACCGAGGGCAGGGCCATACCGGGAAGCCTAAACCTTGGGGGCGGATCGGACCCAGCGCGTCCTCGTCACGCCACCGGCGGGACGTAGCCCAACCACGCCTCGACCTCCTCCTGGGTCAGGATGCGGTCGACGCGGACCTGCGCGGTGATCGGGAAACGCCGCCCCGGCCGCCAGTGGCGGCTGTAGCGGGCGTCGTCCAGCACCAGGATGCGCGAGCCGCTGACCACGGCGATGTCGGCCGGGCCGGCCTCGTTGCGCATGGTCGCGCCGGTAGCGTCGGTGAGGTGGAAGGCGTCGTCCACATGCTCCAGCACGGTGCCGTCCGGCCCGTGCTGGAACGCGCTGACCCAGCGCGCGTCGGGCCGCTTGCCCTGCACCAGGCCCGCCCCGATGAGCGCGTCGGCGAGCAGCGTCTGCAGCTGGAAGTTGTCGGCCACGCCGCTGACGAACACCATCGCCCCGCGCCGGGTCGGCCGGTGCAGCACCAGCAGGTGCTCGTCGATGATGCGCAGCGCGAGGATGAGCCGCATGAACGCGGGCGCGGCCGAGTGCAGTGGGTCGACCTGCGCGGTCCAGGGGGCACGGTCGCCGAGCTGGGCCCGCGCGTCGGCGTGGTGCAGGCAGGCCACCGCGGCCAGCGCCCAGTGCGGAGCGTCGCGCCACGCCGCGACCAGCGGCATCGCCCGGTCGGGGCCGAGCTGCGAGGCGAGCAGTCCGGTCGCCACGGTGATGTCCATCTGCGTGCGCTCCGGCAGCGGCCGTCCGCCGCCGTACGCCAGCCAGGCGTCGATGAACGCGTGCGTGCCGGTCAGCGCGCTGCCGAGGCGCTCCAGCACGATCCGGGTGAGCGGGCCGGGCGAGCCGCCCAGCTCGACCAGCGCGCCCGCGGCGGTGGCCGCGGTCGCCGCGACGAACGGGATGGGCGCCGCCCCGATGGCCGGGGCCAGGTGGGTCACCGCCGGGGTCAGCTCGTGCGCCGGGGCGAGCCGCGCGGCCTGCACCAGCGGTGCCACCGCGGCCAGCGCGGAGTTCACGTCCTGGCCGAGGATGAGCTGGTGGAACCGCTGAACCTGCTGCACGAACATGTGGCGTGCACCCTCCCCTGAGGTCCTGTACGAGCCGCCCGCGGTAGCAGCCGCTCGCTGTCATCCGCAACGGAGTGGAGGATGACAGCGATCAAGGCTGCGGTAGCCGGCGGTCATGACACAAACGTGGAGCTAGCTGGCCGGAGCCGCCGCGGGCAGCGGTTCGCGGTTCTCGGTCACGGCCGGGTCGCCGCCGAGGTCGTACCCGCGCAGCAGCACCAGCGCGATGCCCACGATAAGACCCGGCACCACGGTGAACCCGAGCAGTACTCCCGTCTTCGCGAGATCGCTCTGCGCGACCGTCTCACCTGCGGTGGTGGAGATGTAACCGAACAGCTGGAGCACGATGCCGAAGATGAACGGCCCCAGCGCCAGGCCCAGGGTCTCCCCCGCGGTCCACACCCCGGTGAACACGCCCGCCTGCCGCTTGCCGGTGCGCGCGGTGTCGTACGCGATGCAGTCGGGCAGCATCGACAGGCCGAACAGCTGCTGGCCGGCGTAGCCGAAGCCCATCACCGCGATGATCGAGTAGATCGTCCAGTGCGGCAGCAACGGGGCGGCCGCGAGCGCGAGCGTCGCGACGGTGAGCGTGATCGAGGCGACCACGTATCCCTTGAGCTTGCCGAGGCGCTCGCCGACCCGCCGCCAGACCGGCATCACGAACAGCGCCGGGCTGACCACGACCACGAACAGCGCGGTGGTGGTGCCCGCGTCGCCGAGCACGTGCTTGGCGAAGTACTCGACGCCGCCGAGCATGCAGGCCACGCCGGTCGACTGGGCCACGAAGCAGGCGACCAGCACCCGGAACGGCCGGTTCGCGGCGACCACCTTGAGCTGGGCGCGCAGTGACGGCTCGCTGGCGGTGATGGCGCCGGTCGGGGCGGATCGGGTGCTCACGAAGACGATCAGCGTGCCCGCGACCATGATCGTCGCGACGAACAGCGCCATCCAGCGGTAGCCGGGCAGGCCGCCGCCCATCGCGTCGCGGATGATCGGGGCCATCGCGCCGGAGACCAGGATCGAGGTGGCCAGTAGCGCGACCCGCCAGGTCATCAGCCGGGTGCGCTCGGAATAGGAGCTGGTCATCTCGGCGGGCATGGCGACGTAGGGCACCTGGAAGAACGCGAACGCGGTGGCCGTGAGCAGGAACATCACCGCGACGTACAGGCCCGCCTGGCCGCCGTCGCCGAACGGGGCGGCGAACAGCAGCGCGAACAGCACGGCCATGCCGAGGCCGGCGAAGAGCAGGTAGGGGCGGCGGGCGCCCCAGCGGGTCTGGGTGCGGTCCGAGATCCGGCCGACCACGGGGTTGAGCATGACGTCCCAGGCCTTGGGGAGCAGCACCAGCAGTCCCGCCAGGCCGGCGGCGACACCCAGGGTGTCGGTCAGGTACGGCAGCAGCAGCAGGCCCGGGACGGTGCCGAAAGCACCGGTCACCAGGGAGCCGAGCGAATATCCGACTCGCACTCGAGTGGGAAGCGCTTCGTCCGGGGCCTCCATCACCTCCACACTGGATGTCATGAGCGCGGATGGTACGGGAGGCGAGTGAATGCTGGTACCTGCCGGTGTGGCAGCTGGCCATCCGGCCAGCGCCGAGGTAGGCCTTCGGGTACTGCGGATGGGCGGAACGGCGGCCGACGCGGGGGTGGCCGCGACCCTGGCCGCCTGCGTCGCCGAGACCATCTTCACGGGGCTGGGCGGCGGCGGATTCGCCACGTACTACGAATCTTCGACCGGGCGCGTTACCTGCCTTGATTTCTTCGTAGCAATGCCTGGTCTGGATGGGGATCGTAAGGCAGAGCCGATGACGCCGATCGCGGTGCGGTTCGGTGAGGTGCCGCTGCCGTACGAGATCGGCGGAGCCTCCGTCGCGGTGCCCGGCTTGCCCGCCGGATGTGGCGAGATTCACTCACGTTGGGGTGCGCTGCCCTGGGCCGACGTCGTCGCGCCCGCCGCCGAGCTGGCCCGCGCGGGCGTGGCCATGCCGTTCGCGCACGCGGTCACGCTGCCCTCGCTGGTCGAGGCCATGCTGCCCGGCCAGGGCGGCTCCGCGTACGCCCCGGGCGGGAGGCTGCTGCAGGGCGGGGACCGGCTGTTCCACGCCGGGCTCGCCGAGGCACTGGAGATCATCGCGGCGGAGGGTCCGTCCACCTGCTACACCGGCAAACTCGGCAGCGCCGTCGTCGAGTCGGTACGCGCCGACGGCGGGGCGCTCGGGCCGCTCGACCTGTCCGCGTACCAGGTGCTCGAACGGGCGGTGACCACCGCCGAACTGGCCGGGCACACCGTGCACGGGCGGGCCGACCTCAACCGGACCGTGTCGACCCTGCGCGGGCTGCCCCCGGACCTCGCCGACCTGCCGCGGCCCGAACGCGCCGTGGTGCTGGCCGGGGCGCTCGACGTACGCGGCCCCGACGACCGGCTCGGCGACACCACCAACGTCACCGCCGTCGACGCGGCCGGCAACGCCTGCGTCATCACCACCACCCTCGGCCTCGGCTCCGGGGTCTGGCTGCCCGGGCTGGGCGTGCACCTGAACTCCATGCTCGGCGAGGGCGAGCTGTACTCCGGCGAGCTGGCCCCCGGCGAGCGCCTCGCCTCGATGATGTGCCCGCTGGTGGTGCTCGACCCCGACGGCGGGCTACGCCTGGCGATCGGCTCGGCCGGCGCGTCCCGCATCCGCTCCGCGCTCCTGCGCACCCTGATCGGCGTGCTCGTCGACGGCCTGGACACCCCGGACGCCGTACGCGCTCCCCGCCTGCACCCCGTCGACGACGTCGTCCACGTCGAACCCCACTTCCCCGTCCCCGAGGAGATGGCCCTGGCCGAGGCGGGCTACACCGTCAACCGCTGGCCCTCCCGCAGCCACTACTTCGGCGGCGTCTCCGCCATCGGCACCGCCGGCGCCTCCGGCGACCCCCGCCGCGGCGGCGCCGCCCGCCTCACCGGCTGACCCTTCAGCGTTGATCATGAACTTATGGCACGGCTCGGCGGCGTGTCGCGGCCACAACTTCATGATCAAACGGTGCCGGGCCGCGCGGCGGTGATCAGTTGATGGCGGACGTGGCGACGTGGTCGCCACGGAAGGGCACGCCCTCGGCGATCAGGCGGCGGCGGGCCTCGTTCTCGTGGCCCGGAGGCAGGCGGCCGCCGGCGCCGACGACGCGGTGCCAGGGCACACCACCGCCGTGCCGGGCCATGATCGTGCCGATGCGGCGGGCCGAGTTGCGGCCGGACTCATCCGCGAGCGCGTCGGCGATCGCGCCGTAGGTCATCACGCGGCCGGGCGGGATCGACTCGACCATCTTCAGTACCGCTTCGGTGTACTCCTCGGGAGTCATAGCCGAAGGCTAATTGATCAGGAAGTTGTGCACGCGACACGCCGTCGAGCCGTGCCATAAGTTCATGATCAACGCGGAAGGGGCGGGTGGGGCGCGCCAGTGGGTGGGATCGGTGCGGGGGGAGGGGGAGGTGGGGCGGCAGAATGGGTTGATGCGTGCAGTGGTCACCCGGGCTCGTCGGGTGGTGGTGAAGGTGGGGTCGTCCTCGTTGACGACGGCCGCCGGAGGGTTGGATCCGGAGCGGTTGGCGGCGCTGGTGGGGGCGCTGTGCAGCGTGGACGACCGGGACCGACCGCGGGAGGTCGTGCTGGTGTCGTCGGGGGCGATCGCGGCGGGGCTGGCTCCGCTGGGGCTGGCGCGGCGACCGCGGGACCTGGCCACGCAGCAGGCGGCGGCGAGCGTGGGCCAGGGGCGGCTGATGCACGCGTACACCGAGGAGTTCGGGCGGCACGGGCGGACCGTCGGGCAGGTGCTGCTGACGGTGGACGACGTGACGCGGCGGGCGCACTACCGCAACGCGCACCGTACGCTGCGCAAACTGCTCGACATGCGGGCCGTGCCGATCATCAACGAGAACGACACGGTGGCCACCGAGGAGATCCGGTTCGGTGACAACGACCGGCTGGCCGCGCTGGTGGCCGCCCTCGTGCAGGCCGACCTGCTGGTGCTGCTGTCGGACGTGGACGCGCTCTACACCGGCCACCCGTCGCAGCCGGGCTCCCGGAAGGTCGCCGAGGTCACCGACTTCGCGCAGCTCGCCGAGGTGTCGGTGGGCGGCGTGGGCAGCGCCGGGGTGGGCACCGGCGGCATGGTCACCAAGGTCGAGGCGGCCCGCATCGCGACCGACGCGGGCATCCCGGTGGTGCTGACCGCCGCCCCGCTGGCCGCCGCTGCCCTGTCCGGCGAGCCGGTGGGCACGCTCTTCCACGCCGCGGGGGTACGCGCGACCGCCCGCCTGCACTGGCTCGCCCACGCGACCACCGCCCGCGGCCGCCTGCACCTGGACGCGGGCGCGGTCACCGCCGTGGTCGACCGCCGCGCCTCCCTGCTCCCGGCAGGTATCACCCGCGTCGACGGCGCGTTCACCGCCGGCGACCCCGTCGACCTGATCGACATCGCCGGCCGTGCCGTGGCCCGCGGCCTGGTCAACTACGACGCCCTGGAACTGCCGGGCCTGCTCGGCCGCTCCACCGGCGAACTGGCCGCCACCCTCGGCCCCGCCTACGAACGCGAGGTAATCCACCGCGACGACCTCGTCCTGCTGTAAGGAAGGGCACCTTGTTATCGCTATGCGTAGAGGAAGGGCACCTTCCCATCGCGTCATGCGGGTTGAGCTGCGGCTTTGCGGCGAGCGCAGGGCAGGCGGGCGGCTCGCGCCGGGCCCGCGTCCCGGTTGACGCGGGCGCGCCGACCAACTTCAGCACCCACGGAAGGCTGGAAACGACATGAGCGTCATCGAGCATGCGACGCGCGCCCGGACGGCGGCACAGGTGCTGGCCACGGCGTCGCGCAAGGCCAAGGACGCCGGGCTGGCGGCGATGGCCGACGCGCTCGCCGCGCGTACCCCCGAGATTTTGGAAGCCAACGGTCTGGACGTCGCCGCGGCGCGCGAGCAGGGCACCCCCGAGTCGACCGTGGACCGGCTCGCGCTCAGCGAGTCGCGGCTGGCGGGCATGGCCGACGGCCTGCGCCAGATCGCGGGCCTGCCCGACCCGGTCGGCGAGGTGGTACGCGGCGGCACCCTGCCCAACGGCCTGCAGGTGCGCCAGCTGCGGGTGCCGTTCGGCGTCGTCGGCATCATCTACGAGGCCCGCCCCAACGTCACCGCCGACGCGGCCGGGCTGACCCTCAAGTCCGGCAACGCGGTGCTGCTGCGCGGCTCCGGCTCGGCGGCCCGCTCCAACGCGGCGATCGTCGCCGTGCTGCGCGACGCGCTGGTCCAGGCGGGGCTGCCCGCCGACGCCGTGCAGCTGGTCGACTCGGCCACCCGGGACACCGTCAAGGAGCTGATGCGGGCGCGCGGGCTGGTCGACGTGCTGATCCCGCGGGGCGGCGCGTCGCTGATCCGCACCGTGGTCGAGGAGTCCTCGGTGCCGGTGATCGAGACCGGCGTCGGCAACTGCCACATCTACGTCGACGAGTCCGCCGACCTGGACATGGCGCTGGCCATCCTGCTCAACGCGAAGGTGCAGCGGCCGTCGGTGTGCAACGCCGCCGAGTCGCTGCTGGTGCACGCGGCCGTCGCCGACACGTTCCTGCCGAAGGCCCTGGCCGCGCTGCGCGAGCAAGGGGTGACCGTGCACGGATCGCCGGAGGTCGCGGCGTACTCCGCGGACGTCGTGGCAGCGACCGAGGAGGACTGGGGCACCGAGTATCTGGCCCTGGAGCTGTCGGCGCGGGTCGTGGCGTCGCTGGACGAGGCGGTCGCGCACATCCGGCGGTACGGCTCCGGCCACTCCGAGGCGATCATCACCTCCTCGCTGCCGGCCGCGAACCGGTTCACGGCACAGGTCGACGCGGCGGCGGTGCTGGTGAACGCCTCGACCCGCTTCGTCGACGGCGGTGAACTCGGCTTCGGCGCGGAGATCGGCATCTCCACCCAGAAGCTGCACGCCCGCGGCCCCATGGGCCTACCCGAACTGACCAGCACCAAGTACGTCATCACCGGCGAAGGCCACGTCCGCCCCTGACCCACCCAGCCCGAGCGGCGCGCCGCGCCTCCCGGCGCAGGCAGGTGGGCCAGGCGCGCCGCCCGGCCGCCGCGGGTGGTCAGAGGAGGGTGGACTGGCCGGGTGGGGTGATCTCGTACAGCGCGCGGATGACGTTGAGGGTGAGGTGTACGTCGAAGGTCTCGCCGTCCTCGGAGTCCCAGCCCCCGTCGGTGCGCTGCGTCTCGGCCAGGCGGCGCTTGGCGGCGATCATCGTCCAGTCGTCGGCCGACACGCCGACCCGGCGCATCGAGGCCGCCATGGCGGCGGCGTCGGCGGGGGCCATCGCGGGCAGGCGCTCGCCGAGCACCGCCTGCATGCGCGCGGCCTCGTAGAACATGTCCTGGCGGTACATCACGGCCGCGCCGAGCCACCCGGTGACCAGGTAGGACGGCCAGGTGCCGTCGGAGTTGAGGCTGGCCTTGATGAACTCCGCGCCGCGCAGGGCCGCGTCGGCGTACGGGATCGGCGTCGGGTCGCCGTACGGCAGTGACGAGCGCACGTCGAGCCCCATCACGGTGAGCCAGAAGGTGGCGTTCGCGGTCAGGTAGAGCGTCGCCTCCGGGTCGCCGGGCTGGGCCCACTCGGGCGCGTCCGCGGCGAGTTCCTTGGCCTCCTGCCAGCTGCCGTCGGCGGCCTGGCGACCGGCCAGCCAGTCGAAGGCGCGCTTGACACCGGGCCGCGCGAGCGCGCCGAGGTCGTCGAGCTGGGCGAGCCGGAAGCAGGTGACGTCGACGGATGGGATCTTGCCGCGCTGGGTGGCGAACCAGCCTCCGCCGTCGGCCTGTCCGGCTTCGGCCGCGGCGAGGATGTCCTCGGCGGGCGAAACGCCGGTACGCAGGTATGACAGGCGTGCCCGGTCGACCGGGTCGCCCTTCTTCACCACGAATCCGATAGCCGCGTCGAGATCCACCACGGTCATCGAGGGTACGTGCCCGGTGACCCTCCGGCCTCATCAGGTTGGTCAAGGTCAACAGAACGGGCGGGTGAAATAAATTCGGAAACAGCCGTTTCCAGCCTCCGTGACGACCTACAAAAGCGCCGTACGGCGGCGTTTTCCGCCTTCGGGAGCATGCCGCGAGACGAACCTCACGCATGGACGGTGATCGAAGTCACAGCCGGATTCCCGACAACCGCGCCCACCCACCGGGCCGCGCGTCGGGCGGTTGCCGATCGCGCTCCGCCGCCCGTGCCGCGAAGCGCGGTGCGGCGTCCGGGAACGGCGGAGGCCGGCGACTTCATCAGTCGCCGGCCTCCGCGGTGCGGACCGGATGGTCCGGGCTGGACCTCAGTAGCTGGGCAGGGAGGGGTCGACGGTCTTGACCCAGGCGAGCACGCCGCCCTGGACGTGGACCGCGTCCTTGAACCCGGCGGCCTTCAGCGCGGCGAGCGCCTCGGCGGACCGTACGCCCGACTTGCAGTGCAGCACGATCTGCTTGTCCTGCGGCAGCTTGGCCAGCGCCTCACCGGACAGGATCTCGCCCTTGGGGATCAGCACACTGCCGGGGATGCGCACGATCTCGTACTCGGCCGGCTCGCGCACGTCGACGAGCAGGAAGTCCTTGTCTGCGTCCTGCCACTCCTTGAGCTCGCGGGCGGTGATGGTCGCGTCGATCACGGCCTCGGCCGCCTCGGCGGAGACCGCGCCGCAGAACGCCTCGTAGTCGCCGAGCAGCTCGGTGACGGTGGGGTTCTCGCCGCACAGCACGCAGGACGGGTCCTTGCGAACCTTGATCTTGCGGTACGTCATCTCCAGCGCGTCGTACACCATCAGCGACCCGACCAGCGGCTCGCCGATGCCGGTGAGCAGCTTGATCGCCTCGGTCACCTGGATCGAGCCGATGCTGGCGCACAGCACGCCCAGCACGCCGCCCTCGGCGCACGACGGGACCATGCCGGGCGGCGGCGGCTCCGGGTAGAGGCAGCGGTAGCAGGGGCCGTGCTCGGCCCAGAAGACGCTGGCCTGGCCGTCGAAGCGGTAGATCGAGCCCCAGACGTACGGCTTGCCGAGCAGCACCGCGGCGTCGTTGACCAGGTAACGCGTCGCGAAGTTGTCGGTGCCGTCGACGATCAGGTCGTACTGCCCGAAGATCTCGAAGACGTTGTCGCGGTCGATCGCGGTGTCGTGGATGACCACGTTGACGTACGGGTTGATCTCCCGGACGCTGTTGGCGGCCGACTCGGCCTTGGGCCGGCCGATGTCCGACTGGCCGTGAATGATCTGGCGCTGCAGGTTCGACTCGTCGACGGTGTCGAACTCGACGATGCCCAGCGTGCCGACACCGGCCGCGGCCAGGTACATCAGCGCGGGCGAGCCGAGCCCTCCGGCGCCGACACACAGCACCTTGGCGTTCTTGAGCCGCTTCTGCCCCTCGACGCCCACGTCGGGGATGATCAGGTGGCGGCTGTAGCGGCGGATCTCGTCCACCGAGAGCGACTCGGCAGGCTCCACAAGCGGCGGCAACGACATAGGCACATTCTCGCTCGCCGCGGTAGGGAATGCCATGATCTCCAACCCGCTGGGATGCGAGTTGCATCACGCGCTGATCAACCTTCATTTGATCATGAACTTATTCCCGCAACACGCCGCCGAACCGTGCCATAAGTTCATGATCACCGGGCCGGGCCGGGCCGGGGCGGGGCGGGCCGGGGCGGGGCGGGGCGGAGGCCATGGCCCCGCTACGGGATGGCGGGGCCTCGGTAGAGGGCCGGGTCGGTGGGGGCGGCGGGGTGGGGCCAGGGGTTGGGGGTGCAGTCCTTGAGGCCGGTGGACTGCTGTTGCATGACGGGGGCGGGCTTGCCGGGGGCGGGGCAGGCGTCGTGGCCGTAGCCGAGTTGGTGGCCGAGTTCGTGGTTGAGGGCGAAGGCCTGGTAGTCGGGCAGCGGCGCGCCGTAGCCGGGCACCGCGTCGCGCCAGCGGTCGGCGTTGATGATGAGCTGGCCGGGCAGGCGGCAGGAGGTGAAGCCCTCGGTGTGCAGGCCGCCCGCGGCGCACATCTTCTGGGTGGTGCCGGCCGTGGCCAGGTACACCGTGAACTCGTTCGAGGTCTTCTCGGCCACCCGCTGGAAGCGGTGCTTGCCGCCGCCGGTCCAGCCGCGGGGGTCGGCCAGGATCCGCTCGACCTCGCCCGTGAACGCCTTGACGTCGGTGCCGGTGTCCTTCTCCACGGCGACGCGGAACTTGCGGACCGTGCCCGCGCTGCCGAGGACCTTGCCCGCGCCGGTGGCGAACCCGAACTTGCCGCTACCGGCCGGCGCCGCCGTGCTTTCCTCGCGGGGCTGCTCCGACACGCCGGGCTCGGCCGACGGGCTGCCCGGAACGGGCGAGCCGGCCACCGGCGCGGCGGGCCCGTCGAGCAGCAGGCCGTCGCCGCCGCGGGCCAGGTCGATGCCGACCAGCACCACGATGACGCCCAGCACACCGGCCACGACGAACAGGTTGCGCCGTCGCCGGGCCTGGATCACGGCACGGCGGCGCGCCCGGGATCCGGACGCCTCGTCCGGCGCGCGGCGCGGGGCCGCCTCCCGCTGCTCGAAGAGCTCCAGTTCGTCGTGCATCACGCCACCGGGGGGCCGGTGTAGCGCTTGCCGCCGACGTACGGCCACGCGTTGGCGGTGCAGCCCTTCAGTCCGTACGTCTGCTGCTGCATGACCGGTGCGGGTTTGCCCTTGCCGGGGCAGCCCTCGTGGAAGCGGCCGAGTTCGTGGCCCACCTCATGGTTGATCACGTACTGCCGGTAGTCGTGCAGGTCGATCTTGCCATTGACGTAGTCGGGCACCGACAAACGCCAGCGGTTGAGATTGATGACGACGCGCCCCGGCAACCGGCACGAGGTGTACGAGACGCCGTCCATCCGGGTGTCCATGCCGCCCGCCGCGCACAGCTTGCGGGTCGTCTCACCGGTCGCCAGATAGATCGTGAACTGGTACGACGACCCGGACGGCACCCGCTGCAGCCGGTACTGCCTGCCCGCGATCCAGCTGCGCGCGTCGCCCAGGGTCTCGTCGACCAGGTCGGTGAACACGTCGAGCTCCTCCGCGGCGACGTTCTTCTCCGCCGCGACCCGGAACCGCTTGATGCTGCCGGCGGTGCCCAGCACCTCGCTCTGGCTCTTGGCGTACGTCCAGGTCCCCGGCCCGGACGAGGGAAATCCGCCGTCCATCTGGTAGACCGGCTCCGGCTCGGCACTGGGCGAGGGCTGGGCCGACGGCGAGGCCGCGGGCTCCGGGCTCTCGGTCGCCACCGGTGTCGACGCCACCGGCCGGGTCGGGACGGGGTCTGGCGCGCCGCGCAACAGGTCCACGCCGACCAGCAAGGCCGCACCGAGCAGCAGGAACACAGCGGTAGCGCGGCGGCGGCGCTGGCGGGCGCGGGCCCTGGCGAGCCTCCCGGATTCCACTCGCGAGGACCGGACCGGAGGCTCCCAGTCGGTCCTCGGCGGCGGTGCGAGGGCGGTGCGCATCGACACAGCCTGCCACATCCCTACGGCAGGAGCGCCGCTAGCCGCCTGTTCACCGCGCTGAGCGTGGCACGGACGACAGCGCGCCGAGGGTCTCCGGAGACCAGAGCCGAGCCCGCGAGCTGCTCGACCCAGCCGCCGCAGACCAGCAGCACCACCACGACCGCGACCTCACAGCTGCCCATCGGCACGATGGTCGCCTGCTCCACGAAGCACCGGCCGGACTCACCGGTCGTGGTCCCCTCGCGCAGCAGGTCGTCGATGGCAACCGCGGTCGCCGCGGCACACAGGCGCAGCACGTACGCGTCGACGGCCGGCCCGCTGGCCACTCCGACGGCCTGCCGGTCGCCGGTGTTGAGGCGCACCTCCACCGTCGCGTCCAGGCCGAACGTGCTGGTCTGCACGTGCTCGATGATCGCGCGGGGGCCCTGGTCGCGCTCGGTGGGCAGGGGCGGCGGCGAGGCCGCGGCGGGCAGCTCCGGCTCGCTGTTCACCGAGCGCAGCGCGGCGACCCGGTCGCGCAGTTCGCCCGGCGCCCGGCGCGGCACGCTCACCGGGTGGCGGCGGCGCGGTTCACGCGGCGACTGGTCGGACAGCGGATCCGGGTGCAGCCCGGTCAGCCCTGGCGGCGGGGCGGCCCCGGCGCCCGAGCGCGGCGCGGGCAGCGTGGCCGACGGCGGGGCGGCGTCCGAGGCGGGTGCGGGCCTGGGCACCAGCGGGCCGGCCGGCGCGGCGTCGATGCCCATCTGCTCCTGCAGCATCCTGGCCACCATCCGGCTGATCGCCGCGGGGTCGGCCCCCTCAGCCAGGTCCAGCCGCAGGTGGTGGGCACCGGTCGCGGTGGTGCGCAGGGCCGCGTCGCGTACTCCGGCGACGCCGCGCACGGCGCGCAGCACCGCGTCGACGTCGAACCCGTCGGGCCGCTCGTCGGTCCCCACGTCGTCACTGCGGCGCAGGTGGGAGGCGATGCGGTCGAGCTGGGGCGTGGCCGCCACCACCGGCTCCGCCTCGACCACGGGGTGGATGGCGGGCGGCACGTCGGGCACGGCGGGCACCCGCTGCGGCAGGTGCTCCGCGGCGGCCGGGCCGCTGCCGGGCCGGCCGTTCCCGGGCTGGCCGGGTTCGGCGCGCCGGGCTTCGGGCACCCCTGGCTGCCGGTCCGAAGGATGCTGGGCCGCCGCACCCGCGGGCGGGACGGGCGGGCCCGCGGGCTGCGGGATGTGCGGCTGCGGTGACGGCGGTAGGTAGGGTCGCGGCTGCGAGACGAACGAGGGCTGGCCGGGGAAACCGCCAGGCAGGTCGCCACCGCCGGGGCGACCGGGCTCCTGGCCGGGTATGCGCGCAGCCTGCGCCGCCTCCGGCGCCCCGCCGCGCTCGGCCCGGCTGCCACCACCCGCGGTGCGGCTGTCACCGTTGCCGTTGCCCGCAGCGTCATCACGGATCGCGGCGCCGTCGCGGGGTGCCGCAGGATCGCGGGGAGCCGCCGCATCGCGGAGCGCCGTCGCATCGCGAAGGGCCACAGGATCGCGGAGCGCCGCAGGATCGCGAAGGTCGGCCGAGTCAGGCGGTCCGGCCGCGTCGCGCAGGGCGGCGGCGTCACGGAGCACGGACGAGTCGCGCTGTCCGGCGGCGTCGCGCAGTCCGGCCGCGTCGCGCAGAGCCGCGGCGTCGCGGAGTGCGGCGGAGCCGTGACCGGTCGCCGTCAGCGAGCCGACGTGATCGTCCTGGGAGCCGCCGAGCTGCGCCGCGCGGGCCGCCTGGCGGGCCATGCCGAGCTGGGCCGCGGCGTAGCCCTCGCGGGCCGCGTCGAGCCGCGCGGCAGCCGCGGCGGCCGGGTCCGGCAGCACCGGAAACTCCCCGGTGCGGCTCCGCTCGGCGGCGTCCCCGGTCTCGGGGTGGCCCGGCTCCTGGATCGGGCGACCGTTGGCGGCGGGACGCCGAGCCTGCGGTGCCGGCTCGGCGAAAGCCATGCCGAAGCGTGCGCCGAGTGACATCTGCTCCGCCTCTTCCTGGTCCTCGTCCTGCTCGTCATCGAGCGCGGCCGCGGCCGGCGCGGGGTGCTCCGGCACGGGCGGCACGGCGCGGGTGGCGGCCTCGGCCATCGCGGCCAGCGGCGCGTCCGCGGGCGGCGCGGACGGCACCGGCCCCGACAGCTCGGCCGGCAGCGAGGGCCGCAGGCCGGGCGGCGGCACCGGATAACCGCCGGTGGGCATGGTCAGCGCGGGATTGGCGCCGGCGGGCAGCGGCGGCATGACCGGAATCGGGATCACCTCCGGTGGCGCGACCGCAGCCCCAGGGCCGGGCTGGTACGGCTTGAACACGGGGATGCGGCTCGTGTCGTCCAGCCCGAGGGCCGGTGAGCCGTTGACGGGGGTCGGCTCGTCGAACGCGGCGTGGCGGGCGAACTCGGCCGAGGTCTGGGCGAACTCGTCAGCGTACGGGTCCTCGCCGGGTGAGGAGAGTTCCGGCAGGGGCCGCTCGTACGGGCGGGTGTGGCCGTTGCGCGTGGACGGGGCGGTGTCCGGCGGGCGTACCAGCGTGGTGGTGACGGGGTCGGCGCCCGTGAGCGCGTCTATCCCCCGGCGATCGGCTACCGTGGCGTGCCACGGTGTCAACGGTTCGAATCCGGGTTCCAACGCCGCACCCGCACTCGACCATGCATCCGTACGGTCGGAATCCGCCCAGCTCGCGGGTTTATGCCCGTTAGCCGTCGGGTGTCCGACTCCGCCGGCTGACCCGTCGGCGGGTTCGTCAGCTCCCGCTGTGTTTCCGGTCTGCCCTGTTACGTCCACCGTGCGCTCCTCCGTCGCCCACGCTGAGGCTACCGTGAACGGCGAATGACGATAAGTTGCAACGACGGGCCAGTTTGCAAGATCCGTCAAAGGATCCGTCTGCAGGGTGAGGAGATTCGATGACCGCGGCCACCAGTGGCGCCAACCCGACCGGCTCGACAGCCACGGGCCGGCCGACCCGGCTGCCCCGGTCGGCACGACGCAAGCAGCTGCTCGCCGCTGCTCAGGACGTCTTCGTCGCCCAGGGCTACCACTCCGCAGCGATGGACGACATCGCCGAACGGGCGGGCGTCTCCAAGCCGGTGCTCTACCAGCACTTCCCCGGAAAACTGGAGCTCTACCTGGCCCTGCTCGACACGCACTGCGACGCGTTCGCCGAGCGCATCCGCTCCGCCATGGCGGCCACCACGGACAACAAGGAAAGAGTCCGCGGCGCGATGCAGGCCTACTTCGACTTCGTCTCGCACGAGAGCGAGGCCTACCGGCTGGTCTTCGAGTCCGACCTGAGAAACGACCCGGCGGTCGCGGAGCGGGTGGACCGCATGGAGCGCTTGTCCGTCGAGGCGATCACCGAGACGATCATGTCCGACACCGGCGTCAGCCGCGCCCGTGCCGAGGTGCTGGCCGCCGGCCTGTGCGGCGCCGCCCAGGTCTCGGCCCGCTGGTGGCTCGCGGGCGGTCGGGTCATCGCCCAGGACGAGGCCGAGCAGCTGATCACCACCCTCTCCTGGCGCGGCATCAGCAGTTTCCCCCTCAGCGGAACCGATCACTGACACGGCGATCTTGCATGGGTGGCCCCACGACACGCGTATTTCGGGTGCCGCTCGGGCCCTTCGCGCGAGATCGCCGACGGCGGCGGGTCGGCGCGCCAGCGTCCAGCTGCGACACCGGGGTAATCTCGGGAGCGAGCCGAGGAGGTTGTGTGGAGGTCAAGATCGGTGTGCAGTTCGCCCCCCGCGAGTTGGTGGTGGACAGCACGCAGACGCCCGCTGAGGTCGAGCAGATGGTCGCCGACGCGCTCGCGTCGAAGGCCCAGCTGCTGACGCTGGTAGACGAGAAGGGCCGGCGGGTCATCGTCCCGCTGGACAAGCTGGCATATGTGGAGATCGCCGAGGCGTCGACGCGGAGTGTCGGCTTCTCGGCCCGCTGAGGCGGCGCAGCACATAACTGCAGGCGAACGGCACGGTGCAGCGCGCACCGTGCCGTTCGCCGTCTCCGCCGCCGACGCCGCGCCGGGCGGGCAGGCCCGCGTCGCGGCGGGGTGCCCGGCGGGCGTACGGCCGGTAGTCTGCGGGCGTGTCGACCGATGCCGGAGTGATCGATCTACTGGGCATGCTCGCCTACGGTGAGCTGCTTGCCTTCGACCGGATGGCGGCCGACTCCCGGCTCGCCCCGGACCTCGGCCGGCAGGCCCGGCTGGCCGAGATGGCCGCGTGGGAGATGGCCAACTACCGGCGGCTGGCCAACCGGCTCACCGCGCTGGGCGTGGACCCGGAGCAGGCGATGCTCCCGTTCGTCACAGCACTGCGCACGTATCACGACAACACCGAGCCGGGCGACTGGCTGGAGGCGCTGACCAAGGCGTACGTCGGCGAGGGCATCTCCGACGACTTCTTCCGCGAGGTGGCCGAGGTGCTGCCCGAGGGGGTGCTGGCCGGGCCGGACCGGGCCCTGGTGCTCGACGTGCTGCACGACGACGGCTATGCCGACTTCGCCGCCGGTGAGATCCGCGCCGCGATCGCGGCCGACCCGAAGGTGGCCAACCGGCTGTCGATGTGGGCGCGCCGGCTGACCGGGGAGGCGCTGTCGCAGGCGCAGTCGGTGGCCCAGGAGCGCACCCCGCTGACGGCGCTGGTGCTGACGGGCGTGGGCGACGGGGAGTCCGTGGACGGGCTTTTCCGGCGGCTGACCACCGCGCACACGGCCAGAATGACGGCGGTCGGGCTCAATAACTGACCGTTTTGCGTGGGAAATCCCACTAAGAACCGGGAATTCGACACACACCAGGTGACCAGACGGCCACCGGGCCGTACGATGGCTGAGTTGACATGGGCCCGATGCCCATGTCGTCGCGTGTGCGGCACCGCGATCCCCAACGATCGCGCCGCGCGATGGGATCCATTTCCTTCATCGCCGCGCCCCGCGCTGGAGACTACATATACGCCCTTCGATGAAAACGGGCGTACCGACATCCGCTGGGCAGCCCGCAGGGTCCGCCGTACGCGGATCACTGAGAGGGCACCCCAGAACCTGATGACCGAAAACATCGAAAGCACCACCGAAAGCACTCCCAAGATCACCCTCGCGCCCACCTTCGCCGAGCTCGGCGTGCGCCCCGAGACCGTGGCCGCACTCGCCGCGATGGGCATCGAGCGCGCCTTCGCCATCCAGGAGTACGCGCTGCCGATCGCGCTGCGCGGCGGCGACATGATCGGGCAGGCGCCCACCGGCACCGGCAAGACCTTCGGCTTCGGCATCCCGCTGATCGACCGCGCGGTCGCCCCGAGTGAGGGCGAGACCGGCGGCCAGCCGCAGGCGCTCGTCGTCGTGCCCACCCGTGAGCTGGGCCTGCAGGTCGCCAAGGACCTCGCCGGGGCCGGCAAGTCCCGCGGCGTGCGGGTGCTGGCGCTGTACGGCGGCGTCGCGTACGAGCCGCAGGTCGAGGCGCTGAAGGCCGGCGTCGAGATCGTGGTCAGCACGCCCGGCCGCCTGCTCGACCTGTGCAAGCAGAAGCACCTCAAGCTCGACAAGGTCAAGGCGCTCGTGCTGGACGAGGCCGACCGCATGCTCGACCTGGGCTTCCTCGACGACGTCGAGAAGATCCTCAAGATGCTGCCCGAAGAGCGGCAGACCATGCTGTTCTCGGCGACCATGCCGGACCCGATCGTGACCCTGTCGCGCCGGTTCCTGCGCACGCCGGTCACCGTGCACGCCGGGCACACCACCGAGCCGGGCGTCAGCCCGCAGACCAAGCAGGTCGTGTACCGCACGCACCAGCTCAACAAGCTGGAGCTGCTCGCCCGCATCCTGCAGGCGCAGGGCCGCGGCCTCACCATGATCTTCACCCGGACCAAGCGCAACGCCGACCGGGTCAGCGAGGACCTCGACTTCCGCGGCTTCGCCGCGGCGGCGGTCCACGGCGACCTCGGCCAGGGCGCCCGCGAGCGGGCCCTGCGCGCGTTCCGGGCCGGCAAGGTCGACGTGCTCGTCGCCACCGACGTGGCCGCCCGCGGTCTGGACGTCTCCGGCGTCACGCACGTGATCAACTACGACTGCCCGGACGACGCGGAGACCTACGTGCACCGCATCGGCCGCACCGGCCGCGCCGGGGCCACCGGTGTCGCGGTGACCTTCGTCGACTGGGAGGACATGCCCCGCTGGCGGATCGTCGACAAGACGCTCGGCCTGGAGCTGACCGGCCCGGACGGCCCGCCGGAGACGTACCACACCTCGCCCTGGGTCTACACCGACCTGGACATCCCCAGCGACGTCAGCGGCCTGCTGCCCAGCGCCCAGCGCTCCCGGGCCGGCCTGTCCGCCGAGGTCGAGGAGGACCTGGGCGGCCGCCCTCGTGGCGGCCGGGGCAAGCGCGGACCGGCGGCCGAGCAGGCCCCGCCGCGTGAGCGCGCGCCGCGCCGCCGCCGTCGCCTGTCCGGTGACGACGACACCGCGCCCGTGGCCGAGGCCGACGCCACGGACACCCCCGCCGACACCGACGCCGCCGAGGGCGAGGCCACCCGTGGCCGCCGCCGTCGTCGCGGCCGGGGTGCGGGCACGGGGGCCGCAGTCGCCGCGTCGGTGACCCATGAGGGCGGCCTGGCGCCGCTGTTCTCCGGCCCCGGGGACGGCCCCGACGGCCCGGCGGAGCCCGCCACGGCAGGCGAGGGTGGCGCTTCCCGCTCGCGTTCGCGCCGTCGCCGTCGCCGCTCCGGCGGGTCCGGTGGACCGGCCGAGGGCGCGCTGGAGACCTCGGTCGAGAGCTGACATTTGCGATAGAGGGACGTCCCCACGCGGTAGAACCAGCGTGGGGGCGTCCCTTTTCGCAGGCCAGGATCAAACGAAAGTTTGAGGTTAGGGTGACCTTACTCGCGTACGGTGCTGCGCATGAGTGAGCCCTTCTCCGCCCGCCTGCGCGCCGCCACCTGGTCCGACCACAGCTCGGCCGAGCAGACGACGTTCCTGGACGACCTGACCCGGGGCCGGCTGACCGTCGCCGCCCACGCCGCGCTGACCGCGCAGCACTACCTCGTCTACCAGGTGCTCGAGGAGGCCGCCGCGCACTGGAGCGGCGACCCGGTCGCGGGCGGCTTCCACGCCGACGCGCTCACCCGCCTGCCCGCGCTCGCCGACGACCTCGCCTTCCTGCTCGGCGCCGACTGGCGCGACGCGCTCACCCCGGTCGCGACGACCGCCGAGTACACGTCCCGCCTGCGCGAGGTCGCCTTCACCTGGCCCGGCGGCTTCGTCGCCCACCACTACAACCGCTACCTGGGCGACCTGTCCGGCGGCCAGTACGTGGCCCGCGCCCTGGCCCGCTCGTACGGGCTCGCCCTCGGCGGCGACGGCCTGCGCTTCTACGCCTTCGACGGCGTCGCCGACCCCACCGCCTTCAAGGACGGCTACCGCGCCCGGCTCGACGCCGCGCCCTGGGACACCGCCGAGCAGGACCGGATCATCAACGAGGTGAAGCTGGCCTACCTGCTCAACACCGAACTGCTCGCCGACCTGGGCCGGATCCACCCGAACCCGTTCCCGCCGGAGGTCATCGCCCAGATCATGCGGCACATGAACGACGACCACCCCGCCGACTCCCTGCTGATCTGCCAGGCCACGCTGCCGGAGCCGGCCCGCCCGAACGCCACGGCGGCGGTGATGTCGGGCATGGACAACCGCGGCATCGAGTTCCAGGCCGTGATCGACGGGGTCGAGACGCCGATCCGGGTGCCCTTCGCGCAGCGGCTGACCGAGCGCGCCCAGGTGCGCGTCGAGGTGACCCGGCTCTACCGCGAGGCATGCGCCCTGCTCGGGGTGCCCGCCCGGTGAGCGCGGGCGTGGAACACTGGCCGGTGTGGAGACGGCACACGACGTTCTCATCGCGCTGACCAGGCGGTACGCCTTCGCGGAGGTGGCCGCGCTGGTCGCCCCGGACTCCGGCGTGCTGCCGCGAGCCGGCGGCGGCGCGCTGTCCACCGAGTCCGTCGCCCACGTGCAGCAGCTGTGCGCGTTCGGGCAGCGGCTGCTCGACCTCGACGCCGAGGACTTCGGCGAGCTGAACGCCGCCGCCGAGGCCAACACCGAGCACACTGTCGCCGACCAGGTGCACGGCGACCACGTCCCCGAGCACCTGCGGGAGCGGGCGCTGGCATGCCGCATGCCGCAGGCGCCCAGGGAGGTGCACCGCGGCGCGCTGGGCAGCATGCGGCCCACGTTCCGGCTGCTGCTGGAGGTCATCGACGCGCGTTTCCGGCGCGGCGAGACCACGGCCGTGGTCGCCGCGGTGCACATCGCCAGCGAGTACGGCCCGCTGCTGGTCTGGGAACGGGTGCTCGGCCACGCCGCCGACCCGCTGCGGCTGCCGGCGGCGGTCGGCGGCGACGGCAGCGCGTGGGGCGACTTCGACGACCGGGACTGCCCGCACACCAAGCCGGAGAAGTCCGCCGCCCGGCGCAGCCTCACCGTGGCGCACGAGAACAACGCGGGCTGGCGCACCTACCTGGACCGCCAGCACTCGAACACCTCGCACGCGCTCTGCGTCTGCGCGACCACCTGCCACCGCCGGTGCACCGTCTACCGCCGGCTCGACGCGCGGCAGGCCGAGGTCGTCACGCACGGCTGCCGGCTGGCCGCGGCGCTCAACGAGTCGGCGGTGGTGAAACTGCGCCACAGCGCGCCGGTCGGCCACGGCTTCGGTGTCCCCTCGCAGCGCGAGCTGCTCGACGCCTGGGCCCGCACCCGCGCCTCGCTGGCCAAACACGATCCGGCGATCGCGCAGGAGGACGGCTACCCGCTGCCCGGCTTCGCCGCCTACGTCGCCGTGCTGGCCGGCACGGCGATGCCTCCGGACACCCTGCTCGCCGACACCGCCATCGAACTCGCCAAGGCCCTCACTCCCTGACCGAGCGGCCCTTGATCATCCGACTTGCCTGGCACCTGTGCGTATCTTGAGCCGCTTTTCGCCCACCTGCCTGGCAAGTCGAGCGATCTTGGGCCCCTGAACGCAGGGCCGGTCAGCGCGGGCGGTCAGGTGGCGGGGGTGGTGGCCAGCAGGGTGGCCAGGTGAGGTTGGATGTGCCACTCGGCGAGCAGGGCGTCGAGTTCCGCGGCCTCGGCGGGAGACGGCTGCCGAGCCGTGCGGTGGGCGCGGATCATGGCGTTGCGCGGGGTGTGCGCCGAGTCGATGAACTCGACCACCTCGACCGCGTACCCCTGTCGGCGCAGCAGTGCCGCGCGCACCGTGTCGGTGAGCACGTCGGCGAAGCGCTCGCGCAGGATGCCGTGCTCGGTGAGCAGCCCCGCCGCGCCGGCCGGCGGGTGCTTGCGCAACTGCCGGGACAGGTCCTTGTGGCAGCACGGCGCCGCCAGGATCCAGCGCGCGTCCCAGGACAGGGCGCGGGCCAGCGCGTCGTCGGTGGCCGTGTCGCAGGCGTGCAGCGCCAGCACCACGTCAGCCCGCGGCACCGGGGCGTCGGCGATGGTGCCCGCGACGAAGCTGACGTGATCGGTCCAGCCGAGCTTGCGGGCGATCGCGGTGTTGCGCTCGCGCTGGTCGTCGCGCACGTCCACGCCGATCAGGCGCACGTCCAGGCCGAGCCCGGACAGGTGGCGGTACGCGGCGAAGGTCAGGTACGCGTTGCCGCAGCCCAGGTCGACGACGTGCAGCGGGCTCGGCAGGTGCGCCGGGTCGGGCAGGGTGGCGTCCAGCGCCCGCAGGAACGCGTCGACCTGCCGGCGCTTGGCGGCATCGCCGCCGATCACGGCGTACAGCGGATCGCCGGGGTCGATGAGGTGCTCCCGCGCCCGGTCGTGCGCGGTGGCGGCGGGCGCGGCCTGCGGGGCTGCCGAGCGGTGCAGCACCGCGCCCTTCTTCGTGGTCTGCAGGCGCAGCGTGCCGTGGCCGGTCTCCACCGTCCAGCTGCCGAACGGTTCGGCCAGCAGCTCGTCGACCCGGTCGGCCAGCTCCGCGCCGGGAGCGAGGTTGACCGTGGTGGGGCGCTGCCCGTCCTCGGTGACCAACTGCACCCGGTCGCCCGCTTTCAGGGTCACCGGACGCAGCGTGGCGCGCTGCACGGACGGCGTCCCGTCCCTGCGCTGCCCGCCCGCGGTGGCCCGGATCAGGTCCGGGGCCAGCAGGAGTTCGCGTACCTCGGCCAGGGCTTCAGGGAGTGCTGCCATACGTCAAGGATGCGCGATGGGCCGCGGAGCCGGTCAGAAGGCCCCGCCCGGCTCGTTGCGGTAGCCGGGATCGTCCCCGATGAAGAAGATCGCCGCCACGAAGCCGGCGATGATGAGCAACGCCAGCGCGGTGCCGACCCAGCCGACGATGACGCCGGTCAGGGCCATGCCGTCGCCGTCCTCGCCGCTGTGGCGGATCCTGCGGCGGGCCACGTGACCCAGGATCGCGCCGAGCGGGCCGAGGATGAGGGTGGGCACCCCGTACAGGCAGATCCCCAGCACGCCGACCAGCGCGGTCACCATCGCGCCGATGGCCATGCCGTTGATGCGCCGCTGTGACTGGAAATACGGGTACGGGGCGTATCCCGGGTGGATGCCGTACGGGTGCGGTGGGAAGGCGGGTGGCTGCCCAGGGACCTGTGGCCAGGCGCCTGTCGGATAACCGCCCGCCGAGGGCTGGCCGGGTGCCTGATACGGGTTCGGCCAGTGACCCGGGACCGCGGCGACAGAGTCGGCGGCAGGGCTGCCGAGCGGGGCCGAGTCTCCCGCCGGGCTGCCGGACGCGGGTGCCTGAGCAGCCGGGAAGGGGTCGGCCGAGCCGAACGTGAGCGGCACCGGCTCCGGGAAGACCGGCTGCGACAGGCCGGGATCCGGGCTCGCGGGCGGCGGCGCGGTCGGGTCGCTCATCGGCCTGGCTCCATCCGGAAAAGGGGTCCTGACAGAGTAAGCGGTGCCTCCTACTGGCGTCAGCTCGGACAAACCGGCAGGATCAAGCCATGAACGAGCGGATGGATCTCTTCCGGCTGGACGGCCGGGTCGCACTCGTCACCGGTGCGGGCAGCCCGCACGGCATCGGCTTCGCCACCGCTCGCCAGCTGGCCGCACTCGGCGCGAAGGTCGCCGTCGTCTCCACCACCCGGCGCATCCACGAACGCGCCGGCGAACTGGGCGTGCTCGGCTTCGTCGCCGACCTCACCCTGGAGGCGGAGGTCGGCGCGCTCGCCGACGCGGTCACCGAGCAGCTGGGCGACGTGGACATCCTGGTCAACAACGCCGGTCTGACCAGCCGGGCCAGCCCGGAGGTCATCCGGCCGGTCGCACAGCTCACCTTCGAGGAGTGGAAGGCCGAGATCGATCGCAACCTGACCACGGCGTTCCTGTCCAGCCGCGCGTTCCTCGGCGGCATGTCGGAGCGCGGCTGGGGCCGCATCGTCAACCTGGCCGCCACCGCCGGAACGGTGAACGCGCTGCCCGCCGAGGCCGGCTACGCCGCCGCGAAGGCGGGCGTGCTCGGCCTGACCCGGGCCCTGGCGATGGAGCTGGTCGCCGACGGGATCACCGTGAACGCGGTCGCGCCCGGCACCATCCACACGTCGGCGTCCACGCTCGCCGAGCTCAAACTCGGCTACGACACCCCGATGGGCCGACCCGGCACGCCCGACGAGGTCGCCGCGACCATCGCCTTCCTCTGCTCCCCTGCCGCCGGCTACATCACCGGCCAGATGCTCGTCATCGACGGCGGCCAATCAGTCCGCCAGGGCTGAACCCAAAGGAAGGGCACCTTCTTAACGCTATGCGTTGCAGAAGGTGCCCTTCTTAACGCCGGCACGGCCCCCGCCTGTGGCGGGAGGCGTGCGGCAGCGCGGTGGGCGGGGCGCGCCGTCGTCTCGACGTCAAGAAGGCGCCCTTCCTCTACGGAAAGCGGTAACAAGGTGCCCTTCCTTGCACTTGGTGCGGGAGGGGTGGGCGGTGGGTGGTCAGGCCCAGGCGGGCTGGGGGGTCATCGCGAGCGTGGCCGCGTCGGCGAGGGTGACCGCCGACTCGCCGGTGAAGGCGTCGTCGGAGGCGAACTGCAGGTGGTCGGCCAGGTCCGGGGCCGCGAGCCTGATCGCGCGGATGCCGAGCGCCTGCGCGCCGGTCAGCTCGCGCGAACCGCCGTCGCCGATGAAGACGCACTCCTCGGGCACCACCTCCAGCCGGTCACAGGCGGTGCGGTAGATCAGCGGGTCCGGCTTGCTGCACCCGACCTGCACCGAGTAGACCTTCGCGTCGAGCAGCCGGTCGACCGGCAGCGAGCGCATGATCTCGGGCAGCTCCCAGGCGCAGTCGCTGACCACGGCCAGGCGTACGCCCGCCCGGCGCAGCCGCCACAGCGTGGGCACCGCCTCGGGCCGCAGGTGGGTGTCGGCGCGCACCGCCATCAGCCGGGCGGCCTGGGCCGCGCGCAGCCGGGCGGGGGTGACGCGTACGCCCAGCTCGGCGGCCACCCAGCGCATGGTCTCCAGGGCGTCGCCGTACGCGCCGCGGCAGCGGGGGTAGAACGAGGTGTTGAGCACCGCGAAGTACTCGGCGGGCTCGCAACCGAGCAGCCGGGGGGCCAGTTCGTGGGCCGGTCCGCGGGTGCACGCCGAGGTCAGCGTGCCATAGAAATCGAAGAGGATCGCGCGCGGCGGTACGCCGGATAACGAAGGTTCTGAATCCATTCGAGCGACAGTAATCAGCTGATCACGTGAAGTACATAGGATGATCGCGCACAGTGGGCAGATGAACGCATGGAGTAGATGACAGTGTGCCGACAGGCCGCTCACCTGCTCCTGGCAGGATCGGGCCTCATGCGATCCCGGCTCGACCCGCTCACCATCGCCGCGATCACGATCGCGATCATCGCCGTGTCGTCGTCCGGACCGCTCATCGCGTACGCCGCCGCGCCCGCGCTGGCCATCGCCTTCTGGCGCAACGCCCTCGCCGTCGGCGTGCTCGCCCCGGTCACCCTCACCCGCCGCCGCGCCGAACTGCGCGGTCTGCGCACCGACCACGCCTGGCGGTGGAGCGTGCTGGCCGGGCTCGCACTCGCCGGGCACTTCGCCACCTGGGTGCCCAGCGTCAAGATGACCACTGTCGCCACCGCCACCGCCCTCGTCGCCACGCAGCCCGTGTGGGCCGGGCTGATCGCGCTCTGGCAGGGCCGGCGGCTGGGCCGGTGGACCTGGCTCGGCATCGGCAGCGCCGTGGTGGGCGCGGCGATCGCGACGGGCGCGGACTTCACCCGAGGCGGTACCGCCGTGGTCGGCGACCTGCTCGCGGTGGCCGGAGGGCTGCTCGCGGCGATCTACACGTCCTTCGGCGAGAAGGCGCGCAGCGGCACCTCGACGACGACGTACACGACGGTCTGCTATTCGGTCTGCGCCGTGCTGCTGCTGGGCGTCTGCCTGGCCTTCGGAGTGGGCCTTACCGGCTTCGACGAGCGGACCTGGCTCGCGATCATCGCGCTGACCGCCGGGGCGCAGCTGCTCGGGCACTCGATGTTCAACTACGCCCTGCACAAGGTCTCCGCCACCACCATCAGCGTGCTGATCCTGCTGGAGGTGCCCGGGGCGGCCCTGCTCGGCTGGGTGTGGCTGGGCCAGGCTCCGCCCGCCGCCGCCTGGCCCGGCATCGCCCTGCTCATGGCCGGTGTCGCGGCCGTCATCCTGGGCGCCCGCCGCCCGGCCGCCCTGCCCACCCCCGACCCCGTCGACGTCGACCTCCCCGCCCGCGACGGCTGACCCGCCCACCACCTCGCATGCTCGCGCCGGCGAACAGCTCACCGGCGGTGGGGCGTTAAGAAGGTGCCCTTCCTCTACGGATAGCGATGGCAAGGTGCCCTTCCTTTGGGTGGGAGGATGGGCGGCATGACGCATCCGTTGGTGGAGGAGGCCGCGAAGAAGGCGGCGGTCGCGTGGGTGTCGGTGGGGGGCGGGCCGGCGTATGCCGTGTGGTGCCTGCCGCAGGACGGGCGGCTGCATGTGGTGGTCGGGCCTGGCGAGCAGGAGTTGCCGGGGCTGGCGGAGGCGGCGACCGCGACGGTGACGCTGCGCGGCGACCACGGCGGGGCGGTGGTGACCTATCCGGCGCAGGTGCAGCGGATCGAGCCGGGTGGCGAGTTGTGGGACGCGGTCGCGGTGACGCTGGCCGGCAAGCGGCTCAACTCGCCGGGAACCGCGGAGGCGCTCGCCGAGCGCTGGGGCCGGGAGTGCGCTCTGGTGGCGCTCACGCCGGCCGGCGAGCCGGTGCCCGCGGGCGACGAATCGGGGCGGGCCGAGCCCCGGCCGAGCGCGGCGACCAACGCGACCCGTAAGCCGTTCCGGCTGCACCGGGTCCGCCGTCGATAACACCCAACCGATGTGAGAAATACGCATACCATGCGAATATGGCCACGCTGACCAGGGTCTTCGTCGCCCGGCTCGCAGGCCTGCCCGTCTACGACCCGAACGGCGACCAGGTGGGCCGGGTGCGTGACGCCGTCGCGCGGCTGCGCCCGGACGGCCCTCCGTCGGTCGTCGGACTGGTCGCGGAGATGCCGCTGCGGCGGCAGATCTTCCTGCCGATCGCCCGGGTCACCTCGATCGACGCCGACAGCGTGGTGCTCGGCTCCGGCACCATCAACCTGCGCCGCTTCCAGAAGGGCCCGGTCGAGCTGATGGTGCTCGCCGACCTGCTCGACCGGCGCATCACCACGCCCAACGGCACCCCCGCCACCGTGGTGGACGTCGCCATGGAGTCCGACCGGGCCGGGCAGTGGAACCTCGGGCGCGTCGCCGTACGCGACGTCACCAGCCGGCTGAGCCGGCGCGGCCAGCTGCACCAGTTCGAGTGGCACGAGCTGACCGGCCTCGTCGACGCGGGGGCGCTGCAGGGCACCGGAGCGCTGCTGTCGGTGCTGGAGAAGATGCGCCCGGCCGACCTCGCGAACGCACTGCAGGACCTGCCCGACCAGCGCCGGCATGCGGTCGCCGCGGCGCTGGACGACGAGCGGCTGGCCGACGTGCTGGAGGAGCTGCCCGAGCACGCCCAGGTCGACATCCTGGCCCGGCTGGACCGCGAACGCGCCGCCGACGTGCTGGAGGAGATGGACGCCGACGACGCCGCCGACCTGCTCGCCGAGCTGCCGCCGACCGAGCGGGCCCTGCTGCTGGACCTGATGGAGCCGGAGGAGTCCGCGCCGGTGCGGGCCCTGATGCAGTACCGGCCGAACACCGCGGGCGCGATGATGACCAGCGAGCCGGTGATCCTGACCCCGGACGCCACCGTCGCCGACGCGCTGGCCCGCATCCGGGAGAAGAGCCTGTCCCCGGCGCTGGCCGCGCAGGTGTTCGTGTGCCGTGCCCCGATCGACACGCCGACCGGGCGCTACCTGGGCGTGGTGCACTTCCAGCGGCTGCTGCGCGAACCGCCCGGCGACCTGCTCGGCGGGGTGCTGGAGCGCGACATCACGCCGCTGTCGCCGAGCCTGCCGCTGGCCGACGTCACCCGCCGGATGGCGACCTACAACCTGGTCGCGATCGCGGTGGTGGACTCGACCGACCGGCTGGTCGGCGCGGTGACCGTGGACGACGTGCTCGACCACCTGCTGCCGCGGGACTGGCGGGAGCAGGAACGCGCCGCGGATCGCACCCCATGAGCGAGCCTCGCGAGCAAATCAGCAGGCACAGCAGGCATGCCACCGACGAGCGCAGCGAGGAGGAGGCATGAGCGAGCCTCGCGAGCGAATCATCAGGCTCAGCAGGCATGCCACCGACGAGCGCAGCGAGGAGGAGGCATGAGCGACCGCCTGGACCAGCCGCGGGAGCCGCGCACCATCCGCCTGCCCCGCTGGGACCCCGACGCGTTCGGCAACTTCGCGGAGAAGTTCGCCCGGTTCATGGGCACCGCGAAGTTCCTCGTCTACATGACGGTCTTCGTGATCGTCTGGATCCTGATCAACCTGATCGGCGTGTTCGGGCTGCAGTGGGACCCGTACCCGTTCATCCTGCTCAACCTGTTCTTCAGCACCCAGGCGTCGTACGCCGCGCCGCTGATCCTGCTCGCCCAGAACCGCCAGGCCGACCGCGACCGCCTGACCCTCGATGAGGACCGCCGCCGCGCCCAGGCGCAGAAGGCCGACACGGAGTACCTGGCCCGCGAGATCGCGTCGCTGCGCATGGCCCTCAACGAGGTGGCAACCCGCGACTACATCCGCTCGGAGCTGCTCAAGCTGGCCGAGGAGCTGGACGACGCGGCGAACCGGCGGCACCAGCAGGAGAAGGCCGAGCGCAAGGAAAAGAAGAGCCGCGCGTCGCAAGGGGCATGACGCGCGGCCGGTTCGTCTGATGGTCCCACGATCGGGCGAACCGGGGCAACGGGTTGCGAGAATGTTGCGCGTACCACCCGGTCCCCGCGTTCCGCGGTCATGATCGATGCCGCGGGTAGCATGGGCGCATGTCCACCGCTGTGCACGCCGACGACCAGGCAGTCCTGGCCGCGCTCGGCTCCGTGAACGACCCGGAGATCAAGCGTCCCATCACCGAGCTCGGCATGGTCGAGTCGGTGAAGGTCGACGCGGGTGTGGCGTACGTCCGCATCCTGCTCACCGTCGCCGGCTGCCCCCTCAAGGACACCCTGCGCACCGACATCACGGCGGCGGCGAAGACCGTCGCCGGGGTGGCCTCGGTCGAGATCGACTTCGGCGTGATGAGCCCGGACCAGCGGCAGGACCTGCAGAAGCGGCTGCGCGGAAACGCCGCGGCCGAGCCGGTGATCCCGTTCGCGCAGCCCGGCAGCCGCACCCGCGTGTACGCGGTCGCCTCCGGCAAGGGCGGCGTCGGCAAGTCCAGCGTCACCGTCAACCTGGCCGCGGCGCTGGCCGCCCGGGGCCTGTCCGTCGGCGTGGTCGACGCCGACATCTACGGCCACTCGGTGCCCCGCATGCTCGGCGTGCAGGGCCGCCCCACCCAGGTCGAAGACATGATCATGCCGCCGCAGGCACACGGCGTGAAGGTCATCTCCATCGGTATGTTCACCAGCGGCAACGCCGCCGTCGTCTGGCGCGGGCCGATGCTGCACCGCGCCCTGCAGCAGTTCCTCGCCGACGTGTACTGGGGCGACCTGGACGTGCTGCTGCTCGACCTGCCCCCGGGCACCGGCGACATCGCCATCTCGCTGGCCCAGTTGCTGCCGACCGCGGAGATCCTGGTCGTCACCACCCCGCAGGCCGCGGCCGCCGAGGTCGCCGAGCGCGCCGGGGCGATCTCCCTGCAGACCCACCAGCGCCTGGTCGGCGTCATCGAGAACATGTCCTGGCTCGAACTGCCCGACGGCAGCAAGATGGAGGTCTTCGGGGCCGGCGGCGGGCAGACCGTAGCCGACTCGCTGACTCGCCTCACCGGCGCGTCGGTGCCGCTGCTGGGCCAGATCCCGCTGGACACCGGTGTACGCGAAGCCGGCGACGACGGCGTCCCCGCCGTCCTGGCCGGTCCGGACTCCCCCGCCGGCAAGGCCCTCAACGCCATCGCCGACCGCCTGGCCCTGCGCCGCGAGTCTCTCGTCGGCAAGTCCCTCGGCCTCTCCCCCGCCAAGCGCTGACCCGCACCGACCGGCCCTTCACGGGCCATGGGTTAGGGCAGCGCCACGCAGCTCATGACGGCTCAGTGCCCCGGAATCGTCCGGGGCCCTGAGCCGTCGCCCGTTGGCCCACGCAGCCGAACCCCGCGCGTCGATCATGGAATTGTGCCCACGACACGCCGCCGACCCGTGCCATAAGTTCATGATCACCCCCGAGGGCCGGGGGGCCGGGAGGCCGGAGGGCCGGGAGGGTGGGGTGGGTCAGGTGGCGTCGTCGAAGCGGGTGGCGACGGGGGTCGCGGGGGTCGAGGATGCGCCGGTGGGGGTGGCGGAGGCCATGGCGTTGACGTTGGCCTTGGTCTCGGCGGCCAGCTTGCCGGCGTTGTTCAGCTCGCCCCGGAGCTCGTCGTACATGCCGGTCAACGGCTTGCGGAGGGCGGCCTCGTCCTCCTCGCTGAGCAGGTGCTTGCGGACGAAGGCCTTCGGGTTGAGGTCCTCGAGCTTGATGTCGGTGCCGAGTTCCTTGCTCAGGTCGCCGGTGGCGTTGGTCGCCATGGCGCGCAGGCCGCGCAGCATCCGCATGCCGTCACTGATGACCTTGGGCAACCGCTCGCCGAAGATCAACAGCGCGAGCAGCAGGAGCGCAATGAACTCCGGTGTGCCAAGGTTCTCGAACACCGCTACCTCCCGACTGTGGCCGCCGTCGCAAGGGTACGTGTGCGACGGCCGGACAGGCCACCCCTCAGTCGGCGTCAGCGACGAGTGTCACGGCAGCGTTGTGGCTGGTAGAACCCCGTTTGTAGGTCACTTCGACCACCTCACCCGGTGCAGTTTTCCGCACAAGTGCGATGAGGTCCGTGGGCTCGCTGAGCGGCCGGCGGTCGAAGCTGGTCACCACGTCACCCGTGCGCAGGCCCGCCTCGGCGGCCGGTCCGGTGGCCGTCACCTCGCCCAGGCGCACCCCGCCGGCCGGACCGCGGAACGACTCCTCCACCTCCGCGCCGATCACCGTACGGTGCGCCCGGCCCGCGGAGATGATCTCTTCGGCGACCCGGCGGGCGTGGTTGATCGGGATGGCGAAGGCCAGGCCGATGTTGCCCGCCGACTCCTCGCTGCCCGCCATCGACTTGATCACGGCGTTGATCCCGACGACCTGGCCCGCGGCGTCGACAAGCGGGCCGCCCGAGTTGCCGTGGTTGACCGCGGCGTCGGTCTGGATCGCGGCGTAGTACCTGGTCGTGCCGTTCTCGGCGTCCGTGGCGATGGGGCGGTCCAGCGCGCTGACGATGCCCGCGGTGACCGTGCCGCGCAGCGCCAGCGGCGAGCCGATCGCCACCACCGCGTCGCCCACCGCGACCGCGTCGGAGTCGCCCAGCATCGCCGGGTGCAGCTCAGGGCGCTTGACCTGGAGCACCGCCACGTCCGACTCGGGGTCGGAGCCGATCACCTTCGCCGGGGAGCTGGTGCCGTCGTCGAATATGACGCTCACCACGCCGGAGCTGCCGGACACCACGTGGTCGTTGGTGATGATGTGGCCGTCGGCGCTGGCCACGAAGCCCGAGCCGAGCGACACGCTGCCGTCCACCGGCACCCGCACGGTGACCACGCTGGGCAGCAGCAGGCTGGCCACGGCGGCCAGCGACTCGGGGGCTCGCTGCGGCGGGGAGGCGGTCGAACCGAGGATCGAGCGGGCGGTCTGGCGGTCGTCGCTGAACCGCACGCCCATCGCGCCGCCGAGCACCCCGGCCAGTACGCCCGCGAGGACGGCCGCTCCGGCGACTGTCCACAACGTACGACGTCGGGTATGGTCGGGCTCGGCCAACGGCTCCGGCTCGGGCGCGTGCGCGCGCTCGGCGGGTGGCACGAGCGCCACCGGCGAGTGCGGATCGCGCCACGGATCGTTGAGCGCATCGGACCACCAAAACGACGCCGGAGGTGCGACGGCCGGCGGCGTCTGCTGCGCTGCCGTCCAGTCGTCGTCATCCGGCCGGCGATAACCCCAGCCGTCGGTCACTGAACCAGCCCTCCGTCCCGTTCCCGGTTTCAGGATGGCACGGTTTCAACGTGAAAAATCACTGTTCACGGAAGGTGCCCCATGACGACGCTGCATCGCCAGCCCGGTAGCGCAGGCGACTTCATCGCGTCGTTCGTCCCCGAAGACGTGATCGCGCAGACGGCCCGCGGACTGGCCGTCGAGGTGGGTCTGCAGCCGGTCGCGCCGGCGGTCGGCGCGGCACTGCGCATGCTGGCCGGGGCCTGTGCCGCGAAGGCGGTCGTCGAGATCGGCACCGGCACCGGGGTCAGCGGCCTGTGGCTGCTGCGCGGGATGCGCGCCGACGGCGTGCTGACCACCATCGACCGCGAGTCCGAGCACCAGCGCATGGCGCGGCGCCTGTTCACCGAGGCCGGCTTCTCCACATCCCGGGCCCGGGTGATCACCGGCCGGGCGCTGGAGGTGCTGCCCCGGCTCGCCGACGGCGCCTACGACCTGATCTTCGTCGACGCCGACCCGACCGAGTACGCCGCGTTCATGGAGGCCGCCGCCCGGCTGCTGCGTCCCGGCGGCGTGGTGGTCCTGCACGGCGTCCTGACCAGCGGCCGCGACGTCTTCACGGTCCGCGACCTGGCGTACGCCGTGCGCGACAGCGACCTCTGGCACCCCGCCCTGCTCCCCCTGGGCGAGGGCCTCCTCGCCGCCGTCAAAGCCTGACCCCCGTTCGCAACTCGCAGGTGGGACGGGTCAGGCGACGGTGGTGAGCCAGCGGACCAGGGTGCGTACGCCCCAGCCGGTCGCGCCCTTGGTGAGCTCGGCGTCCGGGGACGCGGACCAGGCCGGCGACGACATGTCGATGTGCACCCACCGATCGCGCAGGCTGCCCGCGAACTCGCGCAGGTAGAGCGCCGCGGTGATGGTCCCCGGGTTGCCCGCGGCGTTGTCCAGGTCGGCGATGTCCGAGGACACGTCCCCGGCGTACTCCTCGGCCAGCGGCAGCCGCCACAGCGGTTCCCCGGCGGCAGCACCGGCAGCGGTCAAGCCGCCGATCAGCTCCTCGTTGGCGCTGAACAGGGCGGCCGTCTTCTTGCCGAGCGCGATCCGGGAGGCCCCGGTCAGCGTGGCGAGGTCGATCAGCAGGTCGGGGCCGAGGTTCTCCACCGCGTACGCCATGGCGTCGCCGAGCACGACCCGGCCCTCGGCGTCGGTGCTGCGCACCTCGGAGGTGAGGCCGCCGTAGTGGGTGACCACGTCGCCGGGGCGCCAGGCGCTGCCGGAGACCATGTTCTCGGCCAGCGGGGCGAGCGCGGTGACCCGCACCGGCAGGCCCAGGTCTGCGACGGCGAGCAGCGCGCCGACGACCGCGGCCGCGCCGCCCATGTCCTTGCGCATCAGCTGCATGGCGTCGTTGGGCTTGATGTCGATGCCGCCGGTGTCGTACGTGATGCCCTTGCCGACCAGCACCACGTGCGTCGTCGCGTCCGCGGGCGACCAGCTCAGCTCCAGCAGGCGGGGTTCGTTCACCGAGCCGCCGCCGACGGCGAGGATGCCGCCGAAGCCCTCGGCCTCCAGCTGCTCGCGCTCGCGCACGGTGACCGTCACGCCGTCGCCGGCCCGCTCGCGCACCTGGCGAACGAACCATTCCGGCGTCTTGGTCAGCGAAGGGGTGTTGGTGAGGTCCCGGGCGAACCGGGTGTGCCCGGCCACGATGCGGGTCGCCGCGAGCGCGGCCTCCCGCTCGGGGGTGGCCTCGACGGCGACGACGACCTCGGCCAGTTTCGGCGCGGCCTCGGGCTTCTCCTCCGCGACGCGGAACCGGTACGACGCCAGCCACAGGCCTTCGGCCAGGCCGCGCAGCGCCGCGTCGGTCAGGTCGGCGGGAGCGAGCACGGTGAGCACGGACTCCTTGGCCGCGGCACGGGCCAGCGCGGCGCCGGCCGCCCGCCAGCCCGCCTCGTCACCGGAGCCGACCCCGGCCAGCAGCACCTTCGACGGCTCGCGCAGCGGCCGCGGCAGCGTCTGGAGGGCCCCGGCCGAGCCCTTGTGCTCGGTCGCGGCGAGGAATGCGTCCACCTCGGCGGCGACGTCGGAGGGCAGCACCGCGAGCGGTGTGCCCGCCGCGAGCGGTGTGCCCGCCGCGGACTCGCCCTCGGCGGTGCCCACCGGGCACGCGACGGTTCCGGCGAGCTCCGCCGCGCCGTCCAGTCGAATCGAGATCATCCCTGCCCCTTCACTGGCTGTGCCGCCGACGCCCCACCGGCCGCCGACCGCCTGACCCTATCGCGCCACCTCCGGCGCCGACCGCGACGGAGGTGCGGCCCGTGCCGCCCCGGTGGAGGCGCGCCGCCGCGCGACATACCGGGGTCCAGGACGGTCCCGCTGGTCAGGAGTGGGTGATGCAATGGGGGTGTGGTGGCTGCGCGCCGCGCCCGTGGCGTGGCACGTGATGCCGGGAGGGATGGGTTGGACGGCCGGGTTATCGCCCGGCCGGTCCCGATGTCAGCCGACGGCCAGTTTGAGGGCCTCGCCGAGAGCGGTGGCCTCGTCTGGTGTCATCTCCACCACAAGCCGCCCGCCGCCTTCCAGCGGCACGCGCATGACGATTCCCCGGCCCTCTTTGGTGACCTCCAGCGGACCGTCGCCCGTCCGCGGCTTCATCGCCGCCATGTGTGTCTCCCCTCAGACTTGCCAGACCTGCACCCGGGTGGAATGCAAGACTTGGCGGGTCTCCCCGCCTGCTCCGCCGACGAAACCTCGCGACGGCTGCCGATGCAGCCTGCCCGCGACGCGCCGTCTTCGTACGCCGTCCGGCACCGCGTGTGGTTGGGTGGGGCCACACGAACGGGTGCCGACCAATGATTTTCCCTGATGGACTCCGCTAAGCCCAAACCGGGCCGGTCACGGTGTGACATCATCTCGCCAGCACAGTTCACATCTGTCACAATCACCCCTCATGCAGGCCCGTTCCGCACTCTTCGACCTCTACGGCGATCACCTGCGGCAACGTGGTGGCCGGGCCACCATCGCGGCCCTGATCCGGCTGCTCGCGCCGCTGGGAATCGCCGCACCGGCGGTACGTACCGCGGTGTCCCGCATGGTGCGACAAGGCTGGCTCGCCCCGGTGCGACTGCCCGCCGGACCGGGCTACCAGCTCACCCCGCGGGCCGTACGCCGCCTCGACGAGGCCGCCGCCCGCATCTACCGGACCGGCCGCAGCTCCTGGGACGGGCATTTCGACCTATTGGTGATCTCCGCGCCGGAAGCACGCACCGAGCGCGACCGGCTCGCCGCCGAGCTGACCTTCCTCGGCTACGGGCGGCTGGAGACCGGCGTCTGGCTGGCCGCCCGACCCGCGGGCGAGGTCGACCAGTTGCTGGCCGACGCCGGAGTGCGCTTCGAGCGCTTCTCCGCCACGCACACCGGCGGGGATACCGGTGCCCGTGAGCTGATCATGAGAGCGTGGAACGTGCCGGCCGTGGGCGCCTCGTACGCCGGGTTCGTGGCCCAGCTCACGCCGGTGGTCGGCGCGATCACGCGGCTGGCCGACGACCGCACCGCGTACGCGGCCCGGTGCGCCCTGGTGCACGCCTGGCGCGCGTTCCTGTTCCGTGACCCGCAGCTGCCCGCCTCACTGCTGCCGCCGGACTGGCCGGGCACTGCCGCGGCCGCCTTCTTCGACCGGCAGGCCGCCCGGTTGCGGCCCGCCGCCGACCGTTTCGTCGACCACTGCCTCAGGGAGAGCTGATGTCCGCACCGCTGCTCGTCGACCGCGCCGAGGGCGTCGTCACCGTCACCATGAACCGCCCCGACTCCCTCAACTCGCTGGACATCGCGCTCAAGGAGGCGCTGCGGGAGACGTTCCTGGAGCTGGCCGACGACCCGGCATGCCGCGCGGTGGTGCTGGCGGGCGCCGGCCGGGGTTTCTGCGTCGGGCAGGACCTGCGTGAACACATGTCCGCGATGGGCGGCAAGGCTCCCCTGGACACCGTCGAGAAGCACTACAACCCGCTGGCCCTCGCCCTGGCCGAGCTGCCCAAGCCGGTGATCGCCGCGGTGCGCGGACCGGCCGCGGGCGCGGGCGCGGGCCTGGCGTTCCTGTCCGACCTGCGCATCGGCGGACCGTCGACGTCGTTCCTGATGGCCTTCGCCCGGGTGGGCCTGGCGGCCGACACCGCCGTGTCGTGGACCCTGCCGCGGATGGTCGGCGCGGCCAAGGCCGCCGAGCTGCTGCTGCTCGCCGAGCCGGTGAAGGCCGACGAGGCCCAGCGGCTGGGGCTGCTGACCAGGCTGACCGAGGACGACGAGCAGGTGCTTCCGGTCGCGCAGGAGCTGGCGGCCCGGCTGGCGGCCGGCCCGACCGTGGCGTACGGGCAGATCAAGCGCGAGCTGCTGCACGGCGCGACCGGCACCCTGGCCGACGCCCTGCTCGTCGAGCTGGCGGCGCAGCAGCGCTCGGGCGGCACCGCCGACCACCGCGAGTCCACCGACGCCTTCGTCAACAAGCGCAAGCCGGTGTTCGAGGGCCGCTAGTCCTCTTCAGGGTCGAGGGGGGCGACGCCGTCGGTGACGTACGCCGTCATCTGCAGCTCGTCCCCCGCTGGGGACACGTACGCGGGCAGCTCGTCCGGGCCCAGCTCGGTGACATACCGCCAGTACTCCCGGACGGCCTCCTCCGCCGACTCCGCCTCGATCGGCAACGCCACACTGACCAGCCACTTCCCGCTCACCCGCTCATCCCATCACAGCGCTCGCGCGGACGCTGGTGGGGAGTCCTCGGTGGGCCGCCGTCCAGGCGGGTCGCCGGGACGAGCCACCAGCGGAACGTGGCAGCCTGCCAGGTGATCGTCGACCATGCCGGTGGCCTGCATGAGCGCGTACGCGGTAGTGGGTCCGAGGAAACGCAGCCCGCGCTTCTTGAGGTCCTTGGCCATCGCCATGGACTCCGCGGAGGTGGCGGGCACGTCGGCCCGTCCTGCGGGGCGGGGGCGGCTGCCGGGCTCCGGAGCGTACGACCACAGCAGCGCGCTCAGCCCGCCCGGCAGCTCCAGAGCGACCCGCGCGTTGTGCAGCGTCGCCTCGATCTTGGACCGGTTGCGCACAATCCCGGCGTCGCCCAGCAGCCGCTCCACGTCGGCCGGCCCGAACGCGGCCACGCTCTCCAGGTGGAACCCGGCGAACGCCGCCCGGAACGCGGGCCGCTTGCGCAGGATCGTGATCCAGGACAGGCCGGATTGGAACGCCTCCAGGCTCACCCGCTCGAACAACGCGTCGTCGCCGCGCAGCGGGGTGCCCCACTCCTGGTCGTGGTACGCGCGATACTCCGGCGCTCCGGCCGACCACGCGCAGCGTGCCAGCCCGTCCTCGCCGATGATGAGGTCGCTCACCCTCTTGCCCCCTTACTCGAACGCGAATAGCCTTCGGAACCCATGGAGCTCCCGGCCTTCCCACCGGTGGTGCTGTACTCGGTGCCGCTGTTCATTCTGCTCATGGTCCTCGAACGCGTGTCCTACTGGTTCCATCCCGACGACGCCGAGGTCGGTTACGGCGGCAAGGACACCGCGACGAGCCTGAGCATGGGCCTGGGCAGCCTCGGCTGGGACGTGCTCTGGGGCATCGGCACCGCCGTCGCCACCAGCGCGATCTACCTGCTCACACCGCTGCGCATCGAGTTCCACTGGTGGGCGCTGCCGCTGTTCCTCATCGCGCAGGACCTCTGCTACTACTGGTCGCACCGCGGCCACCACATGATCCGCCTGCTGTGGGCGTCGCACGTGGTGCACCACTCGTCGCAGACGTTCAACCTGTCCACCGCGTTGCGCCAGTCGTGGACCGGCTTCACCGGGTTCCTGTTCTACCTGCCGCTGGCCGCCGTCGGCGTCGATCCGCGGGTCACCGCGTTCTGCGGCGGCATCAACCTGGTCTACCAGTTCTGGATCCACACCGAGCGCATCGACAAGATGTGGCGGCCGTACGAGTTCGTCTTCAACACCCCGTCGCACCACCGGGTGCACCACGCCTCGCAGGGCGGTTACCTCGACCGCAACTTCGGCGGCATCCTGATCATCTGGGACCGCCTGTTCGGCTCGTTCGCCCCGGAGACCGAGCGCCCGGTCTACGGCCTCACCAAGAACATCACGACCTACAACCCGCTGCGCGTCGCCTACCACGAGTACGCCGCCATCTTCCGCGACCTGCGCACCCGCCGCGTACGCGAATGGCTGCCGACCCTGCTCCGCGGCCCGGGCTGGTCTCCCAGCGCGGTGCCCGCGCCGAGGCCCGTCCCCGCCCCGGCCGCCCCGCGGGCCATCCGGATCGAATGAGGCCGGATCAGGACGCGCCGGCGGACGGCCTGCGGTAGCGAGCCGTCCGCGCGGCCAACGCCGGTAGGTCGATCTCCACCGGCCACGGCTGCTTCGTAAGGAACACCTCGGTCGTGTAGTGCGTCGCGTACCGGTACGTGCCGCCTTCCAGCACCAGTTCCGCGAGCGCGATCGTGTCAGCGTCGGGATCCGGGACGACCACCCAGTAGAACGGGACACCGGCCCGCGCGTACAGCACTCGCTTGACCTCGGTGTCCCGCAGCGCAGAGGTCGGCGACACCACCTCCACGACCAACCGCACCCCGTCCACCGGGAACGGTGAGTCGTCGATGTGGGCGGCAGGCAGCACCACGATGTCCGGGCGAGGCTCATTGTGCTCATCGATGGTGACGGACTGGTCGGTGCCGACTACGTAGCCGTCGCCGGGGTTGGCGTCCTCTATGAGCTGCGCGATCCACCGCGCGATCATGTTGTGGGCACTGGTGGCGGAGGGAGACATGACGATGCTCCCGTCGATCAGCTCGTACCGCGGGCCGACTTCCGGGAGGGTGTGCAGGTCGGCGACGGTATAGCCGCGCACACCTGGGCGCAACTGCGCGAGCTTGGCGACGGCAGCACTCAACGCGTCCCCTCCGAACGTCGTGGGAGCCACGGTCAAAGGCTACCGTGACCGCTCACGATAGAAGGTTTCGCTGATAGAAGGTTTCCCCGCTTGGGGTTCACTCACGGCAGGCGGCCGGACTCGACCATCCTGGCGAAGCGCTTGAGGGCCTGCTTGAGGCTGACCTTGGAGCCGGGCCACAGCAGCGGCCAGGCCAGCCGGCCAGCGACGCCGCCGGGCAGGTGGAACCACTCGTGCCAGACGACCTGCGTGCGGTCGCCGGCCATCGGGGTGCACCGCATGACACCGGGACCGCGCAGCACCTTGCCCTGGTGCACGACCCGCACCTCGTACGGCGGGTCCACTTTGACCACGCGCATCTCGTCGCGCAGCACGGCCGGGCCGGCCACGGTGATCGCCTCGATCACGGTGCCCTCGCCGCCGTCGCCCTCGACCACTCGCACCTTGGTCAGCGGGATCCAGTCGCTCTGCCGCTCCCACGCCATGAACGCGGCGAACACCCGCTCGGCCGGCGCGGCCACGATGATCGTCGCGGTGACCTCACCCGCGCCGGGCGCGGCGGGATCGCCCGCCGTCACCGCCGGACCGGCTCGCCGGCCGGCGCCTCGTCCACCACGGCGGGTGCCGGGTCGGTCTGGTGGTCAGCCTCGTCGGCGGGCTCGTCGCCGGTCTGCTCCGCGGTCACGTCGAGCTCGGCCGGGGCGGCTTCCTCGGCGGGCGTCTCGTCGGTGACGTCGACGGTGTTCTCGTCCACGGGGGTCGCGGTGATCACGCCCAGCGCGCTGGCGCGGGCACGGGCCAGCGTGTCGGCGTCCTCGACGCGGCCCTCGCGCAGCGCGGTGACCTCGGCTTCGAGCACCTGGATCAGCTCGCTCTTGTAACCGATGTCGTACGCCAGCCGACGCAGCGTCTGGTCGACCTGCGCCATCCGGTATCCGCGCCAGGCCGGGTCGAACGTCGCCCGGGACACGTCACCCTCGACGAGCGGGCGGTCGGCGGGCAGCGGAGTGGCTCGCTCGTCCGGTTCGGCCGGCGCCAGACCTGGGTCACCCCCGGTGACCAGCGTCATCACCCCGAACACCACGGCGCCCACGGTGAGCGCGACGACGATCAGCAGCAGCACGTTGCCCATGCCCACGATCGTGGCACGAAGGGCGCTTCAGCGCGACCCTGCCACCCGAGCTGTCCGGCCCGTGGCACGGGATCCGTCCGGCTCATTACCGACCGGTAGGGCGGACCCGGGCGGGCGGATGCCGGGATGCGCGACGCGGTCAGAGCCAGCGCAGCGCGTTCTTCCGCCAGGCGTAGAGCAGGCCCAATGCCAGCACTGCCACGAACACGGCCATCTCCACGACCACCGCGAGCCCCGCCTCGACATAGACGACAGCCCATGGGAACAGGAAGACCGCCTCGACGGCGAACAGCACGTACAGGTACGCGTAGACGTAATAACGAATCTGCATCTGCGCCCAGCCGCCCTCGACCGGATCGAGGCCGCACTCGTACGTGTCGAGTTTGCCCTCGGCCGCGCTGGGCCGCGACGGACGCAGCAGCCGGTTCGCCGTGTACGCCCCACCGATGATCAGCACACCGACGAGCAGCAGCAACGCCACCGTCGCGTACGCGTCGAGGTAACCGTTCACGACCGCAGCCTAACGTCTGGCGGTAACAGTTGGGATTCATGCAACCGGGCGGCGGGGCATCGTGTGTGACCCTGCATGACGATGTCCGTCCCGCCCCCGGCGACGCCCGCGCCGCTGTCGGCCCGCGCGCCGCGACCCGCCGCCCGGCGTGCCCTCGACGCCGCCGACTTCGATGCCTTCTACCAGGCGCACTACGCCGGAACCGTGGCCGTCGCGTTCGGGCTGACCGGTGACCGGGGCGAGGCACAGGACCTCGCCCAGGAGGCGTACTGCCGCGCCTGGCAGCGCTGGGCCGAGATCTCCCGCTACGACAACCCGCCCGCATGGGTGTACCGGGTGACCGTCAACCTGGCCCGGTCCCGCTGGCGCCATCTGAGGGTGGCCGCCGCGCACCTGGTGCGCCAGCGCCCCGCTGAGGTGCCGGCGGCGGATCCCGAGCACGTGGCACTGGTGACCGCGCTGCGCGCGCTGCCGATGGACCAGCGCCAGGCGATCGTGCTGCACCACCTCGTCGACCTGCCGGTGGCCGAGGTGGCGCGGGAGATGGGCGTGCCCACCGGAACGGTCAAGTCCTGGCTGCACCGCGGGCGCACCGAACTGGCGGCCCTGCTGGGCGAGCACTCGGGTGCCGGCGGCGAGCCCGTGCCCCCGCAGGACGTGCGGCAGCGCGGCGACCGGCAGCGCCGCCGCCGCCGGGGGGCGATCGCGACCGCGACCGCGGCCGCCTGCGCGCTGGTCGCGGTGTTCGCGCTGCAGGTGATCCGGTTCGGCGGGCACCAGCCGCCACCTCCGGCGCAGACCCCGAGCCCGAGCGTGAGCGTGTCCCTGCCCAGCGCGCCGCCACCGAGCCCGGGGCCGGTGCGCACGGTCGACGCGGGGGACCCGATCCTGGACGTCGACTGGCGCACGGCCGTGGTGACCGTCCCGGCCTCGCCCGGGTGCCCCTCCGGGCGGCTGACCTTCCGCGAGGTCGACGGACGCACCGGGGAACCGGTCATCACCAGCGGCGGCGGCTGGCCGCAGCTGTACCTGGACCGCGAACCGGCCGCCTACGGCGATCTCACCGGGGACGGCGCGGCCGAGGCGGTGCTGCACGCCTACTGCCTGTCGGGCGAGGAGGACAGCGGCGACGGCTCCTCGCGCCTGCTGGTGGTGGAGCGGGCGACGGACGGGGCGCTGCGCGCGCTCGGCTTTCCGGGCGAGCGGGGCGCGTTGTTCACCAGCGTCTGGGTGGCCGAACAGGTGCTCTACACCGAGATGCACCCGTGGCACACCGGGCCGCAGGACTACCTGATGGGCATGGCGTACGGGTTTCGCTGGACCGGCAAGGCGTTCGCCGGGCAGGACGTGTCGAGCGAATACCCGCCGGTCCTGCCGACGGTGGAGGGCCGCCGCCTGGACCTGACCGGCATCGCGGACCAGCTGGACTGCGCCGGGCTGCCCGCGACGGGCGGGCCGGTGCGGCCGGTGTTCAACGCCGAGGGCATCGCCGCGGCCGGCGACCGCGAGTGGACCCTGGTGCCCGGCACGCCGTCCAACGGCCCCTACCTGCCGCGGCTGCTGCCGGACCGGCGGCCGTATCTGGTGCTGCTGGTGGCATGCGCGCCCGACGACACGCCGAACAGCACGGCCGACGTCCAGCCGGGACACAACCTGGTCGTCTTCGACACCGCCCCGGACGGCTGGCTGGCCGTGGCCAGGGTGCCGACCCCCGCCGGGCACACCGTCAGCCACTGGCGGGTGACCGCCGAAGGCCTGTACGTCTCGTCGGGCCCGGCGTCCGGCGGCGTCGGCACGGACCGGACGTACGCGTGGAATGGCACATCGTTCGCCGAATAGCCGCTGCGATGCCACTCTGTGGGACGGACCAGTGATATGCGCGACCCGTCTCCCAAAGTGCTGTCGTCTTTATCACGTTCCGCATGGTTTCGCTGGGGGGGGCCGTGTCAACGCTATTCCCTACCTCCGACGTAGGCTGACCTTAATCGAGACGTAACAGCACACCACCCCAGCAGGAGGTCGCGTCCAGTGGCCGAACATCGTGAGGGCGCCGGGCAGGCCGGTCAGCTCAGCGAGCACGGGCATCCCGCCAAGGAGATCCACCAGCTCGACCGGGTGGTGATCCGCTTCGCGGGTGACTCGGGCGACGGCATGCAGCTCACCGGCGACAGGTTCACGTCGGAGACCGCCCAGCTCGGCAACGACATCTCGACGTTGCCGAACTTCCCGGCGGAGATCCGCGCGCCCGCCGGCACGCTGCCCGGCGTGTCGAGCTTCCAGGTCGCCTTCGCCGACTACGACATCCTCACGCCCGGCGACGCGCCGAACGTGCTGGTGGCGATGAACCCGGCGGCGCTCAAGGCGAACATCGCCGACCTGCCCAAGGGCGGCACGATCATCGTCAACACCGACGAGTTCACCAAGCGCAACCTGGCCAAGGTCGGTTACGACAGCAACCCGCTGGAGGACGACTCGCTCGCCGGCTGGGACGTGCACAAGGTCGGGCTGACCAGCATGACCGTCGGCGCGCTGGCCGAGCACCCGGTGAGCAAGAAGGACGCCGAGCGGGCCAAGAACATGTTCGCGCTGGGCCTGCTGAGCTGGCTGTACTCGCGGCCGCACGAGTCGACGATGGCGTTCCTGGAGAAGAAGTTCGCCGCCCGCCCCGAGCTGGTCGCCGCGAACAAGGCCGCGTTCAACGCGGGCTGGAACTTCGGCGAGACCACCGAGGGCTTCGCGGTGCGCTACGAGGTGCCGCCGGCGCAGATGGCCCCGGGCAACTACCGCAACATCACCGGCAACACCGCGCTCGCCCTGGGCCTGGTCGCCGCGGGTGTGAAGGCGAAGCTGCCGGTGCTGCTGGGGGCGTACCCGATCACCCCGGCGTCGGACATCCTGCACGAGCTGAGCAAGCACAAGAAGCTCGGCGTGACCACGGTGCAGGCCGAGGACGAGATCGCCGCGATCGGCGTCGCGCTGGGCGCGGCGTACGGCGGCGCGCTGGGCATCACCACGACCAGTGGCCCGGGTGTGGCGCTCAAGGGCGAGACGATCTCGCTCGCGGTGGCCCTGGAGCTGCCCCTGGTGATCGTCGACGTGCAGCGGGCCGGCCCGTCCACGGGTCTGCCGACCAAGACCGAACAGGCCGACCTGAACATGGCGCTGTTCGGCCGGCACGGCGAGGCGCCCGTCGCGGTGGTGGCCGCGCAGTCCCCGGTGGACTGCTTCCACGCCGCGATCGAGGCCTGCCGGATCGCGCTGAAGTACCGCACCCCGGTCATCCTGCTGTCGGACGGCTACGTCGCCAACGGCTCCGAGCCGTGGCTGCTGCCGGAGATCAGCGAGCTGCCCGACCTGCGGGTCGAGTACGCGAGCGGTCCGAACGGCGAGGACGGCAAGTTCTACCCGTACCTGCGCGATCCGGAGACCATGGCGCGGCCGTGGGCCGTGCCGGGCACGCCGGGGCTGGAGCACCGCATCGGCGGCCTGGAGAAGGCCGACAAGACCGGTGACATCTCCTACGACCCGGCCAACCACGACTTCATGGTGCGCACCCGGGCCGCCCGCATCGAGGCCATCGACGTCCCGGACGTCGAGGTCGAGGACCCGTCGGGCGAGGCGAAGGTGCTGGTGCTGGGCTGGGGCTCGACGTACGGCCCGATCGGGGCGGCGTCGCGGGCGCTGCGCCAGCGCGGGGTGAACGTGGCGCAGGCCCACCTGCGGCACCTGAACCCGCTGCCGAAGAACCTGGGCGAGGTGCTGGCGTCGTACGACAAGGTGGTCATCCCGGAGATGAACCTGGGCCAGCTGGCCCACGTGATCCGGGCGCGCTTCCTGATCGACGTCGTCGGCTACAACCAGGTGCGCGGGCTTCCCTTCACCTCCACCCAGCTGGAGACCATGCTCGAGGAAGTGATCAAGAATGTCTAACGCGGTGCCGGTCCAGCTGTCGGCGAAGGACTTCAAGTCCGACCAGGAGGTGCGCTGGTGCCCGGGTTGCGGTGACTACGCGATCCTGGCCGCGATGCAGACCTTCCTGCCCGAGCTGGGCATCCCTCGCGAGCGCACGGTCTTCGTGTCGGGCATCGGCTGCTCCTCGCGCTTCCCGTACTACCTGAACACCTACGGCATGCACTCGATCCACGGGCGTGCCCCGGCGATCGCCACCGGCCTGTCGGTGTCGCGGCCGGACCTGACCGTGTGGGTGGTGACCGGTGACGGCGACGCGCTGTCCATCGGCGGCAACCACCTGATCCACGCGCTGCGCCGCAACGTCAACATCAAGATCCTGCTGTTCAACAACAAGATCTACGGTCTGACCAAGGGCCAGTACTCGCCCACCAGCGAGATCGGCAAGATCACCAAGTCGACGCCGACCGGCTCCTCGGACGCGCCGTTCAACCCGATCTCGCTGGCGCTGGGCGCGGAGGCCTCGTTCGTCGCCCGCACCATCGACTCCGACCGCAAGCACCTGCAGTCGGTGCTGCGCCAGGCGGCCGAGCACCAGGGTTCGGCGTTCGTGGAGATCTACCAGAACTGCAACATCTTCAACGACGGCGCGTTCGAGGTGCTCAAGGACCCCGAGACGCGCGACGCCTATCTGATCCGGCTGGAGCACGGGCAGCCGATCACGTTCGGCAAGGACGGCTCGCACGTGGTCACCCACCCGGCGGGCAGCTTCGGCCTGGCCGTGAGCGAGGCCGGCGCGGTCGACGCGGGCGAGGTGCTCACCCACGACGCGCACGCCGAGGACCCGGCGTACGCGTTCGCGCTGTCCCGGCTGGCCGGGCCGGACCTGCGGCACACCCCGGTGGGCGTGTTCCGCTCGGTGCGCCGCCCGTCCTACGACGAGCTGGTGCGCAACCAGCTCGACGCGGCGAAGGCGAAGGCCGGCGAGCCCGAGGCCGACCTGGCCGCGCTGCTCAACTCCGGCGACACCTGGACCATCCTGTAGCCGGCTGACACCCGAAAGCGCCGCCCGCGACGATCGCGGGCGGCGCTTTCGTGTCTGCCGTGGTTCAGGACTCCGGCTCGGTCTTGGTCTCCAGCTGGCCGCGCTCGGCGGCGAACTTGGCCTTCACGTCGGCGACCTTCTTGTCGAAGTACATGATCGAGCCCAGGCTGCCCTTGTCGGCCCAGACGCAGATGGCGACCGGGCCGCTGTCCATGGTCAGCGCGGCGCACTTGGCGATGCCGCCCAGCGGGCCCGGCTCGACCGCGACCCACTCCTCGGTGATCTTCGAGCCCTCGGTCATGGACTTGGTGAACTCGTCGAACGCCACGTCCGGCTTCGGGTTGATCATCGCCATCGCGAAGACCATCGCCATGTTCTTGGACTTCACGTCGCCGTAGAAGGCCGCCACGGAGGCGGTCGCTCCGGGCATCTCCTTGGAGATCTGGGTCTTCAGCTCGTCGGCCGCCTTCACCAGGTCGGGCTCGGCGCTCTTCTCCCGCCCGCCGAGCTGCGTCGGCTCCTTCACGGTGATGCTCGCGGCCTGCTCGACCGTGTCCGCGGCCTCGCTGATGAAGTCCTTGAGGAAGAAGTAGCCGCCGCCCGCTCCGCCGCCGCACAGCACCAGCAGCACCACGAGCGTGATCCACAAGCCCTTGCGGGACTTCTTGTACGGCGGGTCGGGCTCGTAGCGGCGCTTGCTGCGCGGCTCGTGGCCGGCGAACGGATCGTCGTCGACGCTCACGTCGCCCAGGAAGCCGCCCTGCTGGGCGTAGCCGTCCTGGTAGCCGCCCTGCCCCGCGGGCCTGCCGTAGGCCGCGGGCTGCCCGTACGGCTGCTGCTGGGGATAACCGCCCTGCTGCGGGTAGCCGCCCTGGCCGTAGCCGCCCTGACCGGCCTGTGCACCGTACCCACCCGGCTGTGGATATCCACTCTGGCCGTATCCACCCTGCTGTGGGTAACCATCACCCTGCTGTGGGTAACTGCCGTCCTGGTGGCCGTAGCCGCCCTGCTGTGGATAACCGCCCGCAGCACCTGGCCGGTCCTGCTGCGAATAGCCCCCTGCCTGCGGATATCCACTCTGGGAGGGGTATCCGGCGGGGCCCTGCTGAGCGTGCCCGCCACCGTAGCCGCCGGATCCGGCGTACCCGCCGTCCTGTGGATAACCTCCGGCCGGTGGATAACCCGGCTGCTGTGGATAACCACTGTTCTGCTGGGGATAGCCGTATTGCTGGGGATATGTGCCATTGGTACCGGAAGTCGGGGCCGACGGCGGCTGGCCGTACCCGTCGTCCCCGCCCGAACGCCGCCACGGGTCCGTCGGGTGACCCTCCGGCTCGTCGCGACGCGAACCGTAGTCGGAGTAGGACATGTCAACTCCCCACGTGTGGCCGGCGACACGCTGTCACCGTCCGCCAGATGGTAGCGGCAGATGAGAAGTCCTCGGGAACCGTACCCATCGAGCCACTTGCGTTCTTGGCCGGAGAATGAAAGTTTTCTTCGGACTGCACATTGCTACTGGAGGAATTCTCATGCGCATGAGACTGATCGCGGCCGCGGCCGCGACAGCGCTGCTCGGCGCGCTGCTGGTGCCCGGCGGCGCGCAGGCAGACCCGCTGTCCTCCGCGCCGGCGGCCACGCCGGACGCGACGGAGTGCACGCTCAACCCCGCGCTGCCCAAGCGGCAGCTGCGGGCGATGTGGATCGCCAGCGTAGTCAACATCGATTGGCCGAGCGCCCCCGGCAAGGCCGAGGAGGAGCTCAAGGCCGAGTACCGCGGCTGGCTCGACCTCGCCCAGCGGCTCAACCACAACGCCGTCGTGGTGCAGATCCGCCCCACCGCGGACGCGTTCTGGCCCTCGCCGTACGAGCCGTGGTCGGAGTGGCTGACCGGCAAGCGCGACAACGTCGGGCCGGGCTGGGACCCGCTGGCCTTCCTGGTCGCCGAGTCGCACGCCCGCAACCTGGAGTTCCACGCCTGGTTCAACCCCTACCGCATCTCCATGCCGACCAGCGCCAGCGGTCTGGGCGCGGGCACCGACGTCAACAACCTCGCACCCGGGCACCCGGCGCGGGTGCACCCGGACTGGGCGGTGGCCTACCCGGTCAACGCGGCCGGCAGCCGGCTCTACTACAACCCGGGCATCCCGGAGGTACGCCAGTACGTGCAGGACGCGATGATGCACGCGGTCGAGAACTACGACATCGACGGCGTGCACTTCGACGACTACTTCTACCCGTACCCGGCGGCCGGCCAGGACTTCCCCGACCAGGCCACGTTCGAGCAGTACGGGGCCGGCTTCGCCGGCAAGGCGGACTGGCGGCGCAACAACATCGATCTGCTGGTGCACGAGATGAGCCAGCGCATCAAGGCCGCCAAGCCGTGGGTGAAGTTCGGGGTCAGCCCGTTCGGCATCTGGCGCAACAAGGCCGCCGACCCGCTGGGCTCGGAGACCAACGGCACCCAGTCCTACGACGCCAACTTCGCCGACACCCGCAAGTGGGTCAAGGAGGGCTGGCTGGACTACATCGTGCCGCAGATCTACTGGAACATCGGGCTGGCCGTGGCCGACTACGCCAAGCTCGTGCCGTGGTGGTCCGACGTGGTCGCGGGCACGAACACGCAGCTCTACATCGGCCAGGCCGACTACAAGATCGCCACGGCCGGGCAGCCGGCCGCCTGGTTCGACCCGGCCGAGATGAGCAAGCACCTCACCTTCAACCGCGACTACAACGTGTCCGGAAACGTGCACTTCAGCGCTGTGCAGGTGCGGGCCAACCGGATCGGCGCCACCGACCTGTACGCCGCCGACCACTACAGCAAGCCGGCCCTGGTGCCGACCATGTCGCACCTGCCCGGCAAGCCGCTGCTGTTCCCGGTCGTCACCAAGGCCGACCGGAGCGACGCCGGGATCGCGCTGAAGTGGCAGCCGCTGGCCGACGGGGCGGGCCCCTTCGGCCAGGCCGCGTCGTACGCGGTCTACCGCGTGAACGGGCTGCGGATCCTGCCGGGCGCCTGCGACTTCGCCGACGCGACGAACCTGGTCGCGACGACCCGGGGCACGGAGTTCACGGACACCACCGCGGTGCCCGGCCAGCGCTACACCTACTTCGTCACCTCGCTGGACCGGCTCTACAACGAGAGCCTGCCCAGCCCGGCCCGCTTCGTCCCCTGATCCGGGGGTTGAGCACGCACCCCTTCGCGTGCTCGTGAGAAAGGGCGCCCACCGAGACCCGGTGGGCGCCCTTTCCCGTACGACCTCAGAGGTGCAGTGCCGGGTCCACCCCGACGGCCTGCCACAGCTCGGTCCAGGGCAGCGTGTGCTTCTCCGGGTGCCCGACGAAGAACAGCGTCCCGTCCGGCTTCACCACCTGCACCGTCAGCTCGTTCGACATCACCGCCACGGCCGGCGCGCTGGGCACCCCCGCGCCGCCGCCGGGCAGCTTGCGCCCCAGCTCGGGCATCAGCTCCGGTTCGCCCGACGGGTCCTCGGCGGGAACCGCGCCGACATGGATGCGCACCGTCGTGGTGACCTCTCCGACGGTGAGCTGTCCCAGCCAGTCGAAGTTCTCCAGGCGCAGCTTGTGCAGCGTGGAGTCGGCGGGGCAGACCGTGTCGAACGTCGCGGCGTCGTAGGGCGCCAGCCGCACGGGCGGCGTCGCCCCCGGGCTGCACACGTGCATCTGCCGACGTAGGGTCTCCAGCCCGGTGACCCCCGGGGCCTCCCGGGTGATCGCCGCTTTGAGGACGTCGAGCAGCCGCTGCGCCCGCTCGTCCGGCGTCTCCGCTCCCGCGAACGGCGTGGACGCAGCCGCTGAGGCAGCCACCGGAAGCTGCGGCCCCGGTGCCGTCGTGCCGAGCAGGCTCACCGCTGACAGTGTCACGATCGCGGACAGGGCCAGCCCCGCGGAGGCCGCCGCGATCCGGCGGCCCCGCTGGGCGAGCCTGCCCCGGTGGACCAGGTCGTCGATGTCGATGGCGGTACGCGGGGCGGTGCCCACGTACTCGTCCAGGGTGTCTCGGTAGTCGTTCATAGCCGTCCCTCTGCATTCGCCTCGATTGCCAGGCCACGCAGGGTCTCGAGCCCCCGAGCCGACTGGCTCTTCACGGTTCCCTCGGAGATGCCGAGCAGGTTCGCGGTCTGCTCGACCGACAGGTCGCAGTAGAAGCGCAGCACCACCACCGCCCGCTGCCGCGGACCGAGCGATCGCAGCAGCCGGCCGATGCCGCTGCGGTCGTCCGGCTCGACCGGCGCGGCCGCGACCTCGGGCAGTTCCGCCTCCGGCCGCTCACGCCGCCACGGCCGCCGCCGCTCGTCCAGCCAGGCATTGGTCAGCATGCCGCGCACGTAGGCGTCGAGATTGTCCGCCCGGCGGGCCCGCGACCAGGACCGGTAGAGCTTCAGCAGCACCGTCGACACCAGATCGTCAGCGGCGTGCCAGTCGTGGCAGAGCAGGAACGCGATGCGCCGCAGGCTCTCCAGCCGTGCCGCCACGTACTCCCGGTACTCCGGTTCGTCCTCGCGCCTCACGTCGTCCCTTCCCGTCGTCTCCAGGCAGGGGACGTAAGCGTCGGGCAGCGGGGTTGCAAGCCCCTGCCGTGCCGGAAAAATCAACACTTCCGAAACATCGGCGCAACGACTACATTCAGCTCCACCGATGCACACCCCAGCGTCGGGCCACCGGCTCGTTGAACCCCAGACGAACCCTATTCGCCGAGGTGAAGCCATGTCCCGCCTGCGCCTGCTGCTCGCCCCCGCAGCCGCGATGATCGCCGTTCTCGCGATCTCCTCGCCGGCCGCGGCGGTCACCCCCGCCGAAAAGCTCTCCGTGATGTCGAGCTGGAGCCAGACCAGCGTGACCAGTTACAACGCGTGGAACAGCGCGCGGCAGAACCAGGGCGCGTGGGCGGCTTACGCCTTCGACTGGAGCACCGACTACTGCTCCAGCAGCCCGGACAACCCGCTCGGCTTCGACTTCAAGCTGTCCTGCCACCGGCACGACTTCAACTACCGCAACTACAAGGCGATGGGCCAGTTCTCGGCGAACAAGGCCCGCATCGACAGCGCGTTCTACGAGGACCTCAAGCGCAAGTGCGCGACGTACAACGTCGTCGTGCGACCCGCCTGCACGAGCCTCGCCTGGACGTACTACCAGGCCGTCAAGCAGTTCGGCAGTGTCGGCGCGGTGAGCCAGGCCGACATCGCCAAGGCACAGAAGCTCAAGGACGACGCGCTGCGCCGCGCCGCCGAGAACGACTGACGACGCCCGCTCCCGCGGTTCCTGCGCAGGCTTCCCGATCCGTCTCCGGGAAGGCTGCGCAGGACTGCGTCAGGGGCCGGTTCAGGAGCCGCTGGGCAGCTCGGCGAAGCGGCTGGAGTCCACCGCGAGATCAGGGTGCTCCACGGCCAGCGCCAGCGACGCCGTCTCCCCCAGCGACATCGCCGCGCCGTGGGCGTACGCCTCGTCGAACACCGCGTCGCCGAGCGCGATCCGGGCGGCCTCCTGCTGCGCGGTCCAGTACGGGGCGAAGATGCCCGGCCCGCAGTGCAGCCGTACCGTCGTCGACTCGGCCGCTCCGAACAGCGTCGCCGCCGTCATCGCGTCCCCGCCCTGCACGCACCGGGCCGCCATCGCCTTGACGGCCACGCAGGCGCGCCCGTGGAAGCCGTACGCCATGCGCGAGCGCAGCGCCACGGTCAGGTGCTCGTGCGCGGCGACCAGGTCGCCCCGGCGCAGCGCCACCATGCCCAGCAGCAGGTCCAGGGTGCGCCGCCCGCGCTCGGCCGGGCGCAGCTGCTCCAGCTGGCGGGAGGCGGCCAGCAGCGTGGCGGCCTCGTCGAGCGCGCCGCGCAGCCACAGCAACTCGGCCAGGTTGCACACCGCGAACAGCGCGTCCGGCGCGACGTCGTACCGGGTCGCCCAGGCGAGCACCTCACGGCAGGCCTGCTCGGCGTCGTCGGGCTTGCCCGCGTCGCGCAGCGCGCCCGATCGCCCGGCCAGCACCCGCGCCAGCAGGCCCGGATCCCCGGCACGGCGGCCGGCGGCCTCGGCGCGGCGGCTGAACCGCAGCTCCTCGACGAACTCGCCGTCGACGGCGGCATGGCCCGAGTGCGCATGGTAGGCGCGGGCCAGCTCCGCGTCGGGCACCCGCTCGCCGGTCTCGGACAGGCGGGCGTACAGCCGGAACAGCCACAGGCGGCCTTCCCGGGCCAGACCCCGCTCCCGCCACCACTGGTCGAGCCCGCAGGAGATCTGCAGCCCGGAACGGGCGCTGCCGCCCGTGCCGCACCAGCGCAGCGCGGCGCGCAGCTCCGCGATGAGCGGGTCGATCGAGTACAGCGACAGGGTCACCGGCTGCTCGTCCGGCCCGCGCCCGACCGCCTGCAGCGCGCGCAGCGCCCAGGCGACGTGCCGGTCCCGGGCCGCTGCCTCCTCCCCGTGCGCGGCCAGCCGCCGGGCGGCGTACCCCCGGATCGGGTCGAGCATGCGGTAGGTCGTGCCGTGCGCGCCCGGCTCGGCCTGCACCAGCGACTTGTCCACCAGCACGGTGAGCGGGCCGAGCGGGTCGTCGTCCATCAGCGACTCCACCCCGGCCAGGCCGACCGGCCCGGCGAAGACCGACAGCCAGCGCAGCAGCCGCGCCGCGTCGTCGGGCAGGGTGCGGTAGGACCAGGTCACCGTGGCCTGCATGGTGGCGTGCCGGGCGTGCGCGCCCGAGTGCGGCGGGCCCGCGTCCAGGGCCTGCAGCGGGTCGCTCTCCTCCGCGGTCAGCTCGGCGTGCAGCCGAGCCGCCAGCTCACCGCCGGACAGCACCCGCAGCCGGGCCGCGGCCAGCTCGATGGCCAGCGGCAGCCCGTCCAGACGGGCCGCCACCCGGGCCAGGTCGGCCAGTTCGGCCGGCTCGACCGCGCGCCCGCCCCGGGCCGCCGCGGTGCGCTCGGCCAGCAGCGTGACCGCGTCGCTGACGCCACCACCCCCGGCGGGCGCCAGCGACAACGGCGGGATGCGCCAGACCAGCTCACCCGCGATGCCCAGCGGCTCCCGGCTGGTGGCCAGCACGGTCACCTCACGCGCGCCGGCCAGCAGTTGGGCCACCAGCGGCGCGACGGCGCCCACATGCGCCTCGCAGGTGTCCAGCAGCAGCATCAGGCGGCGGGTCGAGGCATGCTCGACCAGCGTCTCGACGACCGGGCGGCCCGGCTCCGGGCGCAGCCCCAGCACCGTGGCGACGGTGAAGGCGAGCAGTCCCGGATCGGTGACACCGGCGATGTCGACGCTCCAGATACCGTCCGGACAGGACTCGATGAGGTCGTGCGCGACGGCCACGGCCAGCCGTGACTTGCCCGCCCCGCCCGCGCCGACCACGGTCACCAGCCGGTGCGCCGACAGCAGTTCGGCCAGCTCGACACGCTCCGGATGCCGCCCCACGAACGAGGTCAGCGGGCTGGGCAGGTTGTGGGGCGCGGTGCGCTCGGTGCGCGGGCGGGGGAAGTGCTGTTCCAGCTCGGGTGCGACGAGCTGGAACAGGCGCTCGCGGCCGTCGAAGCCGCGCAGCCGGTGCAGGCCCAGGTCCAGCAGCCAGGCCTGGTCGGGCAGGCGGGACGCGGCCTGCGCGGTCGACGCCGACAGCAGGATCTGCCCGCCGTGCGCCGCCGCGGCGACCCGGGCCGCGCGGTGCACCTCAGGGCTGGCGTACTCACCGCCGTGCGGCTGCGCGAATCCGGTGTGGAGCCCCATCCGCACCTTGGGCTGCGCCTGCGGGTCGGACCACGTGTGGGCTTCGAGCGCACGCTGCGCGCAGGCGCACGCCTCCACCGCGGTCGAGGCGTCGGCGAAGGCGAAGAAGTAGGAGTCGCCCTCGGTGAACAGTTCCACACCACCGGCCGCCGCGAGCACGGCACGCAGCACCCGCCGGTGCTCGTGGAGCACCGGCCGGTAGCCGTCACCGAGCATCTGGGCCAGTCGGGTCGAGCCCTCGATGTCGGTGAACAAGAACGTCACCTGCCCACGAGGCAGATGTGTACGCTGCTGCACGCGCGGATAACCTCCGCCCCCCTGGAAGTCGCGGTTCATGCTGCCGTACCCCCACCTGCACAGGACATCGTGAGAACGGGTTGATCGAGCCGTCCGAGGGTGTCGCCGTCCGCGAACGGTGAAGCCGATCAGTGCCGTGTCGAGCTTGCAACCGTCGTAACGACGACACCGCAGGGCGGATGTGGGCCGTGAGGTCACAACCGGATCATCCGAGCCGTCGCCGACGGACACGGCGTGCGCACGACAATGCGGCGCGCGCGAGGCATACTCGACCCGTGCGGGACGGGGAGGACACCACGGAAGCGGCGGCGCGGGCTCGGAAGCCGGCCGCCGAGGATGCTGTCGGCGCGACGGCGCCGCAGGACGCGGAAACCGTTGCCGCGACAGCGGCCGAGGCCGACGGCGATGCCATGACCAGGCCGAACACCGTGACCACAGCGGACGCTGCGACCACAGCGGATGCTGCGGCCACAGCGGATGCTGCGGCCACGCCGGCGGCCGAGGCCGCGCCGGGGACCGAGGCGGTGCCGGGGACCGAGGCGGTGCCGGGGACCGAGGCGGTGCCCGCGATCTCGGTCGGGGCGGCGATGGTGCGGCTGCGTTCGGCGGCGATGGACGCGGGCCGCGTGGTCTGGCGGCAGTCGCGCCGCCCGGTCGGCCGGCTCACGACCACGGGCGTCACCCTCGCGTTGCTGGTGGCCGCGGCCGGCGCGTCCGGTGCCCTGCTGATCCCTTCTCTGGTCGGAGCCAAGGCCGCGCCCGCGCCGTCGCCGTCGGTGTCGAGCGAGGCGCCCGCGAGCGCGACGCCGAGCCCCAGCTTCGAACCGCTCCCCACGGCCACCGCCGCGCCGAGCCCCGTGGCCCGGCCGGCCGCCGCGTTCCGCCGCTGGGCCGAGGCCACCTCCGCCAAGGTGAACGTGCCGGTGACGGCCCTGGAGGCGTATGCGTACGCCGAATGGGTGGTGACGTCGACCCGCCCGTCGTGCAAGCTGCGGTGGACCACGCTCGCCGCGATCGGCAAGATCGAATCTGATCACGGCCGCGCCAAGGGCGCGAAGCTCGGCGACGACGCCAAGGCGCTGCCGCCGATTGTCGGGCCCGCCCTGGACGGCACCAAGAACACCAAGAAGATCAACGACACCGACGCCGGCCGGCTCGATCTCGACAAGAAGTGGGACCACGCGGTCGGCCCCATGCAGTTCATCCCGACCACGTGGACGACCTACGGGGTGGACGCCGACAACGACCAGCTCATCGACCCGCACGACCTCGACGACGCGGCGCTGTCCGCGGCGTACTACCTCTGCGCGCCGAACAAGGACCTGACCGTCGTGGCCAACTGGAAATCGGTGGTGCTGTCGTACAACAACGTCGGGGTGTACCTGCAGAAGGTGTACGACACCGCGCAGGCGTACGGTCGTAGCAGTCAGACCTGATCCACCGGACGTCTCGCACAGTTCAGCGAAACGGCCCATAACACTACCGTCCGCCACTGCCTGCGTCGTTGAACGCCACTCAGAGTAATGGTTTGCATACGATGACAGGTGGGACCCTTCCGTTTCGGGGGCGCAGTGTGCAAGCTGGACAAGTGAAGGTGCGCGAATGGGATCCCCGTACCGCCGCCGCCACTGAGATCACCTCTCTGGTCGCGCTCCTCAACGAGGTGTCCGCGGTCGACCTACCTGATGATCCCCTGTGGCAAGACGGCCGGATGCGCGACTACCTGGCGGTCACCATGCCCGGTGAACGCAAGATGATGTGGCTGGTCGAGGAGAACGAGGGCGACGCCGCGCGCGGCGTGGCCCCGCTGGGCGCCGGGAGCATCATCCTGCTGGGCGACATCGGCGTCGTCGAGATCCTGGTCCATCCCAAGGCGCGCCGGCAGGCCATCGGCCGCGCGCTGCTGACCGAGCAGGTGCGGGTCGCCCTGCGCAAGGGCTTCACCACGCTCGGCGTCGAGGTGGCCGGCGGCACGTCCGCCGTCGACTTCTACCACGCGCACGGCTTCACCCTGGCGTTCACCGAGATCCGCAGCGTGCTGCGGCTCGACACGGTCGACTGGTTCTCCCTCGGCGACATGGCCGCGGGCGTCGGCGCCGGCTACCAGATCGAGTTCTACGCCGACGGCCCGCCCGAGCACCTGATCACGCCGTACGCGGCCGCCAAGGCCGAGGTGCGCGACGACTACGACCTCGGCGACCTGGAGCTGCGCCCGAGCTCCTACGAGCCGGAGCGGCTGCTGGCCAGCCTGCACACCCTGGCCGCCCGGGGCCTGAAGCTCTACATCGTGGTCGCCGTCCAGGAGAAGACGGGCGAGGTCGCCGGCCTGACCGAGGTCGTGGTGCCCGCCCAGCGCCCCGGCCGTGCCGACCAGTACGACACCGTCGTCGTGCCGCGCCACCGCGGCTACGGCGTGGGCCGTGCCATCAAGGCCCGGATGCTGTTCGAGCTGCGCTCGGCCGAGCCGAACCTGACCGAGGTGCAGACCTGGAACGCGGCGGTCAACGAACCCCTCATCAAGGTCAACCAGGAGCTCGGCTTCGTCGCCGACCGCCAGTGGCTGGAGTACGAGGGCGACGTCGTGGAACTGGCCGCCAACCTCCGCATAAGCTGATCCGATGCCACGCTACGACTTCCGCTGCCGCGCCTGCGGCGACACGTTCGAGGTGAACCGGCCGATGGCGGCCGCGGGTGACCCCGCGCCCTGCCCGGCCGGCCACGACGACACCGTGAAGCTGCTGACCACCGTCGGCCTCTCCGGCCGCGGCGACGCGATCCCCGCGCCGTCCGGCGGTGGCGGCTGCTGCGGTGGCGGCTGCTGCAGCTGACCCGTCCCGCGCCGTCGCACGACGCCCTTCCACCAGCAAGATCGCTGTTTTCGGTCAAGATGTCAGGCCAGGCCTCACAAGATGACCGCAAACAGCGATCTTGAAATCGCCCCTGCGGGGCGGGCGGCTAGAAGTCCGCGCGCAGGCGGCGGGCGGCGTCAGTGGCCCAGTACGTGAGGATCATCTGCGCGCCGGCGCGGCGGATGGAGTGCAGCGTCTCCATCATCACCCGGTCGCGGTCGATCCAGCCGTTGGCGGCGGCCGCCTCGACCATCGCGTATTCGCCGCTGACCTGGTAGGCGGCGACGGGCACGTCGACCATGTCCCGGACCGCGGCGACCACGTCGAGGTAGGGCAGCGCGGGCTTGACCATGACGATGTCGGCGCCCTCGGCGACGTCGAGCGCGACCTCGCGCAGCGACTCCCGCAGGTTCGCCGGGTCCTGCTGGTAGGTGCGCCGGTCGCCCTCCAGCGACGACTCGACAGCGTCGCGGAACGGGCCGTAGAAGGCGGAGGCGTACTTGGCCGCGTAAGCCAGGATCGTGGTGTCGCGGTAGCCGGCCTCGTCGAGGGCGCGGCGTACCACGGCGACCTGGCCGTCCATCATCCCCGAGGGGCCGACCACGTGCACGCCAGCGGCGGCCTGGGCCACCGCCATGCGGGCGTACGCCGCCAGGGTCGCGTCGTTGTCCACCGAGCCGTCGGGGCGCACCAGGCCGCAGTGGCCGTGCGAGGTGAACTCGTCCAGGCACAGGTCGCTCATGACCACGACGCTGTCGCCGACCTCGGCGACCACGTCGCGGATCGCGACGTTGAGGATGCCGTTCGGGTCGATGCCGCCGGAGCCGACGGCGTCCTTCTCGGCCGGGATGCCGAACAGCATGACCCCGCCGATGCCTGCCTGCGCCGCCTCGGCGACGGCCTTGCGCAGCGACTCGCGCGAGTGCTGGAGCACGCCGGGCAGCGACTTCACGGGGCGGGGCTCGGCGAGGCCCTCCTTCACGAACAGCGGCAGGATCAGCTCGGCCGGGTGCAGCCGGGTCTCGCTGACCATCCGCCGCATCGCCGCGGTCGTGCGCAGCCGTCGCGGCCGCACGTTCGGGAAGGACATCACGCACTCCCTGTCTTTCCTGTGATCGAGGTGTCCCCGACGCTGCTATAACGACGTCGAGGACACTTCGATCACGTGGTGCCGCAGCTCAGCGGAAGCGCAGGGCGGTGGGGCCCTGCACCTTCGAGCCGCGGCGCTGCTTGGCAGGCATCGCGGCGAGCCGCTCACGCAGCTCGACGGCGTACATCGCGAGCGCCTCGACCAGGTCGGGGACGGACGCGTGCTCGGGCTGCACGTCGACGCGCAGACCGAACTCCAGTGCGGTCTCGGCCGTCTTCGGGCCGATCACCGAAACCACCGTACGCTGGTGCGGTTTGCCGGCGATACCGACGAGATTGCGGACTGTGGAGCTTGACGTGAAGAGAACCGCGTCGAAACCACCCGACTTGATGGCGTTGCGGATCTCCTCCGGCGGCGGCGCGGCGCGCACGGTCCGGTAGGCGGTCACGTCGTCGACCTCCCAGCCGCGCTCGGTGAGCCCGGCGGCGAGCGTCTCGGTCGCGATGTCGGCGCGGGGCAGCAGCACCCGGCCCACCGGGTCGAAGATCTCGTCGTACGGCGCGAACTCGGCGAGCAGACCCTCGCTCGACTGGTCGCCCGCGGGCACCAGCTCGGGCTGGATGCCGAAGGAGCGGACCGCCTCGGCGGTCGCCTCGCCGATGCAGGCGATCTTGACGCCGCCGAAGTGGCGGGCGTCGAGGCCGTGCTCGCCGAACTTCTCCCACACCGCGCGCACCGCGTTGGCGCTGGTGAAGATGACCCACGCGTACCGGCCGTCGACCAGGCCCTTGATCGCCCGCTCCATCTGGGCCGGGGTCCGGGGCGGCTCGACCGCGATCGTCGGCACCTCGCACGGGATGGCCCCGTACGCCCGCAGCCGCGCGCTCATGACGCCCGCCTGCTCCTTGGTGCGCGGCACCAGCACGCGCCAGCCGTACAGCGGCCGCCGCTCCCACCAGCCGAGCTTGTCCAGGTGCTGGACGCCCCCGCCGACGGTCACCACGACCCGGCCGGAGAAGCCCAGCGCGGCGGCGACGAAGCTGTCCACCGACGAGGTGGTCGTGTACTGCGTGTCGCCGGTGCCGTCACCGGTGATCGCCACCGGGGCGGTGCCGTCGACGCCCGCGGCCAGCAGGCCGTCGCGCACCGAGGCGAGGTCGCCGGCGTCGACGGCCAGCGCGACCGAGCCGTGCCGCACCGCGGCGGCCAGCCCGTCGAAGTCGAGCGTGGTGACGTCGTCGACGTCGGCAGCGGTGCGCACACCGGTCAGCGGCACGCCCGCGTAGGTCGCCACACCGGCGGCCTGGGGCACGCCGGGCACGACGGCGAAGCGCACGTTGGTCCGGGCGACCGCCTGGACCTCCTTGACCACGGCGTCGTGGCCGAAGGGGTCACCGGTCACCAGGTGCACCGCGTTGCGACCCGAACGCGCCTCGGACAGCAGCACCTTGGCCACGTCCCCGGGCACGCCCTCGGCGGGGCTGTATTCGGTCAGGTCGCCGGTCTCGGCCTTGAGCGTGTCGAGCAGCGCGTCGGGCACGCTGCGGTCGTACACGATGTGGTCGGCTTCGAGCAGCGTGTCGTACGCGCGGCGGGTGAGCAGTCCCGGGTCGCCGGGTCCAGCCCCGACGAACGCGACGTGCCCGGCGGGCTTACGGGTGCGGGTCATTCTGCACTCCCAAGTACATTCTCGGCACCGTCTTCGAGCAGGTCGGCGGCCAGGGCCCGCCCGATCTGCTCGGCCTCGGCGAGCGTTCCGGTGCGCGACAGCCGGAGGGCGAACCGCCCGTCCACGCTGATCACCGCACCGCGCAGGTAGATCTCGTCGTCTTCGGTTGTCTCGGCCAGCGCGGCGACGGGTGCGCTGCACCCTGCCTCCAGCGCGGCCAGCAGCGCCCGCTCGGCGGTGACCGCCGCACGGGTCGCCCGGTGGTCGAGGGCCGCGAGGGCCTCGACCAGATCGGCATCTGCGGACCGGCACTCGACGGCCAGCGCGCCCTGGGCGGGCGCGGGCAGCATCAGCATCGGGTCCAGGATCTCGGTGACCTCACCGGCGCGGCCCAGCCGGGCCAGGCCGGCGCGGGCCAGCACGACCGCGTCCAGCTCGCCGTCGGCGACCTTGCGCAGCCGGGTGTCCACGTTGCCGCGGATCGGCACGGTGGTGACGGGCAGGCCCAGCGCGTTGATCTGCGCGATGCGGCGCAGCGCGCCGGTGCCGATCACGGCGCCGGCGGGCAGCTCGGCCAGGGTCAGCCCGTCCCGGGCGATCAGGGCGTCGCGCGGGTCCGCCCGCTCGGGCACGGCCGCGATGGACAGGCCGTCGGCGGGCGCGGTGGGCAGGTCCTTGTACGAGTGCACCGCGAAGTCGATCTCCTTCGCGGTCAGCGCGTCACGCAGGGCGGACACGAACACGCCCACGCCGAGCTGCTGCACGGGCGCGGACGAGCGGTCGCCCGCCGTCGCGATCTCCACCAGCTCGACCGGCAGGCCGGTCGCCGCGGTCACCAGATCCGCGACGGTCTGCGACTGCGCCATCGCCAGGGCGCTGCCCCGCGTACCCAGCCGGAGCACTCCGGTACGGCTCATCAGGCACCCCCCTTCAAATCTGGCACGTCGGCCACCGTGGTGTGGTCCGGCGATCCGGGGATCACCGACAGGTCGAACAGGTCGCGCAGCAGGCTGGCGTACGCCTCCCCGCCGGGCTCGGCGGCCAGCTGGCGCACCCGCACGGTGGGCTGGTGCAGCAGGCGCTGCACGATCCGGTGCACGGTGTGCGCCACGTCGGCGCGTTGCTCGTCGGTCAGGTCGCTGCGGCGCTGGGCGAGGCGGCGCAGCTCGGCGCTGACCACGTCCTCGGCCCTGGCCCGCAGCGCGGCGACCGTCGGCGCCACCTCGGCGCCGCGCAGCCAGCTCGCGTACGAGTCGACCTCGCCGGCGACGATCTCCTCCACGGCCGCGACCTCGCGGTCGGCGGACGAGCGGGGGCAGACCGGCGCGCCGGACGTGGCCGGGTCGAGCACGGTGCCCAGGCGCGCGACGTCGACGAGCCGCACCCCGGGAAGTTCGGCGACGGCCGGCTCGACATCGCGCGGCATCGCCAGATCGATGATAGTCAGGATCTTGGCGGACCCGGCGCGCGCCGCACCGACGTTGCCCGTGGTGAGTACGTGGCCGGTCGAGGCGGTCGCGGTGATCACGACGTCGGCGTCGACCAGCAGCTCGGGCAGGCGCTCCATCGGGGCGGCGGTGGCGCCGTACGCGTCGGCGAGCCGCTGCGCGCGGTCCAGGCCGCGGTTGACCACGGTGACCGTGCCCGCGCCGCGGCGGGTCAGCTCGGCGACGGCCAGCGCGCCCATCGCCCCGGCCCCCACCACGAGCCAGCGGTGGCAGTCCGCGGAGTTCGCGACGGCGTGGTCCAGCGCGGCGCTGACCATGCTGCGCGGCGCGTGGTCGATGCCGGTCTCGGCGTGCGCCCGCTTGCCGACCCGCAGGGCCTGCTGCAGCAGCTCGTGCAGCACCTTGCCGGCCGCGTCGGCCTCGGTGGCGTGCTGGTATGCCTCGCGGAGCTGGCCGAGGATCTGCGCCTCGCCGGCCACCATCGAATCGAGCCCGGCGGCGACCCGGAAGACGTGGCGCACCGCGTCCTGGCCGTGGTGCACGTAGAGGGTGCTCGCGAGCTGCTCGGCGGGCACGCCGGACAGCTCCGACAGCACCTCGCCGAGGTGGCTCAGACCGGCGTGGAACGCGGGCACGGCGGCGTAGACCTCTACCCGGTTGCAGGTGGAGACCACGACCGCCTCGGCCAGCTCACCACCGGCCAGCAGCCGGGGCAGCGCCTGCGGGCCTTCGACCAGCGACAGCTTCTCCAGCAGTTCCACCGGCGCCGTCCGGTACGACGCGCCGACCACGACGAGGTTCACGCGGCCACCTCTCCTCGTGCGGCCGGGCTGCCGTTCACGGCCCCACCCGCCTCGGCAATGACGCGGGCGACCCGGCCCCGGCCGGCGGCGCGGGCCACCGGGCGGACCGGTTCGGCCCCGTTGAGTGCCGCCGGGGCGGCAGACGTTGCCTGGTCGCCGGCCAGGGCCACCGCCTTGGCCAGCTCGGCCCCGCGGGCCGACTTGCGGTGCTCGTGGAACGAGAGGATCTGCAGCTCCACGGCGAGGTCCACCTTGCGGACGTCGACCTGCTCCGGAAGGTTGAGCACCACCGGGGCGAAGTTCAGGATGCTGGTGACCCCGGCCGCGACCAGCTGGTCGGCGACGGCCTGGGCGGCCCCGGCGGGGGTGGCCAGCACGGCGATGGAGATCGCCTCCGACTTGACCACCTCGGGGATGTCGCTGATGTGCCGCACGGCGAGCCCGTTGATCAGCTCGCCGACGCGGGTCAGGTCGGCGTCGAACAGCGCGGCGATGCGGAAGCCGCGGCTGGCGAACCCGGCGTAGCCGGCCAGCGCGTGACCGAGGTTGCCGACGCCGACGAGGGCGACGGCCCGGCGCTTGTTCAGGCCGAGGATGTACTCGATCTGGCCGACCAGGGGCTCGATGTCGTAGCCGACGCCGCGGGTGCCGTACGAGCCGAGGTGGGAGAGGTCCTTGCGGAGCTTGGCCGAGTTGACCCCGGCGGCGGTGGCCAGGCCCTCACTGGAGACGGTGTCGTGCCCGGTCTCGGCGAGGTGATGCAGAGCACGCAGGTATTCGGGCAGTCGGGCCACCGTGGCCTCGGGCAGGTCCGGGAAATCCGGTTGGCTGCCGAGCGCCGCCGAGGGCGTGACCGCGCCGACACGGCCGGTGATACCGGCTTCGTGACCGGTGCGCTGCTGACTCATGAGACTCCGTGCCGAACAAGGCTTAGACCCCAGATCACATGGCCGAACGGCTCTGTGCTAGCGGGGAACGTCGAGGTAACAGACTAAGCGCTTGTGAACAGGTGCACAAATCGCGATCTTGAAAGCGCGCCCATCCGGGAGCGCGAATCGGCCAGAATGCCCCCGCGGCATGTGTGCCCCCACTCTGGCCCGACGCCGCTCTGCCCGTCACGGAGAGTCGCCGAAAAGGCGGTTCGCGACGGACGTCCGGATGGGCGCTGCTCCGCGATTATGTCGCAACTACGACAATCGCTACCAAAACACGCCCGCTTGATTCACCGCAAACACATGCAGAAGAAGCAAACCATCCAAAGCGGTGACTGGCGCCCTCGACCACCGTCATCCAGAGACGAACGTCACGCCGCGAGCGCGACCGCCTCCAGCAGGCTGTCCGCGACCGGCACTCCATACGTGCGCAGTTTGGCCGGATCGGTGAAGCCGCCGGTGTAGAGCACGCAACGCGCGCCCACGGACGCCGCCGCGTCGGCGTCGTCGATCGAGTCGCCGATCAGCACCACGTCCGCGCCCTCCAGGCGCAGTTCGGCCAGGTGCCGCTTCAGGTGGCCGGCCTTGTGCGCCTGCTCCCCGCCCAGCCGCTCGCGCAGCCCGTCCACCCGGATGAAGTGCGACGTCAGCTCGTACCGGGTGACCGTCGGGACCAGCTCGTCGTGGAACCACATGGACAACAGCGACTGCGTTCCGGTCCAGCCGCGCAGCGCGTCCCGCGCACCGGCGGCCAGGGCCAGCTCGGCCAGGCCGGTGCGGTAGGCGTTGTGGAAGATCTGGTCCAGCTGGGCGAATTCCGCTTCGGTGACCGTGCGGCCCAGCACCGAGCCGTAGTACTCGCTGATCGGGCGGCGGAAGTCACGGCGGTGCTCGTCGGCGGTGACCTTGACCGACAGGCCGGGAGCGGCCGCCTCGAACGCCACGTTGGTGGAGTTCACGACCAGGTGCAGGTCGTCGACGAGGGTCCCGTTCCAGTCCCAGACAAGGTGCTTCGCGCCGCGCTTCATCGCGCCAGATTACTCGCGTGACCGCTGCTCAGGGTGCCCCGCCCGGGCCGCGGAGATCAGGCCGCGAGGTCGCGGCGCAGCCGCTGCTCCTCCACCCGCCAGTAGCCGTGCTCCCGGCCGTCCAGCATGATCACCGGGATCCGGTCGCCGTACTCGGCCTCCAGTTCCCGGTCGCCCGAGATGTCGATCTCCTCGAACGGCTCGCCGATGCGCTCCAGCACCGCCACCGCGTCCTCGCACAGGTGGCAGCCGGGCCGGGTGTACAGGGTCAGTCGGGTCACGCCGTCATTCTCGCGGACCGGGCTCCGCGTATCACAGCAGCCCCTTGCGCACCTTGCCGATGACCGAGTACGGCAGGGCGTCCGCGAACTCGATCTCGCTCGGGCACTTGAACCTGGCCAGGTTGCGGGCGCAGTGCGCGGCCAGCTCCGCCGCGGTGACCTCGCCCCGCTGGGCGGGCACCACCACCGCGCGCACCTGCTGCCCGGTCATCGGGTGCGGCGCGCCCAGCACGGCCGCCTGGGCCACGCCCGGGTGCGCCAGCAGCACCTGCTCCACCTCGGCCGGGTACACGTTGAAGCCGCTGACCAGGATCAGCTCGCCGAGCCGGTCGACCAGGAACAGGTCTCCGTCGCCGTCGGCGTACGCCACGTCGCGGGTGGGCCACCAGCCGTCGGCGTCCGGGCCGCCCCGGCCGTCGGGCCAGTACCCGGCGAACAGGTTCTGCCCCCGGGCCACCACCTCGCCGGGGTCGGTGCCCGGCGAGTCGGGCACGTCGAGGTCGAGGTCGTCCTCCTCGGCCGCGCCGAGCGGCTCCCCGCCCCGCCACACGTCCTCCCCGGCCCGGTTCACCAGGCGCAGCTCGACCCCAGGCAGCGGCCGGCCGATGGAGCCCGGCTTGGCCGACGGGGCCGCGACGGTGGAGGCCAGCACCGGAGCGGTCTCGGTCAGCCCGTAGCCGATCTGCACGGTGTGCCCGGTGAGCGCGGTGAAGCGCGCCGCCGCGGCAGGCTCCAGCGCGGCCGCGCCGCACACCGCCAGCCGCACCGAGCGCAGCCGCTCGCCGATGTCCGGCACCGCGCTCCAGGCGAGGAACATGGGCGGCACGCCGACCAGCACGCTCACTTCGTGCTCGGCGATCAGCGTGGCGGAGGCGGCCGGGTGGAAGTCGGCGAGCAGCACGCCGGCCGCGCCGTGGAACAGCACCGAGCCGAGGCCGGTGTTGAGCCCGTACGCGTGGAACAGCGGCAGCGCCAGCAGCACCGTGTCGTCCGGGCCGACCAGCGGCGGCTCCACGGCGGCCAGCTGCCGGTGGTTGGCCAGCAGCGCCGCGTGCGGCAGCATCGCGCCCTTGGGCACGCCTTCCGTGCCGGAGGTGTAGAGCAGCAGCGCCAGGCCGTCACCGGCGCCCTCGGCGGGCGGGGCGCCCTCGGCCACCGGCAGCACGGTCAGCGGATGGGCCACGGCGCCGTCGACACCCGCCAGCAGCTCCGGTGGCGCGACCAGCACCTGCGCCCCGCTGTCGGCCAGCACGTGGCGCAGCTCGCGCGGGGTGAAGCCGGGGTTGCAGGGCACCGCGACCAGGCCCGCCCGCAGCACGGCCAGCAGGGCGACCGGGAAGTCGAGGCCGTTGGGCAGGGCGATCGCGACACGCGCGGGATGTCCGGCCGAGGCGGGAAGTGCCAGCGCGGCCAGGCCGCATGCGGCGGCGTCGACCCGCCTATCCCACTCCGCCCAGGTCAGGCTCTCCTCGCCCGCGCGCAGCGCGATGCGGTCCGGGGTCGCGGCGGCGTGCTGGCGCAACAGTGTGGCGAGGTTCACGGAGGCTGAGTTTTCCACAGCGCGGCCCGCGCGCCCACCCCTCGCGTTCACCGCCCTGACACGACGCTGTCACAGGCGCGACAGCAGCATCACCCGGCCGGGTGAGTCGGCCCCGAAACTTTCGGTCAGTACGCGGACCAGCGCACAACGTGTGCGACTACCCCTACGGGTGCCGGTGCAACATTTCGGTCCGGCGTGTAACTGACTCCACACCGCTGGGTGAGTTGGGGCCTTTATAGTCCTCAGGGTCGGCTCACCCGTTTTGCCATGAGTCGACACCCCTCAGCCAGAGGAGGCCTTTGTGCCGTTTATCGCACCGAACGAGTACCTCATGGGTGTTCAGCGGCTTATGGTGGAGATTGCCCGGTATGCCGGAGGTCGTACGCGCCCTCCGCAGCACCGGGGCGGATCGGTCTGGGGGCACGCGGAGGTGGCGGGATGAGTTCTGTGTTGTTCGGCGATGATGTGGTCACCAGCGAGGTGGCGGCGGCCCGCCGGGCCCTGGTCGACGGCCTGACGCTGCTCCGTACTTCGCTCAACGACATGCTGGCCACAGCGGTACGTGGCGACGGCGGCACGCAGCGGATCCGCACCCGGCAGAGCAACGACGCCGCGGTCCGCCACCAGCCCCCGGGCACCAAACCCGTGGGCGGGCGGGTCAACGGGCGCAGCGCCCCCACCCAGGCCGGCGGCTCCGCCGTCGAGAGCGGCGAGACCCAGGTCCTGCCGTCCGTCGAGGAGGGCGGCTCCGGCGGCACCGGCTACCCGGACCGGCCCGATCCCAGCGACGCCGCACACGAGGTGTGGACGCTGGTGGAGCGGGCTCAGCAGGGCGACGCCGAGGCGTTCGGGCTCATCTACGACCGGTACGTCGACACGGTGTTCCGGTTCATCTACTTCCGGGTCGGCAACCGCCCGCTGGCCGAGGACCTGACCTCGGACACCTTCCTGCGCGCGCTCAAGCGCATCAGCAGCTTCACCTGGCAGGGCCGCGACCTGGGCGCGTGGCTGGTCACCATCGCCCGCAACCTGGTCGCCGACCACTTCAAGTCCGGCCGGTACCGGCTGGAGGTCACCACCGGCGACGTGCTGGACGCCGACCGCGAGGACCGCGGCCCCGAGGGCAGCCCCGAGACGGCCGTGGTGGACCACATCACCAACGTGGCGCTGCTGACGGCGGTCAAGCAGCTCAACCCCGAGCAGCAGGAGTGCATCGTGCTGCGGTTCCTCCAGGGCTTCTCGGTGGCGGAGACCGCGCAGGCGATGGGCAAGAACGAGGGCGCGATCAAGGCCCTGCAGTACCGCGCCGTGCGCGCGCTCGCCCGCCTGCTGCCCGAGGGGTTCCAACCGTGAACGTGACTCACCTCACTCCGGGTGCCCCGTCACCCTCGACGGCCGTAACTGATCGTGCCCTGGCCCCGTTTGACCGGGTGCGAGCGGCATTCTCAGCGTTCGCCGTAACCATCACCGCGATCAGCGAAGGGGGGTGCCCGCGGTGAACAACATTTCCCTGTTCGATCGTGGGCGTGCCGAGCGCTTCGCCCAGTTGCTCGACGAGGCCAACGGCGGCCGCCGTCACCACACCCGGTCCCGCCTCGACGGCCAGCTCACGGAGCTGGTCACCGTCGGACAGCAGCTGCGCACCGTGGCCCTGCCCGGCGCGCCCGAGGCCAACTTCAAACGGGATCTGCGCGCTCAGCTGATCGCCACCGCGGAACGCGAGGGCATCGGCGTGACCGCCCGGACCGACGTCGAGGACCAGCGCGCGGCGGCGCCCTGGACCGCCCGCACACCCGGCCGGGCGCGCGCCCGCGGGGCGATCGTCATCGGCATCGCCGCCGGCACGCTGGCACTGTCCGGCGTATCGGTGGCCAGCGGTGAGGCGATCCCCGGCGACGCCCTCTACGGCGTCAAGCGGCAGACCGAGAAGGCCCAGCTCGCGCTGGCCGGCTCGGACCTGTCCCGTGGCCGGCTCTACCTCGAGTTCGCCCGCACCCGCCTGTCGGAGGCGCACGCCGTGCGCACCGACGCCACCGGGTTCGGGGCCGCGCTCACCGACATGGACAGCGACACCACACAGGGCATCCGAATGCTGATCACGTCCGCCATGGCGCGACGCGACACCTCCGCCCTGGACGCGGTCGACCGCTTCGTCGCCGACCAGCGCATGCTCGTCGGGCAGCTGCTCGACAGCGGCACCGACCGGGAGAAGGTCACCGGCTCGCTGTCCCTGCTGGACCGGATCGAGAAGCGCTCCGCCGCGGCCCGCACGGCGCTGGCCTGCGGCGCGGGTTCCAACGGCAGCGACAAGCTCGGTTCCGTGCCCGGCGCGTGCGCCAACGCGGTCACCCAGCCCTCGCGGCCGGAACAGCAGCAGCAGGAACCGGCGGAGACCAAGGAGAACGCCAAGCCGGGCAGCAACGGCACCACGCCCGCCGCCCCGCAGGCGTCGGCCAGCCCGAACGCCTCGGCATCGCCCGCGGCTCCCGACGGCGAGACCGAGCAGGCGCAGGACGACGGCCTGCTCGACGAGCTGGGACGGATCCTCGGCGGCCTGCTGGGCTAGCCCGACAGAGGCAACACGGGGGCGCGGTGCCGGGAACGGCGTCGCGCCCCTACTGTGTGCGGCGTCCGGCGGCGCATACGCTCTAGCGGTCGCGCGCACCACGTTCCCCGCAGAAGGAGGGCCCGATGGCACGTCGTCGCAGTCCGGCGCAGCCGACCGCCGCCACGGCCGGGCCGCTGCTGCCACCGACCATCGTGCCGATGCCCCTGACCGAGCCGGCCGCACCGGTCGCCGACCGCACCGGGGCCGCGTTCTTCGACGTCGACAACACGATGATGCAGGGCGCCTCGCTGTACTACTTCGCCCGCGGCCTGGCGTCCCGGCGCTACTTCACCACCATCGACCTGGCCAGGTTCGCCATCAGCCAGGCGAAGTTCCGCCTGCTGGCCGCCGAGCACTCCGGCGACATCGCGCAGGCCCGCGAGGCGGCGCTCGCCTTCATCGAGGGCTGGCAGGTCGACGACGTGCAGCGGCTCAGCGAGGAGATCTTCGACGAGCTGATGGCAGACCGGATCTGGTCCGGCACCCGCGCGCTCGCCGACCAGCACCTGGCCGCCGGCCAGCGCGTCTGGCTGGTCACCGCGGCCCCCGTCGAGCTGGGCCGGGTCATCGCGGCGCGGCTCGGCCTCACCGGCGCGCTGGGCACGGTCGCGGAGATCCGCGACGGGGCGTACACCGGCCGCCTGGTCGGCGAGATGATGCACGGCCCCGCCAAGGCGCACGCCATCGAGGCGCTGGCCGCCGCCGAAGGGCTGGACCTGACCCGGTGTACCGCGTACAGCGACTCGATCAACGACGTGCCGATGCTGACCAGCGTCGGGCGCGCGGTCGCCGTCAACCCCGACAGCGCGCTGCGCCGGATGGCCCGCACCCAGGGCTGGGACATCCGGGACTTCCGCTCCGGGCGCAAGGCCGCCAAGGTCGCCGTGCCCGTCGCACTCGGCGCGGGCGTGCTGGCCGGCGCGGTCGCGGGCGGTGTGGTGCTGAGCCGCCGCCGGAAGAAGACGTGACGCTGCCCGGACGGCGCACCACCCCACCGCCGGCCGAGGACCTGACGACACCCGCCCGACGCGACACCTCGCCCGCGGCGGACCCGCAGCCGCCCGGACCGCACCGGCACCCCGCCACCCTGCCGGTCCCCCGTGCCGTCGCGCTGCTGCTCGCCCTGGGCGCGGTGGGCTTCATGCTCGCGCTGAGCCCACGGCAGCCCGCCCCGCCCCGTTCGGCCGAACCGGCGCTCGCGGAGGCGTATCCGGGTGCCGTCGCCCAGGACACCCCTGGCACGCTGGCCGACGGGTCGGCGTACACCCCGGTCTACTTCCTCAGCGCGACCGGGTCCGTCGGCACAGCGCTGTCGCCCGGCGGCGCCGATGTGCGGCTGTTGCTGCGTGACCGGGGCGTTGAGCGCGAGCTGCGCCGCATGCCCAAGGACACCGCCGCCGAGTTCGCCGGCTTCACCAGCGACGGCACGATCGTGGCCTGGGTGGAGCTGAGCAGCGACGCCGACGGCGCGGGCCGCAGCGGCGTCTGGACGGCCCGGCTCGACGGCGGCGCGCCGCGCCTGGTCACCGAGGACACCGGCCTGGTGATGCTCTTCGACAAGCAGGGCGACCTGGTCCTGCACGACGGGCAGCTGAGCTGGATGGCCGACGTCGGCAAGCCAGGCGTGTCCGCGATCTACACGGTGCCGGTGGCCGGTGGCAGGCCCGTCGTGCGGGAGATGACCGGTGGGTACGCCATCAGCGCCTGGCCGTGGCTGGTCAGCGAGCCGGTCGCCGATGCGGGTTCGATCGAGCTGACCAACCCGCAGACGGCCGAGCGTGTCCTGGTCGGCGTGCAGAGCGGCGAGCTGATGAGCTGTTCGGCGGTCTGGTGCCGGTCACTGATCATCGGCAGCACCGAGGCCTCCACGGTCATCGAGCTGCTACGCCCCGACGGCTCCGAGCGCGTGCGCACCGTGACCGGCGCGGTCTCCTCGGCCATCGCCGACGTGGCCGTCCTGGACCGCTTCGAGGTGTACACCCGCTCGACCCAGGGCCTCACGACCACTCGGGTGATGCTCTACGACCTCAAGACCCGCACCCTGTCCCTGGTCACCGCCAACGCGGGCCGCATCGCCTGCCGTGGCGGCGTCCTCTGGTGGTCCACCGGCGACAACGAAACCCTCACCTGGCACGCCATAGACCTGCGCGAGCTCCCCTGACCTCAGGGGGCGAAGGGGTCGGGGCGCAGTTCGAGGGTTTCGTGGAGCATGGTCTGGATGGTTTCGCGGACCTGGTCGGCGAGGTTGAAGACGACCGCGGGATCGTCGGCGGCGTCGGCGTACGGCGTGGTGTCGATGGGCTCGCCGAAGCGGATCAGCCACTTGCTCGGCAGCGGGATCAGGCCCAGCGGCCCCAACCACGGGAATGTCGGGGTGACCGGGAAGTACGGCGCGCCGATCAGCCGGGCCAGCGGCTTGATGTTGCCGAGCAGCGGGTAGATCTCCTCCGCCCCGACGATGGCCACCGGCACGATGGGCTTGCCGGTGCGCAGCGCCGCCGACACGAAGCCCCCGCGCCCGAAGCGCTGCAGCTTGTACCGGTCGACGAAGCGCTTGCCGACGCCCTTGAACCCCTCCGGGAACACCCCGACCAGCTCCTCGGCCAGCAGCAGCCGCTCCACGTCCGGGTTGCACGCCAGGGTGGCCCCCGACTTGCGGGCCAGCTCGGAGACGAACGGCATGCGGAACACGAAGTCGGCCCCGAGCAGCCGCAGGTGCCGGTGGGCCGGGTGCTCGTCGTGGCAGGCCACCGACAGCATCAGCGCGTCCAGCGCGACGGTGCCCGAGTGGTTGCCGACGACCAGCGCGCCGCCCTCGCCGGGCAAATTCTTGACGTCGATCACCTCGGTGCGGAACCAGCGGTGGTAGAGCTGGCGCAGCACCGGCTGGAAGACCTGCTCGGTCAGCTCGGGATCGAACCCGAACTCGTCGATCTGGTACTGCCCGGACAGCCGGCGGCGCACGAACGCCAGGCCCGCGGCGACGCGCTCGTCGAACTCGTCGTCGTACTCGGGGACGCTCACCGGCCGGCCCTCCGCTGCTTCTCCCGCACCGACCTGATCATGTCGAGCAGCCGCTGCTCGGTCGCGGCCACCCGGGCGGGGGTGATGACCGCGCCGGGCTCCTGGGCGCGCACGAAGTCGTCGAAGGCTTCGGCGGTCGAGCGGGGCGTGCAGCCATACTCCCGCACGAGTTTCGCGGTGTCGACCACGCGGCCGTGCACGAACAGGTCGACCTGGTCCAGGCTCAGCCCGGCTACCCCGCGGCCGAACGACGCGGCGGCGTGCATGGCGGGCTCCAGCACCGGCAGCGCGATGCGCCCCGATCGGCGCACCGCCTGGGACAGGGTCAGCGTGCCCGGACCGGCCACGTTGAAGGTGCCCTGGTGGTCCTCCAGCACCGAGCGGCGCAGGATCTCCAGCGCGTCGTCGACGTGGATGAACTGCAGGCGCGGGTCCCGCCCGAGCACCGTCGGCACGGCCGGGCGGGCCAGGAACTTCAGCAGGGCCGTGTCGGCCTGCGGGCCGATGAACGGGGCGAAGCGCAGCACGGTGGTGGTGACGTCGGGCCGCCGGCGCCGGAAGCCGCGCACGTACGACTCGATGTCGAGGATGTCGCGCCCGTAGCCCCCGCGCGGGGCGTCCCGGGGCTCGGTGTCCTCGGTGAACACGGCCGGGTCGCGGAACGACACACCGTACGCCGCCGTCGAGGAGCGCAGCACGAGCCGGCGCAGCGACGGCATCTGCTGGCAGGCGGCCAGCAGTTGGAGCGTGCCGATGACGTTCTGGTCCTTCATCGCGGCCCGCCCGCCGGCGTCCGGGTCGGGCGAGGAGACCACGGCGAGGTGCACGAGAGCCTCGGCGCCGAGCTTGACCAGGGAGGACGCGCCGCCGGTCAGGTCGACCCGGCGCACCGCGACGTCGCTGAGCAGCGGCGCGAGCTCGGCGGGCGGATCCACCCGGTCCACGCCGACGACCTTGCGGACCCGGGGGTCCGCGGCGATCCGGGCGGCGACGGTCGCACCGAGGAACCGGCTGACGCCGGTGACGATGACGACCCGGGGAGCGCGTGCGCGATCGGCGGCGGAGCCGTTGGCGACCGCGGTCATACGCGCCTCCCCGGGGCGGCGAAGAATGAAGAGGAGCACCGCGAACCCCGCGAGCTGTACGGCCCACTCAGGGGTTTCGCGGGACCACGCCCAGGCCTGAGCCCGTCTTTACGCATCCGCCAGTGGTACGCGGGCGGATCGGACGGTCAGCTCAGCGCCGGGCGCGAGCCTCACTTGCCGAGACGGCGACGCTGGACGCGGGTCTTGCGCAGCAGCTTGCGGTGCTTCTTCTTCGCCATGCGCTTGCGGCGCTTCTTGACCACGGAGCCCATACGGCATCCCCTCGAAGTTGACGGTGGTGGAACCCGTTCAGGGTAGCCGAGCAGCCGCGAGCCCGCTGCCAGGGGGCACCGTCAGGGTGAGCGGGGATACCTACTGCTCCGAGAAAGCGCCCCGCAGATACTCCTGAACCGCCTGCTCAGGGACCCGGAACGAGCGCCCCACCCGGACGGCGGACAACTCCCCCGAGTGAACCAGGCGGTAGACCGTCATCTTCGACACCCGCATCAGGGTCGCCACCTCGGCGACGGTGAGGAATCTGACCTCCGCCAGCCGCGCGTCCTGTCGTGTCGATCCGATCATGAGCAGGCCCACCTCCTCCGGTACAGGCCGCGCCGCAGGGCGGCGGGTCGCGGTCGCGGTAGAGGTCGCGAACGCAAATTCCTGTGTATTGAGTACGGTACCGGGACGGTTGTGACCGATGCGAGCCTTTCCCCAAGATCGGGCTGATCAGGGCTTGATCAGCGCACGCTGTCCCGGACGAAGGCGGCGCAGTCGCGCTCCAGGGCGGCCCACTCCACGCCCAGCGTCTCCCGCGCCGCCACGGGCACCGTCACGCCGTCGTGGACCACCCGGTGGAAGAACTCGACCAGCCGGGCCTCGCCGAACCGCTCCGCCATGTGCCGCACGGCCAGCGCGCTCACGCCGTACCGGGCGGAGACGATCCAGCCCTTGGTGCCCTTGGGCGGGTCCTTGAACTCGATGTCGCCGTTCCAGCCGTCCTCGACGAACTGCCGGATGGCGGGCATCCGCAGGTAGTCGCGCACCCGGGCCCCGTCCATCAGGGCGTACTCGGCCAGGCCCTCGTGCAGCCACCACATGGTGTCGCTGTCCTTGAACGGGCCGGCCAGCGACGCCGCGTGGGTCAGCTCATGGCGAAGCACCCCGCCCAGCACCTCCGGCGTGATGTTGTCGTCGTAGAGCATCAGCTCCCAGCGCTCCACGCTCACCCGCAGCGCCACCCCGGACACGGTGTCCCCGGGGTTCCAGGTGAACCAGCGCCGCCACTCCTGCGGCCCCGCGTAGTAGACGACGTACCGCGACGGCGTGGCGCCCGTGCGGGCGAACCGGTCGGCGACCTTGGCCGCTTTCTCCGCCTCGGCCAGCAGCTCGGGCAGCTTGCCCGCGAAGTCCGGCGTGGTCGCGACGACGGTGCGCTCCCCCGCGTCGGCGACCAGCTCCGCGACCTGCCACGGGTGCGGCGACGGCTGGGTGGCGACCGGCTGCCACTCGAACAGCCAGGCCCGCCCGTCCCGGATCCGCCACCGGGTCTGCGCCTTCGCGCCGGCCTTCGCGCAGGTCGGCGTCACGAAGCAGGGAGTGCCGCGCAGCTCGGTCGACCACTGCTCGCCGCCGTCGGCGGCCACCGGGGTCGGGTTGCTCGGCTCGTCGGTCCACCCCGCCACCCGCATCGCGCGCAGCGACCGGAACTGCGTGCGCATGCCGTCCAGCACCTGCGGCGCGGCCGGATCGACCACGGACAGGTAGGCCGCCTCGTCACCGGCCAGCAGGGCCCGGTGCTGCTCGGTCAGCGCCGTCCCGATCCGGTCCTTGATCCACGCCTGGCGGGCGGCGAACGGGGCGTTCGGTCCGGGGCTCGGCGCGCCGGTCGGTTCCGGGCCGGAGATCCGTTCCTTCAGCCACGGGAACGCCAGCACCGCCAGCCCGCCCGCGACCAGGCACACGACCACCAGCACCACGACCGCGAACGCCAGCACCCGCCCCCAGCGCCGCCGGCGCCGCGGCGGCGGCCACCCCGCGGGATGACCGCCCGGCACTCCGGACGCGGGAAACTGCGGATACCCGGCAGGAACGCCCGACACCGGGTATCCGGGCACACCGGACACCGGCGGCACCGGGTGCGCGCCGCCCGGCGCACCGGCGCTCGGGTAGCCGCCCGGCACACCGGACGCGGGGTAGCCGGCGGGCATCGCCGAAGCCGGGTAGGCGGCGGGGACCGCCGAAGCCGGATAGCCGCCGTGTGCGGCCGAAGCCGGGTAGCCGGGAACCGTGGTGGGCGCCTGAGCTGCCGGTGCCGGGTAGCCGGCCGGCGGCATCGGCGCGGGCGGCGGCACGAAGGTCGCGTCCGCCGCCGCCTGCTGGGCGTATCCGGCGTGCGGCAGCGTAGGCGGGTCTGCCGGAGGCCCCGCGAACCCGGCCAGGGACGCGGTCGGCGGCTCCACCGGGGACGGCGCATACCCGGCCAGCGGCGCGGTGGGCTGCTCGTCGTCGGGGGGCGCGGCGGAGTGGGCGGCCGCGATCACCGCGGCCGGGGTGGGGTCCTCGTCGTCGAGCGGCAGGAGGTCCGGGGCGGTCCTCGCCCAGGGGTCGACGGCCCCCGTGCCGGTCTCGTCGGGCGAGCGTCGATCGGCGGGCGGGGGCCAACCGGCGGAAGGGGTCTCGTCCTCGGGGGGCACGGACGTGGAGGCTACCAACGGGTTGCGGCAACGGGTAGGGCTCGCGGCAGTCGAATCCGGTATGAGCGGCATGGGCGATCCAAAGCGGTGCGCCCGTTTCACCCTGCTTCGACGTCGTCCAGCCGCCGCTCAGCGGGCGGTGCGCCGCACGTAGTCGACCAGATCCCGCTCCACCGCCGCCCAGCTCACGCCGAGCTGCTCCGGGGCCGCCAGCGCCGCCTCCTTCCGGAAGTGCAGCACAGACTTGAAGAACGCCATCGCCTTGGCGAACCCGAACCGGGCGACCAGGCGGTGCACGGCCAGGTAGGCGACGCCGTAACGGCCCGCCACCTCCGACTCCGGGGTCTTCTCGCCGGGCGCGGCCAGCTCGATGTCGCGATTCCACTTCTTGACGAACCGGCGCACCTCGGCCATCGCCGGGTACGCCGCAGGCTTGGCCCCGTTCGCCCCGGCCTCCTCGGCGAGCCCTTCGACCAGCCACCAGGAGCCGTAGCCGCCGCCGGCCCCGGCCAGCGAGGAGGCGTGCGCCAGCTCGTGCCGCATCAGCTCGCCCAGCCCGGCCCGCGTCAGGTAGGCGCCGTTGAGCACCAGCTCGTAGCGCTCGCGCGTCACCGGGATGGCGACGCCGCCGGCCCAGTCCGGCGGGTGGCCGCCGTACCAGCGCTCCCACTCGCGGCTGTCCGCGTAGTACACCGGGTAGCGGGTGGGCGGGGTGCCGACGGCGTACCGGTCGGCGACCTTCGCGGCCTTCTCGGCCTCGCGGAGCAGCATGGGCAGCTCCCGCTCGAAGACGGGGGTGGTCGCGACCACGGTGCGCGCACCTGCCAGCGCGACCAGCTCGTCGGTCTGCCAGGGCGCGCCGCCGTCCTTGTCGCCCGGCTCCCAGTACGCCAGCACCGCCCGGCCGTCCTCGATGCGCCAGCGCATGAACGACGGTGTCCGGGACTCGTTGCACACCGCGACGACGAAGCACGGCGTGCTGCTCAGCCGTACCTGCCACTCGTCGTTCGGGCTGGGACTCGGCTGGTAGCCGCGGTCGGTCCACGCCGCGACCTGCATCGCGCGCAGCGAGCGGAACTGGATCCGCAGCCGGTCGAGGGCATCGGTGGCGGTCGGTTCGACCACCGACAGGTAGGCCTTCTCGTCCCCGGCGAGCAGGGCCTCGCGCTGCACGGCCAGCGCCGCGTCGATGCGCTCCTTGACCCAGGCCTGGCGCACGCTCAGCTTGTCGTCCGGCTGCGGGCTGGGTGCGGTGCCGGGGGTCTGCGTGCCCGCCGCGGCGAGCTGGTCGAGCACCGGCGGGACCAGCACCACCGCCAGGCCCCCGGCGGCCGCGCAGGCCAGCGTCAGGCCCGTGGCGACCAGCCCGATCACCCGGCCCCAGCGGCGGCGCGGCCGGTGCAGCAGCGCCGGATCGGGCCAGAGCGTGGGGTACGGGTAGGGCGCCCCGAAACCGGGCGGCGGGCCCGGCGCCGGCTGCGGACCCGGCACCGCGTACGAGTCCGGGTACGGATCCGGCACGGCGCGCTGCGCCGGAACGGGGTGCGGAGTCGGGACGGGCGGCGAGGATCCGTCGGTGGAATGGGCGGCGTCCTCGGCGATCACGGACGAGGACGCTACCCACCTGCGCGGCCGAGGTGATTCGGCCGGACGGTCACTTCTTCGAGATCAGCGCCCGTCCGAAGAAGGCGAGGTTGGCGGGGCGCTCGGCGAGCCGGCGCATCAGGTAGCCGTACCACTCGGTGCCGTAGGGCACGTAGACGCGCACGGTGTGCCCGGCGCGGGCCAGGCGGGCCTGCTCCTCGGGGCGGATGCCGTACAGCATCTGGAACTCGAACTCGTCCGGCGAGCGGTCGAACCAGCGGGCCCGGTCCTGCGCGATGGCGATCAGGCGCGGGTCGTGGGTGGCCAGCATCGGGTAGCCCTCGCCGGCCATGAGGATGTTCATGCACCGCACATACGACTTGTCCACTTCCAGCGGCGCCTGGTACGCGACGTGCTCGGGCTCCTTGTACGCCCCCTTGCACAGCCGCACCCGCGACCCGGCGGTGGCCAGCTCCCGGCAGTCGCCCTCGGTGCGGCGCAGGTACGCCTGCAGCACCGCGCCGGTGCCCGGGTGGTCGCGGCGCAGCCGGGACAGGATGTCCAAAGTCGAGTCGGTGGTGGTGTGGTCCTCCATGTCCAGGGTGACCGTGGTGCCCAGGGCCGCGGCGGCCTCGCAGATCTCGCGGGCGTTCTTCTCCGCGAGCTGCTCGTCGAAGGCCTGGCCGAGTGCGGACAACTTCAGGCTGACCTCGGCGGTGGCCACGGTGACCCCGCCGCCGCCCTCCTTCGGCGCGGTGAGCCCGGCGTGGCCGAGCGCGGCGAGCAGCTCCAGGTACGCCTCCTTGGTGGCGTTGGCCTGCTCGGCGGTGAGGGTGTCCTCGCCCAGGTTGTCCAGGGTGATGCAGAGGCCGGCGTCGGCGAGCTGCCGGGTGGCGGCGAGGGCCTCGCCGGTTCCGGAGCCGGCGACGAAACGCTTGACGACGTCCCGGCTGACCGGGGCGGTCTCTACGAGCCGTTCCACCTTCTGGGATCGGGCGGCGGCGAGGATCACGGAGCGAAGCATGATGGCAGCGTAACCCGCCTGCACCGAAGGGCTCACGGGACTCCTGCCCGTTGTATACAAGAACACTGCTCGATATCTCGGTGATGGGAGGGTTGTGTGCGTCGGCTACAAACTTCAGCTGTGAACTCGAACCCGCTCCGCTCCCCCGCCGTGATCATCGGTGGGGTCGTGCTGCTCGTCGCCGGCCTGGCCTGTGCCCTGGACGACGATGACGACGACTGCTGGGGTCAGCCCGACCCCCAGCAGACCGTGTTCGCCGCCGGCAGCTCCGGCATCCGGCTGGCCGAGCCCCCCGCCCCTACCGAGGCGCTGCCCGATTCGGGCGGCTTCGGCACCCACCTCGCCTCCTGCGGCGGCTGACCGCTCGTGCAGCGTCATCAGATCGAACCGCGCCCGGACTGGCGGGAGAAGGTCCGGGCGCAGGGCATGCTCTACGCCGACACCAAGCTCGACGACGGCGCCACCACCCCGTACTGGGACGAGTCGGCCTGCTACTCGTTCACCCTGGACGAGGTGCTCCGGCTGGAGGAGGCGACCGAGGAGCTGCACCGGATGTCGCTCGCGGCCGCCAAGCACGTCGTCGAGCAGGACCGGTGGGTCGACTTCGGCATCCCGGCCTGGGCCGTGGACGAGGTGCGCCGGGTGTGGCGCGAGCAGCCGCCGACCCTGTACGGCCGGTTCGACCTCTGGTACGACGGCAGCGGCCCGCCGAAGATGCTGGAGTACAACGCGGACACGCCCACGTCGCTGCTGGAGGCGGCGATCATCCAGTGGTTCTGGCTCACCGACACCCGGCCGGACCTGGACCAGTGGAACAGCCTGCACGAGCGTCTGATCGCCGCGTGGCGCCGGCTCGGCCCCCAGTTCGCCGCGGGCCCGGTGCACTTCGCGTGGTCGAACCTGGAGGAGACGTTCGAGGACCTGATGACCGTCGGCTACCTGGCCGACACCGCGCACCAGGCCGGCCTGGACGTGCGGGTCACCCCGATGCTCGACATCGCCTGGGACGGGCGGCGCTTCCGCGACAGCGGCGGCGACCCGATCAGCACGATCTTCAAGCTGTACCCCTGGGAGTGGATGGTCGCCGAGCCGTACGGGCGGCTCGCGCTGGACCCGGGCACCCCGACCACCTGGATCGAGCCGGCCTGGAAGCTGCTGCTGTCGAACAAGGCGCTGCTGGCCGTGCTCTGGGAGCTGCACCCGGGCCACGAGCTGCTGCTGCCGGCATACCTGGACGGCCCGCGGGACCTGGCCGAGTACGTGGCCAAACCGCTGCTCGGCCGCGAGGGGGCCAATGTGCGGATCGTCACTGCCACAGGCGAGCAGGTCACGGACGGTATCTACGACACCGGCGGCCACTGCTTCCAGGAGTTCCGTGCGCTGCCTTCGTTCCAGGGCAACCACGTGGTGCTGGGTTCGTGGATCATCGATGGCGAGTCGGCGGGACTGGGACTACGGGAGAGCACCAGTCTGATCACCGACGGTCACGCTCGCTTCATACCCCACTATGTTGACACCCCACGCACGCCGTAGGTGCACTACCTTTGTCGGGTGAACTTCGATGCGTACGCCCGAACGGCTGTTGATCTTGTCAACGCGCCGCTGGACGACCTGAGCCAGCTCCGCGCTGTCCTGCCGGGGCCGGACTGGATGTGCGAGGACGCCACCGAACGCGACCTGCAGGTGTTCCGCAAGGCACAACGGCGGCTGCGCGAGGTGTTCGAACACGGCGCGCACGGCCGCGAACGCGAGGCCGTCGAAGAGCTCAACTCGCTGCTCGAAGCCCATCCGGTGCACCCCCGCATCTCCGGTCATGAGTCCGGGAACTGGCACATCCACGTCACCAGCCGCGGCTCCGCGGTCAGCGCCGAGTACCTGGCCGGCGCCGTCTGGGGCCTGTCCGTGTGGCTCTGCGAGTACGGCAGCGCCCGGTTCGGCGTCTGCGCCGACGACCGCTGCGGCAACGTCTACCTCGACACCTCGTCCAACAACTGCCGCCGCTTCTGCTCCGAGCGCTGCGCCACGCGCTCGCACGTGGCGGCCCACCGCGCCCGCAAGAAGGCCGCGGTCACCGAACTGGCCCACAAGGCACAGCTCAAGCCCACCGTCCCCCAGCAGCCCAGCCTGACGTCGGTCGGCTGACGCGACGTCGGTCGGCGGACGCCGCCTCCACCTCAGGGCCGCTCCCTCCGGGAGCGGCCCACCGCCAAGCAAGGAAGGGCACCATTCAAACCCAAAACGTAGAGGAAGGGCACCGTCCCAACCGCCCGCCGCGGCAGCCGCAGGCAGACAG